>DATIYT010000046.1:0-12234 GCA_035517495.1 Allostellaceae bacterium | reverse complement strand
CCGCCGCAAATTGGCGATTTGGAACTTCAGATTCCCCTCGGCCACGTGGGTCGTCGGCCAGACGCGGGAGATGAGCTCATCCTTGCTGAGCAGTTCGCCCGGCCGTTCGAGCAGAGCAATCAGGAGATCGAGAGCACGGCTGCCCACACGAACAGGCTTGCCCGCCTCGAGCAAGACCCGCTGGCGGGGAGATAGTCGGAAAGGCCCGAACGATACCGCGGTAGATGACCCAGCTTCGCCAGCCATCCTTCTTGCCGACCCGCCGTGTTGTGCGCCCGGCAATGATATAGGCCCATGCCCCGATTTGTGGACGGTCCCCATCAGGCCATTTTCTCGCTAAAGATCCTTGAAAAAAAGGGGTCGCAAGCGCTGCCCGCGACCCCGGAAGCGAAGGCGTGTGGATTAATCGGGTTAGAAGTCCATGCCCCCCATCCCACCACCGGGAGGCATTGCCGGCATGGACTCTTTTTTCTCTGGCTTCTCGGCGACCATGGCCTCGGTGGTGACGAGAAGCCCGGCGACCGAAGCGGCGCCCTGCAAGGCGAGACGCACCACCTTCGTCGGGTCAATGATGCCGGCCTTGACCATGTCGACGTAATGGCCGGTCTGTGCATCGAAGCCGTGGTTGGTGTCGTGGCTCTCCATGAGTTTACCCACCACAACCGAGCCGTCCGACCCGGCATTCTCAACGATTTGACGCGCCGGCATCTGGATCGCGCGCCGCACGATGTCGATGCCGACCTGCTGGTCGTGATTGCTGGGCTTGAGTTTGGCGAGCGCCTTGGTGGCGTAGAGGAGAGCGGAGCCGCCGCCGGCGACGATGCCTTCCTCGACCGCGGCGCGGGTCGCATGCATCGCGTCATCAACGCGATCCTTGCGCTCCTTCACCTCGACCTCGGTCGCGCCGCCGACCCGGATCACCGCCACGCCGCCCGCGAGCTTCGCAAGCCGCTCCTGCAGCTTCTCGCGGTCGTAGTCGGAGGTGGTCTCCTCGATCTGCGCCTTGATCTGCCCGATCCGCCCCTCGATGTCCTTCTTCTTGCCGGCGCCGTCGATGATCGTGGTGTTCTCTTTCTCGATGCGCACCCGCTTCGCTTTGCCGAGCATGTCGAGGGTCACGTTCTCGAGCTTGATCCCGAGATCCTCGGAGATGAGCTGCCCGCCCGTCAGCACCGCGATGTCCTCGAGCATCGCCTTGCGGCGATCGCCGAAGCCCGGCGCCTTCACCGCCGCGACCTTGAGGCCGCCGCGGAGCTTGTTGACGACGAGTGTCGCGAGCGCCTCGCCCTCGACGTCCTCGGCGACGATTAGCAGCGGCTTGCCCGACTGCACGATCGACTCGAGGAGCGGCAGGATAGTCTGGAGGCCCGGTAACTTTTTCTCGTGGAGCAGAATGTAGACGTCATCGAGCTCCGCAATCATTTTCTCGGCATTGGTCACGAAGTAGGGCGAGATGTAGCCGCGATCAAATTGCATGCCCTCGACCACGTCGAGCTCGGTCTCCAGGCTCTTCGCCTCCTCGACCGTGATCACGCCTTCGTTGCCCACCTTCTGCATGGCCTTGGCGATCATCTCGCCGATTTCCTTGTCGCCATTGGCCGAGATGGTGCCGACCTGAGCGATCTCGTCATTGGTCGAGACCTTCTTAGAGCGCTTCTTCAGATCCTCCACGACGACTTCCACTGCGAGGTCGATGCCGCGTTTGAGATCCATCGGGTTCATGCCCGCAGCCACCGCCTTGGCGCCCTCGCGCACGATCGCTTGGGCGAGCACCGTCGCGGTGGTCGTGCCATCCCCGGCTTGATCGCTGGTCTTGGAGGCGACCTCCTTGACCATCTGCGCACCCATGTTCTCGAACTTATCGGAGAGCTCGATCTCCTTCGCCACCGTCACACCATCCTTGGTGATGCGCGGTGCGCCATAGGACTTGTCGAGCACGACGTTGCGGCCCTTGGGACCCAGGGTCACCTTCACCGCGTGTGCCAGAATGTCGACGCCGCGGAGCATCCGCTCGCGCGCATCGCCGCTAAACCGAACGTCTTTTGCAGCCATGGTTCTCTATCTCCGTTAAGCGGCTTTCCGCTTGGACGCGGTGCCCTCGATAATTCCCAGAATGTCGGATTCCTTCATGATGATGAGGTCCTCATCATCGATCTTGACCTCGCTGCCCGACCACTTGCCGAAGAGGATCCGGTCACCGGCCTTCACGTCCAGGGGATGAATCTTGCCATCCTCGCCTCGAACGCCCGAGCCTACCGCGATCACCTCGCCCTCCTGGGGCTTCTCCTTGGCTGTATCGGGGATGATGATGCCGCCGGCGGTCTTGCCTTCCTGCTCGATCCGGCGGACCAAAACGCGATCCTGCAAAGGACGGAATTTCATGGGAGGCCCCTTCTGATTGGCTATTTGGCACTCTCGGCCTGAGAGTGCTGGGAGAGTTAGGAAGTCCCGCTAGATTGTCAACGTGGGTGCGCACCGGCACAGCGGCAGGCATTCAGCGACAGTATCTCGGACAACGGAGGACACTCGCGGACGTGCGTTTTTCGGACACCCATCGGACACAGACGTGGCACCGCCCGGCGGAGCGGCCGGGCGATGTTCGTAGTGTGTTGATGTAGCGAGGAAGATTTGGTTGCGGGGACCCGCAACCACCGACAGTTGACTCCTGCTGTAGTTCCAATCTGAGCGATCATCGAACTCGCTTCGGCGACCCGCAACCGGAACTATTGGCGGGCGTTCCAAGTCATGATTCCCTACCGATCACTGCCCGGTGCAGGCACAAGTTGGCGCTCACCAGTCTACAGACCGATTAATCTTTGTCTGTCTCTATCGGCTATTCGGAGCGGCTGGTCGGTTCGACACGGACGGGATGCGCTACCGAGGAATCACACTTTCCGCCTGCATGAAACGCAGCCAGTTTAGCACCATTTCCTCTGAATCCTGGCAATTTCCGAATCCGTGTTTGCGAGCCTTGATACCGCTCATCAGGAGCGGCTCCGGCGGTGCGCGATATCCGAACAAGTTGTCCGCGAACTCCCAATTGGGAACGAGTTGGCTCAGTCCATAAGACTTGAGGCCATGGCGCCTGACGATCCGATCCCAGACTGCCGCCTTATCCCACATGACCCTGGCAAGGCGATGCGGCAAGGCGGGTCCGCACTCCATGTCGAACAATTTGGCTACGCGCGGCCACAGATTGCCCCAGGTGAAGCAGTCACCGTTGACGATGTTGAACGTCTCGTTTCGGCAATCGGGACTTTCCATCGACCAATGGACAGCCGCTGCCAAAAGCCCTGCATCCGTGGCTTCGACAAGTCGGGCGTGATCTCCGGGAAAGCGGAGCGGCTGCTCGAGCTCGCGCGAAATCGCGGCTAATGTGCCGAGCGCCGCCATTCCGTTCATCGAACCGCCGATCGCGAAGCCGCAAACCCATTGAGGTCGCAGGATCGTCCAGAACCAGCTCGATCCGCGTTGGGCGTCCTTGAGATAATCTTCCTGAGCGTAATAGAAGTTCGGCGCCAGATATCGTGGATCGCTTTCCCTCGCGGGGATCTTTATCGGTCCGGCCGCAGCGCCATAGGCCTTGGTGCCCTGCATGAGGACCACGTGCCTCAACGTACCGACCTTGTCGCCGATCCCATTCATCAGATTCTGCAGCATGGCAAGATTGACGGCGACGTGATCGGGTTCGAGCCAACCCGAGACCAACTGCGGTTTCTCGTAGTTGGCGCAATAAAGAACATGGGTGATTGCACCGGTGTCCGCGAGTTTTGCCTTGCACCCATCTGCATCCGTGAGATCCACCTCAACGAACCGCGCAGACGAAGCGAAGTCCGGCTTTCGCCTGGACAAGCCGACAACGGCCCAGTCCGGCAGAGACTCGAAATACCGGAGGGCGCTCCGACCCACGACACCCAAAGCCCCCGCAATGAGTATTAGGTTTCTACCTGCCATCGCATGGTTCCCATGAGTATCGCGGCGCAACCTACCCGGTCGTGCTGTCAGACAGCCGGGGCTTGGCGCGACCCGAGCAACTCCTTGACGTGATCGCGAACCTGCGCGGTCGAGAACCGCCGCATGACATCGAGCGCCTGCAACGCCGCATCGACGTCGCGGCGTTTGCAAGCTTCGAACAGCGCACGATTGCGTTGCCGCCAATCCGCCACATGGGCCGAGAAGAAGGATTCCTCGACGATATAGCGGCCGATATTCTTCCGGCATTCATCAACGATGCGCAGACATTGTTTCCAGCGCGACGCGACCAAAATCACGCGATGGAAGGAGACGCTCAGCTCGTACCAATCGACGGGATCGGAGACGATCTCGAGGCGATCGACCATCTGTGCCATCATCGATAGATCAGCGTCCGAAAGCCGCGGCACTCCGATGCGCGCGGCCAGCGATTCCAGGGCCCAGATAATGGCGTACAACTCGTCGAGCTCATCGAGCGATAAATTGGCGACTATTGCACCTCGGTGCGGTTCTAATTCGACGAGGCCTTCCGCCGCCAATTGCTTCAGCGATTCGCGAATGGGTACTCGGCTGACGTCGAACAACCGTGCCAGGTACTCCTGGCCGAGCGACTGTCCCGGAGGCAGCCTGCCGCGAATGATCGCATTGCGTAGGGCGTTGGTGACGTTGGCGCCGAGCGTGCGCGCATCCTTGCCGATTTGGAGTTCGCTCAGCACCGAGTTTTCGCGCAGCGACGCGCGCTCGACCTTCGCCGCCAGCGACGGATCGCCAGCCTTCGATCGGCGCGCTGGGTCGGGTTTGGTACGTGGCATCAGGAGCGCTGTCCTCTACTTCCCTGGCCGGAGAGTCGGCCGAGGTGATGCTCTCGGTCCCAAGCTTTTTCGTTGCCGAGCTGCTTCAACTTGGCTCGCTCGACCTCTTGCTTGGTCGCTGAGCGGGGGAATGTGTCCGTAAATTCGAAATACCGCGGCACCTTGAACGGCGCCATGCGGCTTATGCACCAGCGCGCCAGCTCTTCCTCCGACGGCCGGTTGTCGGCTCGAATCACCCAGGCCTTGACGTCTTCCTCCCCGAGCTCCGAGGGGACGCCAATGATAATACATTCGCGAACGCCTGGGTGCTGACTGAGAATGGTCTCGATCTCATGTGCCGAGATGTTCTCTCCGCGACGGCGAATCCAGTGCGCCTCGCGGCCAACGAAAAACAGGTTGCCCGCCTCGTCGAGCCGCCCGAGATCCCCAGTGTGTACCCAGAGGTTGCGGAATGTTTCCGCCGTCTTTGCGGGATTTTTGTGGTAGCCGAGCATGAACGAGTACGGAACTGTCGGCCGCAAGACGATCTTGCCGACCGCGCCCGGAGCAAGCCGGTTATCGTGCTCGTCGAGGATGGCGATCTCCGACCAGCCGTTCGGATGCCCGACCGAGCCAGGGACCTGAGCGATATTGCTCGTTGCCATTGCAGCACCGCACTCGGTGAGCCCGTAGATGTCGACGATGCGGATACCGAAGCGGCGTGAAAATTCGGCCGGCACCTGCGGCGGTATCTGACCAGTCACCCCGGTGGAGATGCGAACGCGGTGCTCGCGGTCGGCGGCCGATGCCGGCTGTTGCATCAGGGCGGTCATCATCGTGCCGATCGGGTCGATCACCGTGGCGCCGCAGGAGCGTACGCGTTGCCAAAAGCCGGACGCGCTAAAACGGCGATCGATCGTTGACGTCATATCGTTGAGCAGCGGTCCGATGATCCCGAGCTGGATTCCGCTCGCATGGAACATCGGGAGCGTCGTGTAGTGGTGATCCGCGGCGCTGACGCTCAGCACTTCGCCGTACCGAAAGCCGACGCAAACGAACGAGAAATGCGGCAGCAGTACCCCCTTCGGCATGCCTGTCGTGCCGCCGCTATAGAGAATCATCGCTGGCGTACCCGGTCCGAGCGCTGCAGCCGGCAATGGGCCTGTGGTCTCGACAAGAAGTTTGCCGAAAGGCGCTGCGCCTGCGACATCGTCCTTGCCGACGACATAGAACCGCACACCAGCTCGTAGATCCGTCGGCAGCGTCGCGATCTTATGCGAATTTTCCGCATCGACGATGAGAATTCGCGCACCGCTATCGCGCAGCGTGTATGCGAAATCGTCTCCCGCGAGGCTTGCATTGAACGGCGCCCAGATTGCGCCGATGCGGTTGGCACCGATCCAGCCGAACACTTGCTCGGCGCAATTGAACATCATGCTGGCGACACAGTCGCCTTTGCCGATACCGGCGGCCGACAGATTCGCGCCGACGCGATCGCAAAGACGATCGAGTTCCGCATAACTGAGCTCGCGCCCATCGATGGCGCAGAAGATCTTGCCACCGTGCTGCAAGGCCTTGTCGCGCAGCAGCGCCGGTGCGTCGTGCCAGGGAGAAGGCCGGCCTTTAACGAGGATGGGCGGAGGGATTTGTGGGCTCATCGATATTTTTCCACGGCTCAGGCACGGCCCAGATAGGCCGCCAGCAGTTCCGGATCGCGCGCGAGCTCGGCCGAGCTGCCCGACAGCGCGACAGCGCCCTGCGACAGCACGTAGATGCGATCGGCGAACCGCAATGCCTGCTGGGCATTCTGTTCGACGATCATGACGGTCGGGCCGGACCGGCTGATACGCGCGAGCAGCGCCATCAATTCCAACGTAATCTTTGGCGCCAATCCGAGTGAGAGCTCATCGACCATCAGCAACCGCGGGCGGCACAGAAGACTGCGCGCGATCGATAGCATCTGTTGTTCCCCGCCAGAAAGCATACCGGCCGACTGATCTGCCCGGGATCGCAATATCGGGAACAGCTCGAATATCCGCTCGAGCTCGGGCTTACGCCCGCGCCAGCCATGCGTTACCATGCCGAGCGCCAGATTCTCTTGCACCGTCAACTCCGGCAACACCCCCCTGCCCTCGGGCACGTGAACCAATCCGCCGCGCGCGATGCGATGCGGCGGCTCGCCGGTGATATCGTTGCCATCGAAACGCACGGTCCCCGCATGCGCCCTTATGAGGCCCGACAGTGTGCGCAGCAATGTGGTCTTGCCGGCACCGTTGGGCCCGAGTATCGCCAAGAGTTCTCCCTTCTGGACAGTGATGGAGATGCCACGGAGGACATCGACTTCGCCGCGTGCGACGCTAATTGAATTGACATCGAGCAGCGTCATGGTGCGTTTCCAATGTAGGCATCGATGACGCGGCGGTCGCTGCGCACCTCGTCGGGCGTGCCGATAGCGATGTTCTTGCCAAGGTCCAGAACCGTGACGCGGTCCGCCATGCCGAGCAAGAATTCGATGTGGTGGGTGATGACCAGGATCGTCAACCGGTCCGACGACCGCGCGCTCAACAGCGTCAATCTCAGTTGCTCGATCTCGTGGCTGTTCAGGCCTGCGGTCGGTTCGTCGAGCAGTAGCAGACGCGGCTTTGCCACCCATGCCCGCGCCAGCTCGACCATCTTGCGCTGACCGTAGCTGAGTCGCCCAACCAGTATTTCCGCCTGTTCCAGGAGTCCGAGGGGCGCCAGAGCCGCCATTGCGGTCTCGCGAGCGGCTCGCTCCCGTCGCCAGCCGCGCCCGACACACGCGAGTTCGTCGATCAATCCGCCCGGCCGATGCGCGTGCAAGCCGATCAGGACATTGTCGATCACGCTCGCGCCGTCAATAAGCGCAAGATTCTGGAAGGTGCGGCTGATTCCCAAACCGGCCAGGCGCTGCGGCTCGAAGAGCAGCAGGTCCTGACCCGCATAAGATAGCGTGCCCTCCTGCGGCCGCGCGATACGACAGATGACGTTCAGCAATGTCGTCTTCCCGGCGCCGTTCGGGCCGATCAAGCCATGGATTTCCTCTGAAGGGATCACGAGATCGACGCCGTCGAGCGCAGTCACGCCACCGAATCGGACGGCCACTTGGCGCAATTCGAGCAAGGGCGTCATTGCAATGTGCCCTCGCGCCCTGCAACTGCCGTCCTGACGAGGGGACCGCTTGCACGCCGCCATCCGGTCTCGAGCATGCCGAGCAGCCCTCCCGGAAGGAGGGTCACGACGGCGATGAACAGCACGGCGTAGATGATCTGCGCCAGCGCGCCTGCACCCTGCGTCAGTTCCGGAATCGCCACGACGAACGCGGCGCCGAGGAAAGGTCCGAACAGGCGCCCCTGGCCGCCGATCATCACCGCGGCGAACATGAGAATCGAGAGGTCCGGGCCGTAAGTGTCCGGAGCGGCGATACCGGTCACGAGAGCGTGCATGCCGCCGGCCAGCGCTCCGAGCAACGCCGCGAGAGCGAATGCCGTCAGCTTGTAAAAGGTCAGATGAATGCCGAAGCTCCGCGCGACCGTCTCGTTCGCGGCGATCATGCGCAACGCGCGGCCTGTGCGCGAGCTCGTGACGCTGTAGGACATCGCCAGTCCAAGCAGCGCGAGGAGTGCGGCCGCGTACCACAGCAGCCGGCCCTGCCAGAGCGCCTGCAATCCCGTGACATTGAGAAACATACCGAGAGGCCCGCCGGTATACGCGAAACTCTTGACCAGCTGGAAAAGCGTGATGCCGAAAGCGAAAGTGACGATGGCCAGAGAAAAGTGCCGCAGGCGAATGGCCGGCAGCCCGACGAACACGCCGACGATCGCAGCGAACGCGGCGGCGAACGCGATCGCCAGTGGCGCCGGAAATCCCCAGTGATTCATGGCAACGGCGGTGCCATAGGCCCCCACCAACATGAACCCGCCATGTCCCAGCGAGTAAAGTCGTCCGAACCCCATTACGAGGTTCAGGCCCAATGCAGACAGGCTGTAGATGAGCCAAAGCGTGAGGATGTAGCGGGGGTAGCCGCCGACAAACAGATCGACGACAAATAGCGCGACGAGTGCGGCGAGGACGGCCAGGATTCCGCGGCGGGGAATCATACGCGTGAAGCGTGCTGTCGCACGAATAAGCCTGCCGGCTTAAAGAGGAGGACCAGCAGCAAGATCGCAAAGGTGAAGGGTTCGCGCAGGGTGATTGAAACCCAGGTGGCCGCAAAGCTTTCGACCAGACCGAGCAGCAAGCCGCCGAGAACGACGCCGGGAAAACTGTTCAGGCCTCCGAGAACGGCGGCGGTGAACGCCTTGAGGATATAGGGCTGCATGAGACCGGTTCCGAGGAACGATACGGGCGCGATCAACATCGCAACGAGCGCGCCGATGGCGCCGGCAATCATCCACACCACGAGCGCGACGCGGTCTACGTTGATGCCGAGCAGGCTTGCCACCTCAGGATTCATCGCGACCGAGCGCATCGACAGCCCAACGCGCGTGAAGCGGAACAGCGCAAACAGTGCCAACCCCAGCACACCTGCGATCACCAGCGTGCCGATCTGGTCGTAGGCCAGCGCGAAGCCCGCGATGTCGATGTTCCCTGCGGCAAACAAGCCGGCCATCGTGTACGGCTCATTGGCGCCCCAGAAATAGAGCGTCACTGCGTGAATCAATGTATAGAGACCCAATGTCCGAACCGTCAGGTTTAGCGCGTCGGCGCCGCGGCGCGCTCGCAGCAGCGCGATGTATACGAACGCACTAATACCGGCCGCGATCAGCACCGACACGGCGAGCTGTACCGTCGGGCCGAGTGGCAGTCGCGTCACATAGAGCACGACCAAAAAGGTGCTGAGCGTACCCAGTTCGCCCTGCGCGAAGTTTGCCACCGCGGTCGTGCGGTAAATCAGTGCGATGGCCAGCCCGAGCAGCGCGTAATATGCTCCACCGACGATACCCGCCACGCCCGTTGCGAGTGCGAGGTCGAAGTTCATCGGCGGGCCTACTGCGCCGGACGCAGTGGCGGCCCCAGGATGATGAACTGACCGTTTTTGACACCGAAGGGCACGACCGCATTCGTCCCCATGTGATCGGTCGGGCTGAAGCTGATGGGACCGCTGATTTTGGTCTCGTAGTTCTGCATGTGCTCGAGCGCGGCGATCAGACCTTGGCGCGTCAAGTTGCGTCCGGCGCGATTGATCGCCTCGACGCCGATCTTGGCGGCCAGACATCCGAACATCGTGAAGTGGTTTGGCTTCTGATCGGGGTAGCTGGCCTTCAGCGCATCGTTGCACTCGCTTGCCTCGGGCGCGCTCGGCGGCGAAACGACACCGGCCGCGGAGAGCCAGCCATCCGCGTAATCGCCGACGGGATCGAGGAACTGCTCAGCCGTCAATGTCGCTACGCCGAATCCGGTCTGCGGATGCCAGCCCTGACGCTTCATGGTCAGGAACATTTTGGCCGCTCCAGCGGCGGAATCGCCGAACAGGACGATGTCAGGGTTCTTCGCCTTGAGTTGCAGGATATAAGGCGTGTGATCCGGTACATTGACTTCGAAGAGCTCGTCGTAAACCACGGTGATACCGTTCGCCTCGAACACCGCGCGCGTGGCTTTGCGCATGTCTTCGACGCCCGGCACGTTCATCATCAAGATGGCGCCAGTCTTCGGTTTTTGGTTTGCATGCTGGATGGTGTAAGGCAGCATCGCCTTGACCTGGAACACGTAGTTGGGCAACAGCGCGAACACGCCTTTCTTGGTGGGCTCCGTCAACTCGCTCATCCCGGCCCACGGGAAAAGATACGGCACGTCGGGTTGACTACTCAGGAACTGCAGGATGGCGGCCGAAGTCGCAGTGGCGCATCCGCCGAAGATCGCGAATACGTTGTCTTGTTGGACCAGACGGCGAGCATTGGCGAGTGCGCGCTCCGCCGCGTAGCCGTCATCAAGCACGTTGTATTCGATCTTGCGGCCCTGAACGCCGCCATCGCGGTTGACCTTGTCGAACCACGCCTTGGCGCCATATGTCGCCGGCGCGCACACCGCCGCGACGGGGCCGGTGAGAGCGTTCGATCCGCCTAGAAGAATCCGGTTGTCATCGACACCCGGCTCGGCAACCGCCTCGGTGGCCGTGGCGCTCAGAGCCAATAATGCAACTGTGCCAAGAGTCGCAAGAGATCGTCTCATCTAGTGTCTCCTCGTGGTTGCCGACTCAGTTGCCGGCGGTGAATCGATGCCTGTGTGCAATGCCAAGCCGCGACGAGATCCGTCGAAAGCTACCAGTTGCCCAGTGGATGACAGCGTGACGTAGACCGTTTTGTGATCGGTACCGGCAAAGCACAGGTTCGTCGTAAACGCGTCCGGCATCGGAATCTGTTCGAGCAATTTGCCGCCGGGATCGATGACGCTGATGCCAACCGGTATGGTCGCCACATGGATGTTGCCGTCCGCGTCGACCGCGAGCGAATCGAACAAGTGCAAGCCTCCAAGTCCGAAGCAGAGCTTGCCGAATCCGCCGAGGATGTTGCGCTTGTCTGTGCCGATGCTACCGGGGCCCGCGACATCGAACGCCCACAGGCGTGCGGTCAGTGTCTCGCTCACATAGAGCGTCTTTCCATCCGGTGAAAGCCCGATCCCATTGGGCATGTCGAGCGGGAAAATCACCTGGCGGATGGAGGTGCCATCGGGTTGGGCGTAGTAGACCGCCCCGCGGTCGCGGGTGCGCCGGTGCGTGTGGCCATGGTCGGTGAACCAGAACCCGCCATGACGATCGAAGACGATGTCGTTCGGACCGGCCAAGGGTATGTCGCCGCAGGTGCGATAGAGGACCTCGCATGTGCCGGTCGTCAGATCGACCGCCTCAATGCGCCCCCCGGCGTAGTCAGCCGCGGTCACTCCCGGCAAAAGGCTGCCGTTGCGTTCCCTCCAGGTGAACCCACCATTGTTGCATATGTAGCAGCGTCCGTCGGGACCTAGTGCGGCACCATTCGGCCCGCCACCGGTCTGAGTCACCACGGTTTTCTGGCCTTTGGCGATCCGCGACAGGCAACCGCCGGCGATCTCGACCACCAGCACGCTGCCGTCGGCGAGAGCAACTGGACCCTCGGGAAACCGTAGGCCGGAGATGACCTGTCGCACCTTCACGTTGACAACCCCTGTCGATTGGATACAATCGCCAATGAACGTTACTACTTGGTTGCCCAAACGGCAAGCAGAGAAATGCATCGACAGGAGGCACATCCCTGTTGCGAGCTACTGCTGCGCTGCCGGTACGCGTCAGCACAGCGCCCCACGAGGCAATCGCGGACTATTCGCTGCACACTCCGAGGCAGGGCCTTCGATGTCCGAGACGAGGATGGAGTACCACTGGGGCCGCGTAATGCGCTGCTATCGCGAAAGGCCGCCGACGGTCGATGCGATGTTCCGTCAGACGGTTGCTCGCACGCCCCAAGCGGAAGCCGTGGTCGAC
>DATIYT010000045.1:0-7930 GCA_035517495.1 Allostellaceae bacterium | reverse complement strand
GCTGGGAGCGCGTGGCGGTGGTGACCGACGTGGAATGGATCCGATTTGCCGTCAACATGTTTCGGTTTTTCATGCCCGGGGAAATCCGGGTCTTTGAAACGAAAGAGGCGGAGAAGGCGAGAAGCTGGATCATCGACAGGCAAGAGCGTTAAGGAGAACCAGAGGCAGAGCGGCAAGTTCCCGCGTTTGGTAACGGTTTCGGCACGGAACCATCCAGTTTAAACCGATTCGATCGGACGCCTCATCAACCCTACCCACGGAGATCGGGCGGAAGCAGATTGGAAGGCGGACATCGCGCCTTCAGCGGGTATGAGGACCCTTCAATGCATTTCCGGCATTGGCAGCACGTCTCCGACATGCCCCAATGGCAGGTCGAGGTCTGCTTTCGGGGAAGAGCGGATTTCGGGCCGTTTGTGACCCCTTGCGGCCGTCGCATCCACGCCGTTGCCTCCGTGCCACGGCTGACTCACCTGTCGCTGGGTCTCTTGCGAGGCCGTCGTCGTGTCGCCTGATTTCCGGGGGCATGAGCAGGCGCCAAACCGCAAGCCGTTCCTGAAAGGGGCCGTGCGCCGGCGGGGCGAGCGACGAGACGCGTCAGCGAACGCGAGTTCTTGGTTCCGCGAGGCCAGATAAGAACCCACTAGAATCGATTACGTGAACGATCTGTAATGCGGACGCGCTGGCCCGGAGAAGCTCATGCGCAGTATAATAAACCCGCTAGAACGACATATTGCGTATCAGTCGAGGAGGCAAAACCTCCGTCTCGGCTAGCCTCATCGAACTGGTCACACGCCAGAAGGGAGGAGCCTAAGATGCGTACGGAAAAGCCTTCGCCTGTCACGAGGCGCCGGTTCTTGAGGAACGCGGGCCTCGCCGTTGCTGCTGCCGGCTCGGCGCCGGCGCTTTCTGCACCATTCATTTCGCGCGCCATGGCCGACACCAAGGCGCTCACTATTATACAGTGGAGCCACTTCGTTCCCGAATTCGATACGTGGTTCGACAAATTCGCCAAGGACTGGGGCGAAAAGAACAAGATCGCGGTGACGGTCGATCACGTTCCGGTGCAGGACATTCCCGCACGTGCGGCCGCAGAGGCGTCAGCCGGATCGGGTCACGATATTTTCGGATTCAACGGCGCTGGCGGCGCTCATTTGTACCGCAAGTTCTTTACCGACGTGTCTGCCCTCGTGAAGGAGACCGAGAAGAAGTACGGGAATGTTAGCATCATTGGCAAGCAGCTCGGCTATAACGCCGATGATGGCACCTGGTCTGCCTTCCCGGACTTCTACATCAACTTCCCGGGCATGTACCAAAAGAGCCTGTGGGGCGAGATCGGTGTCGTGCCGGACACTTGGGACAACCTGCGCACGGGCGGCGCCAAGCTCAAGGCGAAAGGCCATCCGGTGGGCATCTCGCTCGGGCACAGCAACGACCCGAGCACGACCTGGCGTGGCCTGCTGTGGAGCTATGGGGCTTCCATTCAGGATGAGGCCGGCAAGAAGATCGTCCTCGACAGCAAGGCGACGGTGGAGGCGACCAAATACGTTGCCGCACTCTACAAGGAAGCGATGGCACCGGATGTCCTTTCCTGGAACGATGCCAGCAACAACCAGTACATCGACTCCGGCGTCGGCTCATACATTATCAACCCGATCTCGGCGTACCGGACGGCTCAGAAGCTCAACAAGACCTTGGCGGACGACATCTTCGTCATCAAGCCGCCGAAGGGCCCGGTGAAGCAGATCATGGGTGCTGCTTCCGAATTTTACGGTATCTGGAAATTCGCGAAGAACAAGGAAGCGGCGCTCGAGTTCCTGAAGTACTACGTCGACAACTGGCCCGAGGCCTTCAAGGCGAGCGAGGGCTACAACAACCCGTGCTTCGCCAACCTCGTGCCGAAGCCGATGCCAATCCTGTCGAACGATCCGACGTCGACACCACACGACAAACTCGCGATCCTGCAGGATTCGGATCAGTGGTCTGCCATCCCGGGCTATCCGGGGCCGGCCACACCGGCGACGGATGAGATCTACTACGCCTTTATCATCAACGACATGATGGCGAAGGCAGCGACGGGTCAACTGAGCGCCGAGGATTCCGTCAAGTGGGCCACGCGGCAATGTGAGACCATCTTTAAAAAATGGCTCCGCAAGACGTGACATTGCGTGCCCGGGCTGCGCCATACTGCGCGGCCCGGGACCTTTCCGTGCGAGCGGCGACTGACTGACGGAGCAAACAAGAGCAGCCTCAGCCGGGGAACGGCAGAGTGCATGCGCCCCGTTGAATTCTGGGAGGTTCAATGGCTGCGGTTTTGACCAGGGATATCGTCAAAAAATTCGCCGATGTCCCCGCCGTGAACGGTATCAGCCTGAACGTGCCGGACGGCGAGTTCATGGTACTGCTCGGACCTTCCGGCTGCGGCAAGACGACGTTTCTGCGCATCATCTGTGGGCTAGAGAAGCAAACGAGCGGCGAAGTCCTGATCGGCGGCGAAATCGTCAACGACATGCCGCCGCGTGCCCGCGGCGTGGCGATGATGTTCCAGAGCTACGGCCTCTATCCGCACTTTACGGTGCGCAACAACATCGCCTTTCCGCTGCGCACCCAGAAGGTTGCGCGCGCCGAAATCGGCAGGAAAGTCGAATGGGCCTCGCAATTGCTCGGCATCGGGCATCTGCTCGAGCGACGGCCGCGTCAGCTTTCCGGCGGCGAGCGCCAGCGGGTCGCACTTGCCCGCGCGCTCGTACGCGAGCCGACGGCGCTCCTGCTGGACGAGCCGCTGTCGAATCTCGACGCAAAATTGCGCGCCTCGGCGCGCCTCGAAATTAAACAGTTCCAGCAGCGGGTCGGCGTCACCACCATCTACGTGACCCACGATCAGGTGGAGGCGATGGGAATGGGCGATCGCATTGCCGTCATCGACCGCGGTATCGTGCGGCAGGTGGGAACGCCTTCAGAGATCTATGACGATCCCGCCGACCGCTTCGTCGCGACCTTTGTCGGTACACCACCGATGAATATCGTCGCTCGCAGCGGAGGCTATCTCGGATTTCGCCCCGAGAATTTCCTGCCCAGGGACATGATCAACGGCGAGGCCTCGACCGAATTCCAATTCTGCGTCGACCGTTCCGAGTATCTCGGCTCGGAGCGAATCGTCTACGGCGCGATCGAGGGATTCGATCCCGATCAGGTGATCACCGCAAAGCTTCCGCCTGCGCACGTCGCTGAGGAGTGGATCCGCCCCGGCGAGTGGCATGCCTTCGCCGTCCGCAACAGCGCGCTGCGCAATTTCGACAAAGACGGCAAACGATCGAGCCGTCTCTAGGATGGGGCATACCAATGGTCACGATCGGCGAATCAGTCATCAGGCCGGCCTCACGCCTTCGATTCATCCTGGATCGGCGCGACGTGCTGGGCTCTTTCTTTGTCGCCCCGGCGATCCTTTACGTGCTCCTGCTGGTCGGTGTGCCGTTTCTGATGGCCCTTTATTACTCGGTCAGCGCATACACGATCTACGATCCGTCCTGGAGCTTCGTCGGGCTGGAGAATTTCGAGGATATCATTGACGACCCGGTGTTCAGGCAAACCCTATACAACACCTTCATCTTCACATTCGGGTCTCAGATCCTCGGTCTCATCCTCGGCAAATTCGGCGCGCTGGTGCTGCTGCGGCGATTTCCCGGCCGCGGTTTTGTCCGAGCGATGATCATTCTGCCATGGGCGGTGCCGATCGCGCTGGCGACGGTCGCCTGGCAATGGATGTTCGATTCGCTTTACAGCGTCATCAACTGGACCCTGATCGCGCTCGGTATCGTCGCCCGCTCGGATGCACCCAACTGGCTCGGCGATCCGACACTGGCCATGCTGTCGGTGATCGTCGTCAATGCTTGGCGGTTTTTTCCGTTCGCGATCGTGATTTTCCTTGCGGGCATCACTGCGGTTCCGCAGGACGTGCTCGACGCCGCGACGGTTGACGGCGCGGGCTTTTGGCGCCGGAACTACCAGATCATCGTGCCCATGATTCTACCGATCGTGGCAATCGGTCTGGTGTTCGGCATCGTCTTCACTTTCACCGACCTTTCCGTTGTCTTTCTGATGACCATGGGTGGGCCGGTGGGTTCCACATCGGTACTCGGCTTCCAGGGGTTCCAGACCGGGATCGTTTCCGGCGACGTCTCGCACGGCGCTGCCATTTCGCTGTTCATGGTGCCGGTGCTGCTGGTGGTGGTGATCGCGATGCTGCGCTTCATTCGGCGGCGGGAGATCTGACATGAAGCGCATTTCCACCGTCAAAATCCTGCAAGAGACATCCTTCTACGGCGCCGTCACATTCTTCTTCGTTTTGGCGGCATTCCCCTTCTATTGGATGCTGATTACGTCGTTCAAGGAGAACGCCGACCTCTATAGCGTCTCCAACATCCCCTTCTGGTTCAACGCCCCGCCGACGCTCGAGCATTTCCGCTATCTCTTCGAGAAGACGTTGTTCGCAACCTGGCTGTTGAACTCCTTCATCATCGGCCTCTGCGTCACCGCAATTACTCTCGTCACCGCGCTGCCCGCCGCCTACAGCCTGGCGCGCATGACCGGGCGCAACGGCGAGGCGCTCGGCATCGGCATCTTTCTCACTTATCTGGTGCCGCCGACGCTACTCTTCCTACCCCTGTCGCGCGTCGTCGCGGAGCTCGGCCTGCAAAACTCGATGTGGTCGTTGGTGGTGGTCTATCCAACCTTCACCATCCCGTTCTGCACCTGGCTGATGATGGGATTCTTCAAGGCGATGCCGCCCGAGATTGAAGAAGCCGCGATCGTCGACGGCTGCAGCCTGTTTGGCGCATTCGTCAAGATGGCGATCCCGCTGTCGCTGCCGGGCATCCTGACGGTGGTCATCTTCACGTTCACGCTGACCTTGCAGGAATTCGTATACGCGCTCACCTTCGTCTCGTCGTCGGCGGAAAAGCCGATCACGCTCGGCGTGGCGACCGACCTCATTCGCGGCGACATCTTCTTCTGGGGCGAGATCATGGCGGGCGCGTTGATCGCCAGCATCCCGGTTGCAATCGCCTACAACCTCTTCCTCGACCGTTTCATCGCGGGGATCACCGGCGGAGCGATCAAATAGCTGTCCCTCGAGGTGACGGATTGGGCACACTGAACCTCGATCGCATCGGAGACTTGGCGGTCTCCTCGGCTCCGGGTCCCGCGGGGTTTGCGCCTGGGCTCGGCGAGGCTTACGCGAAATTCAGAAACGACGACGGTGTCGCGGAGATTCGAATCGGGGTCCGCGAGTTTAACTGCATTGGCGTCACGCCGCCGCACGATCATCCGCACGTCTATCTCAACATGGGCGAGACTGACACCATTCTTTGTCCCTATTGCGTCACGCGGTTCCGGTTCGATCCGAGCTTGACGCCGTCCCAGTCAGATCCGCCCGAATGCGTCTTTTTTATCCCGGAGAGGCTCGGCGCGTGAGACCGACGCGCCTCTCGCTCAACTGAGGAGCCGCTCGGCCTTTGAGTTCGCGAAGTTCATGAAGGGGATTTCACGAGCTCGGTGGGCGAGCATTGGCGCCGAAGCGATCCCATATAGGAAGCACGGCCTGAATGCCCGTTCGTGATTCCCGAAATCGGCGATTACTGGATGGGCGGAGTCTCGCGCCGGTCGCGATCGCTTCGAGCAATGCTCTATTTCTCACCCTGGAAGACCGCGATCATCGCCGTCATTTGCCTGCTCGGCTTGATCTTCGCGGCGCCCAATCTGGTCTCGCACAGCGCAGTCCACGGCCTGCCGGCGTGGCTGCCTCGGCGCCAGGTCAGTCTCGGGCTCGACCTCAGCGGCGGCTCTTACCTCATGTACGAGGTCGAGATGGCGCCGGTGGTCCGAGATTGGCTCAACAACGTCGCGGACGATCTGCGCACGAAATTCCGCCAGATGAGGTTCGAATATACCGGCGGACTTCAAGTCAGTGGAACCGATCTGACGTTCACTCTGCGCGACCGATCGCGCGCGAGCGAAGTAATTTCCGCGCTCCGACAGATAGATCCCGGACTCGTCGCGAATGTGGATGGTGCCGGCCGCGTTGCCGTGGCCCTCAGCCAAGCCGCGCTCGATCAGCGCAGTGCCGAAGCTCTCCAGCAGACGATTGCGATCGTGCGCCGCCGTATCGACGCGACTGGTGTCCGAGAGCCCAGCGTCCAGACCCAGGGCAGCAATCGGATCATTGTGCAACTGCCGGGCATTGGAACCCCCGAGCGCATCAAGCAGATCATCGGCAAAACCGCGAGGCTGACCTTTCAGCTCGTCGACGCCGCGGCCCCCGCCACGAGCGACACGATTCCGCCCGGCGACGAGCTTCTGCCGCTCGAGGAGGGCGGGAGGCCTGGCGGGTCCGTCGTCGAATACGCGGTAAAGCGGCGCGTCATCATGAGCGGAGACATGCTCGTCGACGCTCAGGCGACGTTTCAAGAGAACCAGCCGGTCGTGAGCTTCAAGCTCGACAGCATGGGGACGCAGCGTTTCGCGGAAGCCACGCGCGACAATGTGGGACGTCAGTTCGCGATTGTTCTTGATGGCAAGATCATCAGTGCTCCCGTCATCCGAGAGCCGATTCCTGGCGGATCCGGGGTGATCTCCGGCGGCTTCACCGTGCTATCCGCCAACGATCTCGCATTACTGCTCCGTGCGGGAGCCCTGCCCGCGCCGCTTACCATCATAGAGGAGCGAACTGTCGGTCCGAGCCTCGGCGCCGATTCCATTCGCGCGGGCAAGCTCGCCTGCACCATCGCAGTCGTGCTCGTAGTCGGCTTCATGGTCGCTTTCTACGGCTTGTTCGGTCTCTTTGCCGATATCGCTCTGTTCCTGAATCTCTGCCTAATGATCGCAGCCCTCTCGCTTCTCGGCGCGACCTTGACGCTCCCGGGTATAGCAGGGATCGCGCTCACGCTCGGCATGGCCGTCGATGCCAACGTACTGATCTACGAGCGCATCCGGGAAGAGGTGCGCGCCGGACGCATGGTGATGTCGGCGCTCGAGATGGGATTTCGGCGCGCTTTCGGGACCATCCTCGACAGCCACGTCACCACGCTCGTCGCGGGCGCGCTCATGTACTATTTCGGAGCGGGTCCCGTGAGGGGTTTTGCCGTCACCCTAAGCATCGGAGTCATCACGTCTCTCTTTTCCGCCGTGCTCGTCACGCGGCTCATCATCGTCACGTGGCTGCGACGAGATCACCCGAGATCGGTGCCGATATGAGCCGCGCGGGGGACATCGATCGTGAGCGGTGGCCATTGACTCCGACGCAGGCACGGCTCAAGTGGACGACATTCATGCGTTTGCTGCGCCGAATGGCCGTCTTAATGCTATTCGTCGCGTTGGTATCGCTCGATCCTCGGGCCGCGGCCGCGGAGGAGGTCGCTGGCGCTTCGCTGCTCAGCGCAGTGCTCCGCGCCAGCGACGGCGCGCCGATCGGCACCGTTCGCGACTTTCTCATGGACACCGTGCACGACCGCATCAGCTTTATCGCGGTGACGCTCGCGTCGAGCAAATCCGGTGTTGTCGCCGTGCCTTGGTCGTCGCTGCACTGGTCGCGGAATGACGGTCACGGTTTTGTCGCGACACTGATCGACTACCCTCTCCCGGCCTCGCCTTACGACGAGGGGGCGTCGCAGCCCGGTAACGTGGATTTCCTAACGGCATTCCGCGGCCGAGCAGTCCGGGCCGCCAACGGCGCCGAGGTTGGGGACGTTGAGGACGTGATCATTGCGCTGCCGGAGGGGAAGCCCGAGGCTTTGGTGGTTTCAAATGCCACTGGGAAACGAACGCGACAGGTGCCCTTCTGCGACGTCGCCGATTTCCTGAACTCGGGACCGATCGTGATCGACCTCGAGCAAGCGCAAGTTGGATGGCGCGGCCGTGTGTCGCAACCGCGGAGTGG
>DATIYT010000044.1:0-81876 GCA_035517495.1 Allostellaceae bacterium | reverse complement strand
GTTCGCTGCGCTGATCGCGGTGTTCGGCCTAGGCATGGCCAACGTTGCTGTTTTCTACGCCTTGCAAGCGTCCGTCGGGGCGGTGTGGGCGGCTGCGATCGTCGCGGTAGCGGACCTTGTGATCGCGGCCGTCATTCTGCTGGTAGGCCACAATTCCCGTCCAGGACCCGAGATCGATCTCGCGTTCGAGGTCCGCAAAATGGCCGTCGAGTCCATTCAGGCGGACACGCGCGATCTCAAGCGCATGGTCGAGGCTGTGGGCCAGGATATTCAGAGCGCCAGGGCAACTATCGCAGGCGTCGTGCACAATCCTCTGGACATCGCCGCACAGAAGCTTCTTGTCCCTGCCGCTTTGTCAATCCTGCGAGGATTGCGATCGAAGAAAGAGCATGCATAAGACAGTACAAGGCGCAGATGTAACCCAAGTATTCGCATGCCTGTGGCCGCTGTGAGTTTTGCCGTCGCGGCATGTACTCCCACTGCACGACCGGCGGTTGGATACTCGGCAATGAAATTGACGGGACTCAGGCGGAATACGTTCGTATCCCGCACGCCGATACGAGCCTTTACTACGCGCCTGACGGCGCCAACGAGGAAGCCTCGGTTATATTGAGCGACATTTTACCGACTGGGTTCGAATGCGGCGTACCCATTGGCAAGGTCGCGCCCGGAGGCGCGATCGTGGGCGCTGGGCCGATCGGCCTGGCAGCGCTTCTGACGACGCAATTCTATTCGCCCGCGGAAGTTATCATGGTCGATCTTGACGACAATCGCCTTGCTGTCGCGAAACGGTTCGGCGCCACGGCGACGGTCAATGCCGGGCGCGGAAAGGCATCGGAAACGATTATGCAAATGACTGGCGGGCGAGGCGTCGACACGGCGATCGAGGCGGTGGGTGTGCCAGCGTCCTTCATCACCCGCGAGAACATCGTGGCGCCCGGCGGGACTATTGCCAATGTGGGCGTGCACGGGGTGAAGGTCGACCTGCATCTGGAGCGGCTGTGGGCACAGAACACTGTGCTAGATCGCCATCTCTTCATTCGGCATGCTCGCCGCATGCCCGAAGGTCTCGTAAGCATCGAGGATCTGGCCCAGATTGAAGTGGTGAGTGTCATGCCTTGAGAGATTGTTCGGTCCTTGAATGCGATCGCACAATTAGGAGTACGCAATGTCCAAATCTCTCGTCGCATCGACACCACACAAGACGCCACTTTCCGAGAAAGAGTCGAGCTTCATCGACGCCTGGTGGCGCGCCGCCAATTACCTTTCAGTCGGTCAGATTTACCTGCTCGACAATCCACTCTTGAAAGAGCCGCTCGCGCTCAAGCACATCAAACCGAGGCTACTCGGCCATTGGGGTACGACGCCGGGCCTGAACTTCGTCTATGCGCATCTCAACCGCGTCATCAAGGCGCGCGACCTCGATATGATTTATGTCTGCGGACCCGGGCATGGCGGCCCCGGCATGGTCGCCAACACCTGGCTTGAAGGTACCTACAGTGAAATCTATCCGCACGTCCCACAAAGCGCAGTCGGCATGCAGCGCCTGTTCAAGCAGTTCAGCTTTCCCGGTGGCATTCCGAGCCATGCGGCGCCCGAGACGCCCGGCTCCATCCACGAAGGCGGCGAGCTTGGCTACGCGCTCTCCCACGCCTACGGCGCCGCATTCGACAACCCTAGTCTGATAGTCGCATGCGTCGTTGGTGACGGCGAGGCCGAAACTGGGCCGATGGCGACGTCCTGGCACGCCAACAAATTTCTCAACCCGGTGAACGACGGCGCCGTGGTGCCGATTTTGCATCTGAACGGCTACAAGATTGCCAATCCCACGATCCTCGCGCGCATCTCCCCAGACGAACTTCACAGCTTGTTCGTGGGCTATGGCTATCGTCTGCATCTCGTCGAGGGCGACGATCCTAAAGCTATGCACCACCTTATGGCTGCCACCTTAGATGAGGTACTGGACGAGATTCGGACGATTCAGCAAAGCGCCCGCGAAGGGCAAGTGCACGGCCGGCCGGCCTGGCCGATGATCATTCTCAAAACGCCCAAGGGCTGGACCGGGCCCAAGGAGGTCGACGGGCTCAAGACCGAGGGCTTTTGGCGCTCGCATCAGGTGCCATTCGCGGAAATGGCGACCAAGCCTGCGCACGTTACATTGCTTGAGCGCTGGATGAAAAGCTATCGACCAGAAGAACTCTTCATGGAAAATGGTGCGCCGAAGCCCGAGATCGCGGCCCTTGCGCCCGCCGGCGAGCGGCGCATGAGTGCCAACCCGCATGCCAATGGCGGGACCTTGATGCGTGAGCTCGATCTGCCGGACATCGCCAACTACGCGATCAAGGTTGAGAAGCCTGGCGAGCATACCGCCGAGGCTACGTCGGTGATGGCCGAATTCCTCCGCGACGTCATTAAGAACAGCCAAGCCAAGCGGAACTTCCGTCTGTTCGGGCCCGATGAAACGGTATCAAATCGCCTGTCGCATGTGTTCGAAGCCACGGATCGAGCTTGGAACGCCGAGACCTTGCCCTATGACGATCACCTCGCACCGGCTGGTCGCGTCATGGAGATCCTGTCCGAGCATACCTGCCAGGGTTGGCTGGAAGGGTATCTGCTGACCGGCCGCCACGGCCTCTTCAATTGCTACGAGGCGTTCATTCACATTGTCGATTCGATGTTCAACCAGCATGCGAAATGGCTGAAAGTCTCCCGCGAGATCGCCTGGCGGCGGCCGATTCCCTCGCTCAACTATCTCCTCACCTCGCACGTCTGGCGCCAGGACCATAATGGCTTCAGCCATCAAGATCCCGGCTTCATTGATTACGTCTGCAACAAGAAGGCAGACATTGTGCGGGTCTACCTGCCGCCGGATGCCAACACACTTCTATTCGTGACCGATCACTGCCTGAGGAGCTGGAACCGCATCAATGTCATCGTCGCTGGCAAGCAGCCGCAACCGCAATGGCTCAGCATGGACGAAGCGGTCAAACACTGCACCGCTGGCATTGGCATCTGGGAATGGGCGAGCAACGATAAGGGCAGCGAGCCGGATGTCATCATGGCTTGCGCCGGCGATGTGCCGACCTTGGAGACTCTAGCCGCGGTCGATCTTCTTCGCCGCCACCTACCTGATCTCAAGATCCGAGTGGTCAACATCATCGATTTGATGACGCTGCATCCGCGCGAAGAGCATCCTCACGGGCTAACCGACCACGACTTCGACGCACTGTTTACCACCGACAAGCCGGTGATCTTCGCGCAACACGGCTATCCTTGGCTGATCCACCGCCTGACCTACCGCCGTACCAACCACCGCAACATCCATGTGCGCGGCTACAAGGAAGAAGGTACCACGACGACGCCATTCGATATGGTGGTCCGCAACGATCTCGACCGCTTCCACCTCGCGTCGGACGTCATAGACCGCGTGCCCAAGCTCGGCTATCTCGCGGCTTACGTGAAGCAGGCGTTGCGTGACAAGTTGCTCGAGCACAAGGCCTATATATGCGCGCACGGGGAAGACATGCCTGAGGTGAAAGACTGGCGTTGGTCGCCGACTGATCCGGCGCGACGCGCCGCATCGATCTAGCGCAAGTCGCCGATCGCTCACGCGCAACGATTCAGCAGCGACGCGATCACCGGGTGACGCAACATGCCCACCACGATCAAGTTTGCGGCAGATCAAATCCCGGCAGAAGGGATCGTGCTATCAAATACAGCGATCCCGATCGCCACGACGCGGAGTTCGCGATTTCGCTACGCGCTGAATGGAAACGACGTAAACTCAAGCCTCTGCTGCTCGTTCGGCTCGTCGAGGTCGCCGAGCGGCGAGGCAGTGGGTTCCTGCACGTAGACGCCTCGGTCTTCGATGAGACCCTTCTGTCCGCAGCCCGGAAGATCGGCCTTGCTGTGGAACTACATTCGGAGTCCGACAGTCCCGTACACGTGAGCAAGCGCCTGCGACCGGATTAGCCCGAGGGTCGGGTCTCGTTATCCGGGCAAGCCTGGCCGGCGAATGCGGATTGGAATGGCTATGAACCCGCTCACATGCCCTACTTCAGCAAGTCTGGGTCGCGTCGATTTCTGGCGGGGGGCCGAGCGACGGCAACGGAATCCGCCGCGCGTATGACGCGGACAGTTGACGCAGGTGCCGGTCAAGTATGATTTTTGCGGATGACAAGCGGCGCGGAGTCGAGCGTGGGGGACCTGATGAAACGGTTGCATCTTCTGTCGGCGGCCGCGTGCACCGCTCTGATCGGTTGGGCCGCAGCAAGTCTCGCACAACAGGTGCCGGGGTGGGCAGTCCCCTATGGGGAGGCGATGCAGGTGGCCGGTCGCAATTTGTTCGACGAGCATTGCATCTTCTGTCATGCGTTGAAGCCAGGTGCGCGGCATTTTGGACCGAACCTTTATGGCATCGTCGGGCGACCCGCCGGTGCCGATCCGACCTTCCCCTATTCAGAGACGCTCAAGAAATCCGGCATCGTCTGGACCGAGGACAGCCTTCGCAAATGGATTGCCAACACCACCTCGGTGGTGCCCACGACGCTGATGCCGCACACCACCATCACCAATCTCGCGGAGCAGATTTACCTAATCGCTTTCTTGAAGACCCTCAAGGCACCACCACCGCCCGCGCATAAGTAGGCAGCGGAGCCGCGGCCATGCCGTTTCTCGCCAAGGCCGGTCGCGTCGCACTCGTTGAGATAATAGTAAAATCGCAGCCTTGCGTGTCGTCACCTGCCCGAAGCTCTGTCTTTCCAGTCCTCATGCAGTATAAGGCTACCAAGGGCGCTCGGGTTTCCGCTCTATTGTCAGCTGCGACTCCAGCGCCTCCAAATCCATAACGAGCTTGTTCCATGCCCCCCAAACTCGGCCTTGATGAGATCCCAGTTCGCATCCTTGCGCTGGGCGTCAGAAAGCCTCGCCGAAAGCGAGTCCTTTTCGCGCTGGATTCCGTCTAGAAAGGCGTGTGTACCAATGCCGCGTTCTTGAAGCTCCTGCCGCAGACTCTGCAAACGCTGGGAAAGCAATTCGAGATCTTTGCGAAAAGTTTCAGGAGTAGGGTGTAGCATTCCTTGGCATCCTTTCGCAGGTCGAGATCCACGGCGGACGCAATAATCAAATAGCACTTAAGAGAATGGGCTCCTTGATGTAGATCAACACGACTTCGAACCCATGACCGGAGCACTCGCAGTGCTCCGCCGCTTCTCATCCTGCTCTGGCTGCAAAAAGCTTCCGCTGATCCGCCGCATTTGCGTCGCCTTCCCGCATTACCGCCGCTGCTTTCGCGGGTGCAAGGGCCCGTGCGCGCCTGCATCGCGTGCAGTAGTCGTCGCTCTCTCCCAAAAGCCGATGCGTTTGATCCCGGCTCACTCGGATATTCATCGTCGCTGGGGTCTCTTACCCTCGGGCTGATTGAACGTGCTGTCTAGCTCGTCGAGTTGCTTCATCAGGGACTTAACCTCCTCGTCCATCTGCTTCGAGCTTTCTATTGGGGTTGTCGGTGCCGTGGGTTGGTGTTTCTGGTAGTCATAGATATTGCCCGCGTGGGGCGCTCCCTCCGCCGCAGGTGGGTTATTTTGGGCGGACGCCATCAGGGGCGCAGTACAAAGCGCGATTGCGACCGGTACCAGGAAAATAAAGTTCGCTCGCCTTTCCATGGCATCGCCTCAGAATCTTAAGCGGAATTTTGCGGACATAAAAGGCGAGGGCTTTGATATGCATCAAACTCTGATCGGGGTTATCTTCCCGCCGTTCGGCATGACGGAACGGTTATGGCGCAAAGGCCTTCAGGATCGAATACGAAGCCCGCGCCGCGGCATCAGCAATCCAAGTTCTTCACAAGCGACTCGGCAGCCGAAGGCCCCTACGACCAAGATCGCTTACCACCGCTTTCCATGAGGCCAGCCTGATTGGCGTTAAGGGCTTCGCATTTGACTTGAGAGTGGCCGCCACCCAGGCGAGGGCTCGGCCCGAAGCAGAGCCGCGGAATAGCGTGCCACCCCGTCATCCCCGGCACAGCGGGGCCGAGTATCGCCAGGACGATATCGAGGTGGCGGTCGTCAGTCATGTACCGATTTCAGCCGCCTTGGCGTCGGCCTCAACCTGCGTCCGATGCTCTCCAGGCCGCGGATCCGCGCCAGGCTCGCTGGGCCCCCAGGTATCAACGATCGAGCAATAATGCGTCGGCGAGCGCCAGCGCACAGAGTCGCAGCACGCAACGCAGGCGCGCACGTACAGAAGATCGACGTCGGGCCGCTCGCGGCGCTCCTCGACGGCCAGCAGGTAGGTTGCCTCGATCCTGGCTGCAGCGAGCAACCTCGCCTCGGGCGGCCGAGTGTGATCAGCACAGTAAGCCGTCAGCACATCCAGATCGGTCGTCTCATGCACGAAGTTGATCGCCGGCCGCACCACCTCGGCGATCCGCTGCGGCGATTGCGCATTGTGAACCGGACAACCGCGATAAATTTCGGCGACGGGAATCCCCATTATTTGACTCCTTGCAGGAGTTTCAGAGCGATCGCGGTGATGCGATCGTTTCCGTCGACCTCATCCGATTGCTGCTCGCCCTGCGCCGGCTGCTCGAGCAGCAACAGCGCTCGGCACGCCGCTACCCTGGCCGTCGCCGGCGCCGAAACGTCAGCCGCGATCGCAGCCAGGACTGCGCGTGGCTCGACCTTGCTCAAATCGACGCCAGCGAGAGCCTTTTCGCTCGCGATTTTGCGGGAGGGTCGCCCTCGCTTGCGGTTTTGCACCATTTTCGTCATTTCACAGCTCCAAAATGCGATTTTCTAGAGTTCTCACACCCGCGCGCGCACGTTATTGGAATGGGCCACCGGCGGTAATCCGAGCCGGTTTGCCTTGGATCTAGGACCCGCCTCCCCATTCTTGAACGGACTGCCCTCGGGCGGGGCGTGGGACAGCGGGACAAACGGGATATGTCCGGGACATTGCTTGAGCGTGTCCCGGGACGGACATTCCGTGTTTCTTTAAGAACACGGATGTCCTGTCCCGCTGTCCCGTGCATCCCGGTCACGCTCTTTGGTCGGATCTTCATATGAGCCAAACACGGTCAGTCCAGACACCGATGAGACCGTGCTCCTGCAATTTTGCGACGCTGCGGCCAAACGCCTTGCGCTTCGCATCGGCCTCGTCGCTCTCGGCGACTTGGCCGCTGTAGCAATACTGACGCCACAGCTCGATCGAAACGACGCGCGAACCAGCCGGTATGTGGTTGCTCGCGGGCGCCGCTTCGCCAGCTTCGCCAATCGCTTTGCGTAGTAGGTCGAGCGCAACTTGCGCTGCTCCAGGCACCTTGCGTTTGGGCTTGGCTGCACCGCCAGCGACGATATCAGCCGGCTTGATCACGCAACTGGTAACGCGCTCGCCGTCTTCGTCGGGATCGAGCTCTACCACCTCCAGCGTGCTGCGGATCTCCGTGCCGGCTTCGCCGTCCTTCATAAACTCGACGACGGCGCATACAGCATCGGCGGCGTCGCGTGTCACCTTGATCTGAGCATCTGCCGCGCCGGACAGGCTGGTGTGTCCGCGCGGACGCCGATCATCAACGCCGCAATGGTGCACGATAATGACGGCGCAGCCAAACTCCTGGCGCAGCGCGTCGGCGGCACGGACGTACGCGCCCATCACTTCGTCGTCCGACTCACCGCCGCCAATGCTGCGATTCAAAGTGTCTAGGACGATACAGGCACAGCCATCTGGGAGCTGATCCTTAATATCGGCTATCAGCGTCCGGTGCTCCACCGGCAGATCAAGCTTAGTCACCAGCAAATAGAAGGGGATCGAATCCTGATGATCCTTGAGATGCACGCGGCGGAACGCTTCGGCTCGTGCCGTCAGTCCGCGCTCGCCCTCACAAGCGATATAAACGACATCGCCTTGCTTGATGCGCCGGCCGCGGTAGTCCCAGCCGAGTGCAATATGCACGGCGAGATCAAACACCCAAAATGTTTTCCCGCATTTCGGTGGGCCCCAGGCGACGATAAGGCCCTCGCGCGGGATCAGGTGACGCACGAGATAGGCGGCGCTTGGTGAGGCATGGATGCGATCAAACGGCACCAACTCGAAACGCCGTTTCGCTTCCCCGGCATTTTCCTGCTCGGCGCCTTCCTTCCACGGTGCGCCGTTGAGATCAGGATCGTCCATTGGGCACCGTTCGCGGCTGTTGTAAACCGTCCATGAAGGCGTCCTTCACTTTTCGTTCGAGATCAGGGATGCGCCACGGACGGTGCGCGTCGTGCGACGGCATCTTTCGAGCAGCCCAAAGCAGGCTTTCGAGCGCGAGCGCAGGCGCGATCACGCCACCGCCCGCTAATCGGCCAATACCGTAACACTCCGTGTTGAGCGTTAGCTCTTGCCTGCCTGCGGGTGCCGACATGATGCACTTCGCAGCACTATCGAGCGCTGCCTCGGCGTAGGCGCTCAGCCGGCTGTATTTCGGCCGCTCGGCTTTGGTCTCGGCGCGCCGCGGCTCCGGCAGCACCATCCAACTCGGCATAGGCGCGAGCGGCGTGCTGAGGTCGAGGATGGGATCCCAAAATCTGCCCGGACCGGGTGCCAGCGTGCACCAGGCACGTGAGGCCTTCACCTCGAGGCCGGGCCCAAGCGTGCCGCTGCGCACCGGATAGCTCGGCGCGGTGAAGAGGCAATGATGCCCGCCGTTCGGCGAAAAATCGGTCGGCGTCGCCGGCTCCACGCTGACACCGAATTGCATCTCAAGCGTGTCGACGCCGTTCGCGCCGTTTTTGACATCGACGTCGAGGATGACGACGGCGCGGCCAGTCATCAGCGTCGGTGCGGCGTCGGGACGTTCGGTCCACCATTCGCGGATCGTCACCTCGTCTTGCGTCGCGTCCTTGCTGCCGTGTGGCGTCAAAGGTCTCTTGTCCGGTCCCATCGGAAAAATCGGACCGAGCCGCGCCACCGCGAGCACGAGCTCAACGGTGTCGTCACTCGCGATGAACGCGGCGTCGGTCGACATTTCGGCCTTTTCCTTCAGAACGGGATCTCGTCGTCCAAATCGGACGGCGGTGGCCCTGCCGGCTTCGGCGCAGCCAACGTTGCCGCGGGCGGGGTCGTTCTTGGCGCCCTAACGCGGATGCAGGCAACGCGCTTGCCGGCGTAGTCGGTCGTCGTCGGGAACATCACGATCTGCGCGCCGACCCAGTCGTTGGTTTCTTCGCTGCCGGTAATGGCTTCGATCGTCTTCGCGTTCGTTTTGTTGAGTGCCAACAACTTCGGATGGTCGGAAAACGCCACGACGAGTTTTTCGCTATCGTCGAAGGTTTCCATGTCCACGGAACTGATCGTACACAGGAGACCTTTTAGCGGCAGCTCGGCGGCTTTGGCGTACCTAGAGGGGAAGGCATCTGATAGTCGCATGTGAAAAGTCCTTTCGGGTTGGGTTGATGGTTTAAGTGGCCCGCACTCAGCACGCCTTCGGGCCGGCGCTGCATGCGGTGCTAGGCGAATTCGTCCGCGTCCGACGGATCGGGAAAGGGTTCGACGCCGCCAAAGACGATCAGGTTCGGATCCACGCCATCGGCGATGGCGAGCGGGATGGATACGATCTTCATCGCCTCGCCGCAGTGCGCGCGGACGTTGTGTGCATGCAGTTTGCGCGTCCTCTCGTCGGGCGCGAGGTAGCGGATCAGTCGAATCATGTCGTCCCTATTTGAAGACTCCTGCCGATCGGGCGGCAGGGCATCGATCAAGGCGATGGCGTAAGCCAGAGCTTGCGTCAGGATGTACGTATCCCGTCCGGTGACGCTTTTGCGCTTGGTGGTGAGGGGCATTTCACTTCCTGTGCGGTTCGGGTTGAGTTGAGGGTCCGCGACTACGCCCGCGGTCGGCGTCCGGCCTTTGTCACGAGCCAGATCCGTGTCGGCGGCAAGCTCAGCGCGCCGAGCAATCTCAAAGTTTCAAGATCGAGGCGGTGGTAACGCTCGAGAGATCAACGCCGGCTTCGACTGCCCAAGAGGCGCGCAGCCTCGGGGATCGTGTAGGTCTTTCGGGAAATAGATTTCACGGGCGACTCCAACAGTGGTGGTTATACACCATTAACGCATCGGCGGCGCCGCGACAAGCAAAAAATGGTGGACGACCACCACCGATGACGCTATATGTCGTTTTGCGCAGATTCGGAGCAGCTTGTGAGTTCGCTTAAGGGCTTTATCCCCACCCTCGGCAAGATCATCGGCATGACGCCTGACGCTCTATATGAGCGCCAGCGAATGCTTGTTCGTGCCGGTCTGCTCGATGCCGGTGAGGGCCGCGGCCCCGGGAGTGGGGTGCGCGCGACGCCTGAAACCGTCGCGCTGTTGCTGATCGCGGTGCTCGCAAGCGAAGGGCTGGCCGACGTAGAGAGGCGCGTGGGAGCAATTGCACAAGCGAGGGTTATGACGCCGGAGCCTTGCGAACTAACCGGCAAGCGACGCTTCGGCGAAGCCCTTGCTGAACTCTTTGACAGGCCGTCGCTCGCCGGGTTGCGCGTTCTGGTCTCCCGAACCTCACTTCGTGCGGAAATCGAGGGCCTCTCCTTTGATGGCAAGGCTGTCGCTTCTGTTTTTGCCGGCAAATCAGCGGGTGAACCCGCGATAGGCGTGTCTGCAGTGCTTTTGGCCGGTGCGCTGGGGAAAATTACCAAAGCCTTGGAAGAAGTGAGGGGCGACCAATCGTGACTGCGCGCCGGCGCACGCTCCCAATGCCACCGCGGCTGTTGAGCAAAGAGCAGCTAGGCGAGTACCTGCAATGCTCCCCGGGCACGGTGGATCAGCTCGTGGCCGATGGGCTGCTCCCGCCGCCGCGGAAGTGGCGCGGGTTGAGCCGATTCGATCGGGTCGTGGTGGATGCGGTTCTGGACAAGGTCTACGGCATCGCTGATACCGGGGCCGACGAAAGCATAACGGAGGCAATCGATGGTCGCACAAGAGCGCGTGCCTTACGTTGAAGCGCGGCGCAACGCCGATGGCACCGTCCGCTATGTGTGGAATCGAAAGGGCTTTGCCGCGAAGGCACTGGGCAGCGACCGGGACGCGGCCATGGTCGAGGCACGCAAGCTCAACAACATGGCCGAGCGCGGCATTCTGAACCGCAAGGCAGATGCGCTCGAGGCGGCCGAGACGACGCTGCTCTGGTATGCGGACCGCTTCGAGCAGAGCGGCGAATTCAAGTCGCTGGCACACCAAACTCAGCTCAATTACCGCGTCGCACTTAAAACCCTTCGCGAGACGTTTCCCACGCAGAAGATCATCCGGTTCCGCAAGCGCGACGTGAAAAGGTACTTGGAGACGATCGAGAGCATCGGCGGCCGGCGCGTTGCCAAGAATGTGATGCGGCAGCTTTTCGAGATGGCGCTCGACGATGAATTGATCGACCGCAACCCGGTTGACAATGTTTCCCTTCCAGGCGTGAAAGCGCGTCGTCAGCTCTGGAGCGATGAGGCGATCGACACCTTCATGGCATCTTGCGATGTGCTCGACGTGCCGAGCGCTGGCTACGACCGGCCCGGCCGAGCCGAGGCGATGCGCCGCGCAATGCGCCTCCTCGAGCACACCGGGCAGCGGCCGTCCGACGTGCTGCGGATGAAGTGGTCGGACGATGATGGCGAATACCTGCGCGTTCGGCAGAAGAAGACCGGCAAGATCGTCGACATCTACCGCGGCGAACTCGGCGCGATGCTAGACGAGTGGCGAGCCGCGCTTCCGGTGACACCTGCAACGGACGACGCGCCCTATGCGAGGATCGTGCATGCGCCCGGCGGCCAGTCCTACTCGATGAAGTGGTTCGACCCGATGTTTCGCCGCGTAGCTGCCGCCGCCAAAATTGTCGATCTACAGGCGCGCGACCTGCGCAGAACCGCGGTGACCCGGCTCTATGAGGCCGGCTGCTCCGAGGGTCTCATCAGCGCCATCACGGGGCATGACATCGAGACCTGCCGCGGGATCCTTGAGCATTACTACGTGCGCACCCGGAAGGCCTCGCGCGAGGCGGTGACAAAGCTTGACGAATACCGGGCTCGGCGCCGCAAGATGGCCGCCAGCGACGAATAGGACGGCACTCATCCAACCGAAATCCAACCGTCCAACCGCTCATAAGATTACGCTAGCATTGCTGGTAGGGCCGATGGACCACAATTCATACACCGATCAATATCTTAGAAGCATTTTGGCAAGCGTCCACACCATCGCCATGGTGGGGGCATCACCCCACTGGAATAGGCCTAGTTATTTCGCAATGAAGTATCTGCAGGAGAAGGGCTTCCGCGTGATTCCGGTCAACCCGCGCGCGGCCGGCGAGACGATCCTCGGCGAGAAGGTTTATCGGGAGCTCAAGGACGTTCCCGACAAGATCGACATGGTCGACATCTTCCGCAATTCGGCGGCCGCGGGTCCGCTGGTGGAGCAGGCGATCGCCATCGGTGCCAAGGTCGTCTGGATGCAATTGGGCGTGCGCAATGACGCCGCGGCTTCGCGCGCCGAGGCGGCGGGTCTTAAGGTCGTGATGAACCGCTGCCCCAAGATCGAATACTCGCGCCTCCACAGCGAACTCGCGTGGAGCGGCGTCAACACCGGCATCATCTCGTCGAAGCGTCAGAAGAAGAAAGCCTGATCCCATGACCGAACGACCCAATCGTCCCGGCTTCGAGACCCTCGCGATCCACGCGGGTGCCGCACCCGACCCCACGACCGGCGCGCGCAGCACGCCGATCTATCAGACCACGGCTTACGTGTTCGACGACGTCGATCACGCGGCATCGCTCTTCAATCTGCAGACCTACGGCTTCCTCTATTCGCGCCTCACCAACCCGACGGTATCCGTGCTGGAGGAGCGCATTGCGAGCCTCGAAGGTGGGCGCGGTGCCATCGCATGCGCTTCGGGCCATGCGGCGCAGCTGCTCGCGTTCTTCCTGTTCATGGAGCCCGGCGCCGAGTTCATCGCGTCTCGCAAGCTTTATGGCGGATCGATCACGCAGTTCGGCCGCAGCTTCAAGAAATTCGACTGGCACGTGCACTTCGTCGATCCCGAGGACCCCGAGAATTTCCGCAAGGCGATCACGCCCAAATGCCGCGCGATCTTCATCGAGAGCTTGGCCAATCCCGGCGGCGTGGTGGTGGACATCGAGGCGATCGCCAAGATCGCCCACGACGCGGGACTGCTGTTGATGGTCGACAACACGCTGGCCTCGCCCTATCTCTGCCGACCGATCGAGTGGGGCGCCGACATCGTTATTCACTCAACCACTAAATTCCTTTCCGGACATGGCAACGCCATGGGTGGCGCGGTCGTCGATTCCGGCAAGTTCGATTGGGGACAGAACGACAAGTTCAAGAGCCTGACCGAGCCCGAGCCCGCTTATCACGGGCTCCGCTTCCAAGAGACCTTCGGCGATCTCGCCTACACGGTCGCGGGGCACGCGCTGGGCCTGCGCGATCTCGGCCCGACGATGGCGCCGCTCAATGCCTTTCTCACCATCACGGGGATCGAGACCCTGCCGCTGCGCATGGAGCGTCACGTCAAGAACGCGCAGGCGGTCGCCGAATACCTGGAGCGGCACAAGGCGGTCTCCTGGGTCTCGTTCGCGGGGCTCCGCTCGAGCCCATTTCACGATCTCGCGCGCAAATACATGCCGAAGGGCGCGGGCTCCGTCTTCACCTTCGGCCTCAAGGGCGGCTACGCCGCCGGGGTCGCGCTGGTGGAAGGCGTGGAGATGCTGTCGCACCTCGCCAATATCGGCGATACGCGTTCGCTGATCCTCCACCCCGCCTCCACCACCCACCGCCAACTGACGCCGGAGCAGCAAGTCGCGGCCGGCGCCGGCCCCGACGTGGTGCGTCTCTCGATCGGGCTCGAGACCGTCGACGACATCATCGCCGACCTGGACCAGGCGCTGGAGAAGGCGAAGAAAGCCGGCTGAGACCCCGGGAATCGGCGGTTCTTACTCTTCCGTCCCCATCACGGTGTAGCGACCACCCCAGACTCTCTCGACCGTCGCTAAGATCGGCAGAGTCTGCTATTAATCCCACCGAATCACTATCCACCGGCTAGAGGCCGAAACTGCTGTCTCGGGCAGCGGTCCAGACCGGACCGGCGGATTGTGCGGACATCGAGGTGCCGACCGACCCGAGCGGCGGCACAAGCGGGGGTTGTCATGGTCGCTCGATTTCACGCCGGTCGCCCGGCCGCGCCGTTTCGCGATCGACTGCTGAGCGGGTCGGCGCGCGGCGCCCTGCTGATGGCGACGGCCCTGGGCCTCGTGCTTGCCGAGGACGCCCGCGCGGGCACCACCATTCCGAACAATTCCAATAACTACACGCTCAATCCGGCCGGCAATCCCTTCACCGTCAATGCCGGCTCCAAGGTCACGGGATTGGGGGCAAACTACGCGATATACGGTGGTCCAGGAACGCAGTGGAGTGTGACCAACAATGGAACGGTGATGGGCGGGACGACCACCATCAAATTGAAGGCGGTGAGCACGCTTACCAACAACGGCACCATCAGTGGAACAAGCGACACTTCCGTAGACCTTGCGAACGGCGGAACCCTTATCAATACCGGCAGCATCCTGGGCGCCACGGTCAGCGTCGGTTCGGAAGGAAATACGGACCTTCAGAACAAGGTTGGCGCCGTCATCTCTGCGTCGGGCAACACGGGCATCCAGCTCGGCGGCAGCAGCACCGTCACCAACGCCGGCACCATCAGCGGTCCCACTCTCGCCTTGGGTATGGCCGCAGGCACGTTGATCAATCAAAGCACCGGAATGATCCTCGGAGGTACCTTATTTTTTGGTCAGGCAACGGTCACGAACGCTGGCTACATCAATAAATTGCTCACTATCGAGGGCGCCGGCACCGTCACCAACATGGGCACGCTGGTAAACCTTGCGATAGGTGGCCTAGGAACCGTAACGAACACCGGGACAATCGCCGAAGGAGCTACGTTGCAGAACGGCGGGACGATTCTGAATCAGGGGGCAATCGGCGCCATTGTCGGCTACTCCGGCAGCACCACGGTAACGAATTCGGGCACTATTTCGACTGTCTCCGTTCGCGGCGGCGGCACCATCATCAATCAGAAATCGATCGGGTCCATCACTGCTACAAGCGTCGCCGCCACGGCGACGAACACCGGGATCATCGGCGGCATCACTCTGAACGCCGGCGGCAGCGTGACCAACGCGAACACGATCGGGAACGTCTCGACTTATGGCGCCAGCGCCGCGGTGACGAATTCTGGCACGATTGGCACTGCGACCCTAGGCGGTGGCGGAACTCTCATCAATCAGGCTGGCGCGCGCATGGGCAGCGGCGTTGGCTCCGTCACCGTCAAGAGCGTTGCCGGCACAGTCAGCAATTTCGGCACGATCGTCAGCGCCACAGGCCAAAACGGCCCCGCGGTGACATTTCTCGCGGGGGGCACCCTCCTCAACAACATCGGCGGCTCGATCCAGGGCTCTTCCTACGGCGTGAGTGCGGCAGGCGGCACCACCATAACGAATGCCGGTACCATCACCGGTTCGGGCGGAACGGCCGTGCGCTTCAGCGGCTCGGGCGCCAATACCATAGTCGTGCAGCCGACTTCCGTACTGAACGGCGGCGTGGTCGGCAGCACCGTCACGGGTGCCACCAATGCTCTCGTGCTCGAGCAGAATGGGCTACTGCAAACCAGCTTCGCCAATTTCACCGATTTGATGGTGGCCGTCAGCGGGGCCGTCACGCTCAATGGAACCAGTATTTTCTCCAATAGCACCACCATCACCGGCGGTACGCTCGTGGTGGGCGACGCCAACAATCCCGGAGCGACACTCACCAGCGCCAACGTAACGGTGGATAACGGCGCCACGCTCCAAGGCCATGGAGCGATCGTCGGCGCATTGACCAATGCCGGTGGCATCGTCCAGCCGGGTGGCTCGATCGGCACGCTCTCGGTCTCTGGCGGCTTCACGCAAACGAGCGCCGGCAACCTTGTCGTCGAAGTCACACCGACCGCGGCCTCGCTCCTCCGCGTGGCCGGGCAAGCGAACCTCGCGGGTGCCGTTAGCCTGATCTTCGATCCCGGTGTCTACAGCTCGAAGACCTTTCCGATCCTGACAGCGGCCGGCATTACCGGAAATTTCACTGCGGTGAACAGCACCCTCTCCGCGTCCAGCCTCAGCCAGAGCGTCGTCAAGAATGCGGGCGCAACGGAAGTGGATCTCGTCCTCTCCGGCAGTGCAACGGTGACGCCACCGGTGCCGCCGCCCACCCCGGTCAATCCTCCGCCGATCGTTTCCCTAACTCCGCCGCCGGTCGTGATCGCGCCGACCAACGACACGATCTGGACGGCGTTGGCGACCGCCGCGATCGAGCAAACCCATCGCACGAGCAGCATGCTCTTCGATCGGTTGAGTTCGGCGCACGCCAACGGCGGCAGCAGCATTGCTGCCGGCGCGGTGCCGCCGCAGCAGGCCTATGCGGGAGGGCTCGAAAGCGCCGACGCGTTCATCGCGCAGGCGCCGGGGACCATCGCCAGCTATGGCGGCTGGTTTCGAGCGGGCGGCGATTTCACATCGGTCGAAGGCAACGGAATGGCGCCCGGTTTCCACGCGGATGGCGGCGGCTTCCTATCGGGGATCGATCGGCCGGTCGGCGATAACGCCACGGTGGGACTTGCAGCGGGGTACACGCGCGCGGTCGTCAGCGAACGGACCGGCGCCAATGGCACCTTCGAAACGCCGTACGCGAATCTCTATGGTCGATTGGCTCTCGGCTCGATCGATCTCGACGGATCGGCAGGCTCCGGATACTACATGTTCTCCACCGGCCGCCCCACGCCGATTGGGCCCGCGGTATCGAGCCCGGACGGCTACGAGATCTCAAGCGCGCTTCAGGCGAGCCATTCCATGAGTATCGGAAATTTCCGCGTGACACCCAAGCTCGGCGTGCAATTCGTGCACCTGACCCAGGAGGACTTTTCGGAGAGCGGCGCCGGCGGCTTCGATCTGACCGGCAGCAAAGTCGGCACCGAAAGTCTTCGGCCGTTCGTGGCGGCGAGCGCGTCGGGCAACTGGATCGTCGACGGCGCCGAGGTCACGCCCGAGCTGCGTCTTGGTTACAGTCGAGAAGCGCTGAGCGCCGTGCGCAACATCAACGTAACGACGGTGAGCGGGACGCCCTTCCTGGTATTTGGGGTGAGCCCGGGCCGCAACGAGGAAACGGCGGGAGCCGGCATCTCCGCGAACACGGCTCCTGGAATCGCTTTCAGCGCCAACTACGATGTGGCCATATTCGGAAACCAGTTCAGCCAGATCGTCTCCGCCAAGTTCAGCGCTCGGTTCTGAGTGCCGTAGACGCCAAATTTGTTCGACGGCGGCGGCCGCGAGGCTGATTCCGAGAGGCGCTACTCCGCGGGAACCGGCTGAACCGCGCCGTAGCGGGATCGATCCCGCGGCAGGAACGAGGCGGCGACCACGATCACGGCGGTGAGGATCACCATGATCGCGAAGGACCAGGTGAAATCGCCGGTGCTGTCGTAGAGATAGCCCACCAGCGGCACCGCGAACGCCGAGACCCCCAGCGAGAGCACGAACTTGGCGCCGAAGGCGGTGGCGCGCCAGCGCCCCGGCGTGTAGCGCACCAGCAGGCTGTTCTCGGCCGGCGCGGTCATGACCTCCAGCGAGAACAGCAACATCATGGACAGCAGCAACGGCAGCTCGGCCGCCTGCATGATGATCAGCAGCACCGGGATTTGCGCGAGCCAGGCGCCTACATAGACACGCTTCAGCGGGAAGTGGTCGGCAAGATAGCCGCCGACCATCTGCATCGCGGCGCTGACCACGAACACCAGGCTCACGAAGAAGCCGGTGCCGACCGCCCAGCCGTTGGTCAGGGCGGTCAAGCGCAGGTCGAAAACCTTCGGCAGCGAAGTCGTCAGCATCAGCCATGCGAACCCCGCCGCGAGCATGGTGATCGACAACACCAGGAACACGCGGCGGACTTCGCCGCGCTCCGGCTCGGGTTCGGGCTTGCGGTCGGTCTTGAGCGCCACCACGTGTTTCGCCTTTACCAGCAAGGCCAGCGCGACACCCAGCACGAGGCAAATGGCGCCGGGGACGATGAAGGCCGCGCGCCAGCTCCAGAGATCGCCAAGGCCCGCTGCTACCAGTGGCGCCATGCCAACACCAAGACTCCCGAAGATGCCGTTCCAGCCCAGCATCCGGCCGCGGCTCTCGGCATTGCGCACCAGCCACGCCACGCCCACGGGGTGATAGATCGCACCGAAGAGGCCGATGCTCGAAAGACCGATCGCGAGCCCGATCGGGCCGTCGGCGAACCCCGTCAATATCGCAGCGGCGCCGCTGCCCAGGAAAAAGATCACCATCATGCGCTCGGCGCTCCAGCGGTCGCCGAGCCACCCCGCAGGCAGTGCCGCAAGCCCGTAGAACAGATTCGCGGGCATGAACAGGGCGATCAGCTCACCGTAGGTGAGGCCGTAGCGTCCTTCGAGCGCGAGCACGACGGTCGGATAAAGCAGCATCAACATGTGGGTGAAGAAGTGCCCCACATTGGCGAAGGCGACCGCGAGCTTGGCCGAGCGAGAGGGCGTCACGATTGAGTCCGTTGAATATTTCCCGGGCAAGGCTGCCACGTTGATGACCCCAGCCGCAACCCCGGCGCGCGCGCCCGTGCACTGCCTGGGACGCAATCCTGCGCGGGGGCGAAACAATCTTCGAACTAACAATGCGTGTTGCCCTCTAATAGGGTATCATAATTGCATGACTCGCCTTAGTAGGAACGCTTTGCTATCAATAGCGAGGGTCGTTTAACCGATTACTAGAGGCGCCGGTCTGGTGAGGCGCCTGTCTCGGGGGGAGTTCCATGTCCAAACGAAGCGCGCGATGGATCGTCGGCGGAGGGTTTCTCGCGACCACCTCGGCTCTGGCGCTGCTGGCCGGCGGGGCACCAACCTGAGTTCCCCCGCTGCGCAATCCCTCACCTCGTTCGTGATTTCGTTGCCGCTGAACCAGGAAAAGGCGGCGCTCGACCAGCTCTCCGGGCAAAACCTGACCCGCACCATCGATCTCCTGCTCGGCGGTCCGCAGACCTACGTCTACACGATCGAAGAGCGGTTGCTTGACGGCTCACTGTTCGCCGATGCCGGCACCAGCCTGGGCATCGCCGGGATTCCCGTGCAGCTCGCGGCGGCCGGCAACAGCGTGGCCGGCCCCAGCAGCGAACGGGGCGGGTTCTGGGTGCGCGGCTTCGGCGTGCAGGTCAACACCTCTCCCACGCTCAACGGCGCGCCCTTCAACGATGCGCGCGAAGGCGTGCTCGGCGGCGTCGATTGGCGTTTCGACGACGCATGGACGCTCGGTTTTGCGGGCGCCTATTCCAATGACGCGGTTAATTTCAGCGACGGTTCCAACAGCTCGTTCAATAGCTATGACGTGCTGGCTTATGGCGGCTGGCCGCGACAGCGCGCTCGTGGGCGTCGGCCTCACCCACGATCTCAACGCCGATACCCGCTTCTTCCTGGACTATGGCGGCCTGATCACCGGCGGCATCGCCCAACATGCCTTCTCCGCGGGCTTGCGCGTCAAATTCTGATCGGACCGGTGGCTCGCGACTCGCGGACTTGCCACGAGTCGTATAGGATCAAAATTCCGCCGCCGGAGCACGATATCCCAATGCCCCCGCTCGCCAAAGGAACGCCAGCCGCCGCCCCCACGCCGAGCGGCGACGCGGAGCACGCAGCGAAATCCGCGATTGTCACGCGGCTTATCCCGCGCCCGACCTCGGTGCAGCGGAACTGGCTCGCGCGCGGCGTAACCCAGCCCGGCGGCAAGCTTCCCCTCTTCGACGAGCGGGGCCAACGGATCAGCCCGCGCACCATCCAATCCTGTATCGATCAGGGCTGGGCCGAGCCGTGGTTTGCCAATCCGCTGAAGCCGGAGTGGCTGGTTTGCAAGCTGACGGAGCGTGGCCGCGCTGCGGTCGAGCCGTCCGACTGATTAATTCACGGTCCGAAGATTAGACCGTAACTCTTTGTTTTTTTAGAAATGGTCGGGCATGTCAGATTCGAACTGACGACCCCCAGCACCCCATGCTGGTGCGCTACCAGGCTGCGCTAATGCCCGTCGGCCGACTATAGGTGACGGCGGGGTGCCAATTCAAGGCAGGTCTCTCGGGTCGCCCGCGAGGATGTTGGCTTACCCGCCGGCTTTGCGAAGCAGATCGCGCAGCCGCTCGAGTTCCGCGCGAATCTCCTGAAGCTCACGCCGCGGATCGCGCGCGTCGTCAGCCCCCGTGCTCGCCGCGGGCGCCTCGGTCTCCTGGGCCGTTGGCGCATCCTCCGGCCGCAACTGGCCTTCTCGCAGCAGCCGCTGCACGCCCTTGATAGTGTAGCCATCCTCGTAGAGGCACTGGCGGATCCGGCGCAGAAGCGTCACATCTTCCGGCCGATAGTACCGGCGTCCGCCGCCGCGCTTCAGTGGCCTAATCTGCGAGAACTTCGATTCCCAGAACCGCAGCACGTGCTGCGGCACCGCCAGCTCCTCAGAGACTTCGCTGATGGTGCGGAACGCAGCCGCCGATTTCGCCTGCCGCCGGTTTGACGGCGGATCGAACAGAGACTGCATGGTCGGTTACTCCGCAGCGGGGGGCTTGGCGCCGCCAGCTTGCGAGAGAGCTGCGTTGATCTGGTCCTTCAGAACGTGCGAGGCGCGGAACACCAGCACCCGTCTGGGCTGAATGGGAACCTCAGTTCCGGTCTTAGGATTGCGCCCTACACGCTTGCCTTTCTTACGAACTGTGAAACTGCCGAACGACGAGATTTTAACCATCTCATTGCGCGCGAGTGAATTCGCGATTTCGTTCAGAACCGTTTCCACAAGCATCGCCGATTCGTTGCGCGAGAGCCCCACTTCTTGATAGACCGCTTCGCTTAGCTGCGCGCGTGTCACGGTTTGACCGGCCATCGCTCGCTCCCTCCACTGTTCGCGCAGAATGTTAACGCGCGGGAGAAAATCCGTCAAATACAGAGCTTTGTCATGGCTTGTTCAATCACGGTCACCAGCGCACGAGGCTCGCACCCCAGGTGAGACCACCGCCCATCGCCTCCAACAGCACTAATTGATCGCGTCGAATCCGCCCGTCCGCTACAGCCTCGGCCAGCGCCAATGGTACCGAGGCGGCCGAGGTGTTCGCGTGTCGCTCAATTGTCACAACCACCTTCTCACGGGGTAGGCCGAGCTTTCGGCCCATGCTGTCGATAATGCGACGATTGGCTTGATGTGGGACCAACCAATCGACCTCGGAGCCGCTCAGACCGTTGGCTGCAAGCGCCTCGTCCACGACCTCGGCGAGCCGCTGCACCGCGTGCCGAAATACTTCCTTGCCCTCCATACGCAGGAATCCCGAGGTACCCGTGGTCGAGGGGCCACCATCGACATAGAGGAGATCGTAGTTGCCGCCATCCGAGTGCAAGTGCGTAGAGAGAATGCCGCGAGGCCGTCGGTCACTGGACGCGACCGGCACTGCCTTCAGCACCACCGCGCCCGCCCCGTCGCCGAACAGCACGCAAGTGCCGCGATCCTGCCAATCGAGAATGCGCGAAAAGGTCTCCGCGCCGATTACCGCCGCGGTCCGTCCCTGTCCGGCCTTCAGCATCGCATCCGCGACACCGAGCGCATAGATGAACCCCGTGCAAACCGCCTGGACGTCGAATGCAGCGCCGCCGGTCATGCCCAGTTGCGCTTGCACCTTGGCGGCGGTCGCGGGAAATGTGTGGTCGGGGGTCGCGGTCGCAAGCACGATCAGGTCGAGGTCGCGGCCCGTCATCCCCGCCGCATCAAGAGCGCGGCGCGCAGCGCGCGTCGCGAGATCGGAAGTCAGCTCGCCTACCGCCGCGATGTGCCGCTGGCGGATGCCCGTGCGCTGAACGATCCACTCGTCGGTTGTATCGAGCCGCTCCGCCAATTCATCATTGGTGACGATCTTCTCCGGAAGGTAGCCGCCGCAGCTCACGACTTCGCAGCGGACGCTCATCTCAGACCGGTGCCGATTGCGTTTTTATGGCGGGGTCGAGATTGCCGTGCACCTGCTTCAACTCTTCGCGGATCTTGTCCAGGAAACCGTTCGTCTTCATGTCGACCGCGACCGCGATTGCGTTGGCGAAGCCGAGCGCATCGGCACCGCCGTGGCTCTTCACCGCAATCCCGTCGAGACCGAGGAACACCGCGCCATTGTGGCGTCGCGGATCGAGCCGCTCGCGCATGCGCCCGAGCGAGCCACGCGCGAACAGATAGCCGATCCTACCCAGCAGCGAATACCGGAACGCCGAGCGGAAATAGTCGAAGCACAGCTTGACCGTACCCTCGGCGGTCTTGAGCGCGACGTTGCCCGTGAAGCCGTCGGTGACCACGACGTCGACGGTCCCGGCGGTGATGTCATCGCCTTCGATGAAGCCATAGAAGTTGATCGGCGCCACTGCATCGCGCAGCCGCGCGGCCGCCTCGCGCACGGCATCGTTGCCCTTGAGGTCCTCGGAACCGACGTTGAGCAATCCCACGACCGGCTGCATCAGGCCCAGCACGGTACGCGCGAACAGATCCCCCATCAGCGCGAACTGCACGAGATTATCGGCGTCGCATTCAACGTTGGCGCCGAGATCCAGCATTACTGTTTCGCCGCGCCGGGTCGGGAAGCAGGAGGCGATCGCCGGACGATCGATCCCTGGCAATGTCTTCAGCACCATCTTGGACATTGCCATAAGCGCGCCGGTGTTCCCCGCCGAGACCACGCAATGCGCCTTGCCCTCTGCGACCGCATCGATCGCCAAGCGCATGCTTGACCGGCGCCCCGTGCGCAACGCGACCGAGGGCTTGGTCTCGCCGGTGATCGCGTCCTCGGCGTGCAGGATGCTCGCGCGGTCCGAAAGCTTGCGAAAACGCTTCAGCAGCGGTTCAACCTTGCCCTCATGCCCCACCAGCAGAAAACTCAAGTCGGGAAACCGCTTCAACGCCAAATGGGCGCCGCGCACGACCATCTCGGGCGCGTGGTCGCCACCCATGGCGTCAACTGCAATGACGATTCCCTGTGCCATGAGCGTCGGTGCGCTACCTCCGCGAGGTCAACTATTCTCCGCCGCTACCGCCGCGACCTCGCGGCCGTCGTAGTACCCGCATGCGGCACAGAGGTGATGTGGGCGCTTCATTTCGCCGCAGTTCGGGCATTCAACGTAGGTGGACGGCGCGAGCGCATGATGAGAGCGGCGCATGTTGCGCCTCGACTTGGAGGTCTTTTTCTTGGGAACAGCCATGATTGTGCTCTCGCAGTATTAAATGGGAGTTGGGGGAGCCGCTGGTAAGTAGCCAAATTTGGCGGGGATGGCAAGGTGCCCCGCCACGGCATTAACCCTCGGGCGGTTCCTGGTCCGCAACCGCATCATCCGGCGGTATTCCCTCCAAGCTGGCGCCTGGCGCGCGAGGGTAAGGATCAAGCAAGAGCGCCAACTGCTGTGCGACCGCCTCGCCGATATCGATCGCATCATCCTCAATGGGTTCGACCAATTCGTCTTCCAATGCAACGGTGAGGCGCGCCTGCGGTTCCTCGCTTCCGAACAGCATGCTGAAATGCTCGCTGAGCCTGCTTGCCACGGGCTCAAGGGTAACGACGCAGGCCTGAACCACTTCGGCCCGCAACGTGCCGTTGAGGCGCACTCCTCCCTCTCCGACTCGCTGCAGCTCAACTTCGGCTTCGAGGCGATCGATCCCCAATAGATCGAAGCGACGCGCCAAGGCATCGCGCTCCTCGGGGGAGGCTAGGATCGAGTAGGCCGCCACGCGATTTCCCAGGCGCCCAAGCTCCACGCGGCGGGAAAGCTCGGGACCGGTTTTCTGCTTCATTTCACTCCCTCGGCGCGCAGCGCACGCGCGGCCCCGAGAAATTCGATCTCGCCCCGCAGTATCTGGCCGGTCGGCGCGCTCGCAAGCGCGTCCCGCTGCCGCTTTATATAGCGCGCCATCGCCGCGGCCAACATGGGCTCGGCCGCCGGCACGGTGCCATAGAGATTGCGCTTGAGCGCTTCAGCAAGGGCGGTGTCCCCTTCACCAAGTCCGCGATCATAGGCGGCAATCCGCCCATAAAAAGCCTCGGCCATCGTTCTGACGCGGCGCCCGACCCCAAGATCGCCTGCTCCCATCTCGCGCAGCGATCGGTCCATATCCGCAAAGAAGGTGTCGAAGAGCGACTGCGCGAAGGCGGCCGCATCCTCGGATTCCCCCTTCAATCGGTTCAGCAGCAGGAATAGGTGCATCGCAAGCACTTCGAATCGGCCGTCAAGGGTGTCGGGTACGGCAAAGTCAGTGAAGAACACGGGATCGCGCGCCTGCTCGACGGCGCGCTGATACACCGAATGAACGGCCAAGCGCTCGCGCCGCTGCCGGGTTCGCAACCAATACGCTAACGCCAAGGCCTTCTCCGATTCGAATGGGCGGACCCGCCGATTGACACTCCGGCTCCCTCTCGGCATCGTGCGCCCCTGTGAGGGCGCGGCAAGCGCAATGAGGAGACGGGGTGCATGCTGCCTCTTGATACCGCGATCAGGTGGCTAGCCGCGGGGCTGCTCGCCGCGACGCTCGCCGGCTGCAACAATCCCATAGAGCAGCGCGGCAATCTGCCGCCGCAAGAGGCGGTAGCACAGATCAAGCCCGGCAGCACCGACAAGGAGACGGTTACCCGCCTGCTGGGCTCACCTTCCAGCGTCGCCGCGTTCGACGATACCACTTGGTACTATATGAGCCAAAAAACCAAGACCGTCGCTTTCTTTAAGCCTGAAACCCTCGATCAGGAGGTACTTGCCATCACCTTCGACAAAGACGGCGTGGTCAAGGACGTGAAGAAGCTGGGGCTCTCCGCGCGCAACGACGTAACTCCCGTCGAACGAACAACTCCCGCTCCCGGCAAGGAGCTCACTTTCTTCGAGCAGCTCATCGGCAATTTCGGCCGCTTCAACAATCAAAACAATACGCCGGGATACCAAGCGGGACAGTGACGCGCGGAATGGGCTGAGGAAGGCACCCGAAGCCGCGCGCCCCGACTTCCTAAGCTAGCGAGGCCAAGATCGCGAGCAGCAGGATCGCCACGATATTGGTGATCTTGATCATCGGGTTGACCGCGGGCCCCGCGGTGTCCTTGTAGGGATCACCCACGGTATCGCCGGTCACCGCCGCCTTGTGCGCCTCGGACCCCTTGCCGCCATGGTGTCCCTCCTCGATGTACTTTTTCGCGTTGTCCCACGCGCCGCCACCGGAAGTCATGGAGATTGCGACGAAGAGACCCGTGACGATGGTGCCGAGCAGCATCGCGCCCACCGCGCTGAACCCCGCGCCGCGCCCGCCGATCGCGGAGATCACGAAATACACGACCACCGGCGCCAGCACCGGCAACAGCGAGGGCACAATCATTTCCTTGATTGCGGCCTTGGTGAGCAGGTCCACCGCGCGCCCGTAATCGGGCTTGCCGGTTCCCTCCATGATCCCCGGGATTTCCTTGAATTGACGGCGGACCTCGATCACGACCGAGCCCGCCGCGCGGCCGACCGCGGTCATGCCGAGCGCGCCAAAAAGATACGGCAGCGCGCCGCCCACCAGCAGACCAACGACAACGTACGGGTTCTGCAGTTGGAAATCGACCGTAACGGATTGGAAATAGTGCTTGAGGTCGTTGGTGTAAGCCGCGAACAAAACCAGCGAGGCCAAGCCCGCTGATCCGATTGCATAGCCCTTGGTCACGGCTTTGGTGGTGTTGCCGACGGCATCGAGCGCGTCGGTGAATTTGCGCACGTCTTTCGGCAAGTCGGCCATCTCGGCGATGCCGCCGGCGTTATCGGTGACCGGACCATAGGCGTCGAGCGCCACGATGAGGCCGGCGAGCGCCAGCATCGTGGTCGCCGCCACGGCGATACCGAACAATCCCGCAATCAGGAACGAAATGATGATGCCGGCGCAGATCACCAGCACCGGCAGCGCCGTTGCCTCCATGGAGATCGCGAGGCCCTGGATCACGTTGGTGCCGTGCCCGGTGACCGAGGCCTGCGAGATCGATCGCACGGGACGATAGGCGGTCGAGGTGTAGTACTCGGTGATCCACACCAGAAGGCCGGTAACCGCAAGGCCGACCAACGCACAGCCGAACAGGCTAGAGCCCGTGACCACGGTGTGCTTGTCATCGGTCATCGTGAAGGCGTGCCCAAAACCGAGGAGTTCCGCGATCACGCCGGCGATCGCGACCGCCGAAACCACGCCCCCGACGATCAGTCCCTTATAGAGCGCGCCCATGATGTTCTGGCTCGCGCCCAGACGCACGAAGAACGTTCCGATGATCGAGGCAACGATACAGACCGCGCCGATCGCAAGCGGCAGCAACATCATCAGGTCGCGGTCGGCGCCGGTGAAGAAAATATCGGCCAGCAACATGGTCGCGACCACCGTCACCGCGTAGGTCTCGAACAGATCGGCGGCCATGCCGGCGCAATCTCCGACATTGTCGCCGACATTGTCGGCGATCACCGCGGGGTTGCGCGGATCATCCTCGGGAATGCCGGCTTCGACCTTGCCCACCAGATCGGCGCCGACATCGGCGCCCTTGGTGAAGATGCCGCCGCCCAAGCGCGCAAAGATCGAGATCAGCGACGCCCCAAAGGAGAGCGCCACCAGCGCCTCGAGGATCGGGCGCATATCGGTGGTCGGCAGCGACGTCCGCAGGAAGATGTAGTAGACGGAGACGCCGAGCAGCCCCAATCCAACCACCAGCATGCCGGTGACGGCGCCGGCGCGAAAGGCCAGCGCCAAGCCCGAGGCAAGGCCGGAGCGAGCCGCCTGGGCGGTACGCACATTGGCGCGCACCGAGACGTTCATGCCGATATATCCAGCAGCACCCGAAAGCACCGAGCCCACCAGAAATCCTAGGCCGACACGCCAGCCCAAGGTCGCGGCCAGGATGATAAGGATCACCACTCCCGCAAGCGCGATGGTACGATATTGCCGATTCAAATAGGCGCGCGCACCCTCCTGCACCGCAGCGGCGATCTCCTGCATTCGCGGCGTGCCGGCGTCCGCTTGCATCACTGAAAACGCCGTCACGACGCCGTAAAGAACCGCGAGCAAGCCGCCCGCTACAATGAGCCAATAGCCCAATTCCATGATCTCGATCCCCGTGTGTTCGACGAATTTGCCCGGCTTCGCAACGCTACCGCACGCTTCCGACGCGGGTCACGTTCCAGCCACAGGCGCTTCCGGTAATTTCCCCCCGGACGAAAGGCGGCGGGAACATGCCAGAAGAGCGCGCCTCAAGCAACCGCTCGGGTGAGCACAGCCCAGAGGTCGGCGGGCCTTTCGGCATTCGTAAACGCCAAATGCGTACAAGCGAGCGCGTCGCTCCGCCGGCTCAGTTCTCCAGTGGCTGCTCGAAGAGCTGCTGAATCAACACCTGCCGCACCACGCCCGGTCCCAGGATTCGATCGGCGATTTGCTGCAGGCGTGCTTTTATCAGCCGGTCGTCGGCAACTCGGCTCGCGTCCGCACGCTGCGCGAAGACCGCGTAGAGATCGCTCAAATAGGCATCGATCAACAGCGGCTTCTTGGGGGTGACCGTGTCCTCGGTCACCCCCTCCACCAGCTCAAGAGCGATGCCGACTGATACGCGGCGCGCCACCCGATCGTGCTCGATGACGGGAATCTGGAAAATCGGCAGATTGACGAAGATCGGCCCGGGCGGCGCCTCTCCCTGCTTCTGTTCTTTCTGCGCGAATGCCCCAGACACCACGCCAATCGCAGACGCCGACACACAGACGGCGAGCGCCAGCAAGAACCGCCGGCCGATCCCGCTACCGCTAGAAATGACGGTACCCCCCGACCGGGATCGTGATCCGATGACCGCGCCCATCGAGGACCTGTACACCCAGAGGCTCGCGAACGATGCTGCCGATACGCGTAACGGCGACGCCGGTTTCCGCCGCAAGGCGGGCAAGCGCGGGAGCGGCTATGGGTTGCGCTGTGAATAGCAGCTCGTAATCGTCCCCGCCGGCGAGTACCGCGGACATCAACTCCGGTGCTGCGCCAAGGGCTGCGGCGGCAGCGGCCGAGAGCGGCAGGCGCGCCGCCTCAACCTCGGCGCCTACGCCGGAGGCGCTGCAGAGATGGCCCAGGTCGGCGACCAGTCCGTCCGAGATGTCCATCATGGCGCTGGCGAAACCCGAGAGGCGTTGCCCAAGCGCGAGCCGGGGTCGCGGCAAACGATAGCGATCGACAAGATGTGCCCGTTCGGTTTCGCTCAATGCCGGCAAGCCACCCTGCAGCGCCTTGAGCCCCAGAGCACCATCGCCGAGACTGCCGGAGACGAACACGTCATCGCCCGGCGCGGCGCCGCTGCGCAGCACGGCCGCGCCCGCGCGCACCGTCCCGATGGCGGCAACGGAGAGAGTGACCGGCCCCGGCGTCGCCACCGTATCCCCGCCCAAGAGCGCTATGCCGAACTCCGCCTGATCGCGCGCGAGCCCGGCGGCAAAGCGCTCGAGCCACGCCTCGTCACAAGTACGGGGAAGCGCCGTCGTCAGCAGGTACCCGAGGGGAGTCGCGCTCTTCCCGGCGAGGTCCGAGAGATTGACGCGCAGGAGCTTCTGCGCGACCTGATCGGCGGGGTCCTCGGGTAGGAAATGCACGCCCTCGACGATCGCGTCGGTCTTGAGCACGTATTGCCGCCCCGGCGGTCCTTCGATCAGCGCGACGTCGTCGAGCAGTCCGAGCGCTTCCGGCGCTGCCAAAGGCGCAAAAAAGCGCGCGATGCGCTCGAACTCATCGAGCTTAGGCGCCGCCATCGCGGTCGCTCCCGCCGAGTTCGGCCGCCCGCAGCACCTGCCCGATGCGGTCGAGCACGCCGTTCACCATGCCCGGCTCCTTGCCCTCGAAGAACGCATGCGTGATTTCGAGATATTCGTTGATGACCACGCGAACCGGCACGTCGCTTCGGTAATAGAGCTCGAAGGCGCCGACGCGGAGGATCGCCCGCAATACCCGCTCCAAGCGCTCAAGCGGCCAGTCCGTGGGGAGCGCCGCGGAAATCAGCTTGTCGAGCGCGGCGCCGTGCTCTGTCGTGCCGCCCACCAGCTCCGCGAAAAAGCGCCTGTCGGCGTCGGCATAGCGCTCGCCGTCGATCTCCTTGCCGAAGCGATGGGCCGCGAATTCGGCGATGACCTTGCCGGCGGGCGTGCCCGTCAACTCGATCTGATAGAGAGCCTGCACCGCCGCCAGCCGCGCCAGGCTGCGCCTGCCCGCGTGCGGCGGCGCTGAAGAAAACTCGGAAGAGGCGCTGCCGGTCACGGCGCGAGCCCGAAGCGCCGTTTGAGCGCGATCATCGCAAGGCACGCGCGTGCCGCCTCGCCACCCTTGTTCTTGCGCGTGACATCCGCGCGCGCCAGGGCCTGCGATTCGTTCTCGACCGTCAGAATCCCCCAACCGATCGCAATATTGTGCCGAAGCGCCAACTCCTGCAGACCGCGCGCGCTCTCGGTGCAGACGTAGTCGTAATGCGTCGTCTGGCCGCGGATCACGCAACCAAGCGCCACATAGCCGTCAAACCGCGCGCCTTCATGGCCGAGACGCTTGGCCTCGACGGCGAAGCTGATCGCGGCGGGAATCTCGAAGGCGCCAGGCACCACAATGCGGTCGTGACTTGCGCCCGCCTCCGCCAAGGCCGCCTTCGCGCCCCTGAGCAATTCGTCCGAGATATGGGCGTAGTAGCGCGCTTCCACGACCAATATGTGCGGTGCCACGCCCATCAGTCGCCGCCGACGCCGGGAATCGCCCGACGCTCGACCACGCTCAGGCCGTAGCCCTCGAGGCCCACGATGGTTCGCGTGGTGTTGGACAGCAGGATCATGTCGCGTATGCCGAGATCGAGCAGGATCTGCGCGCCAATGCCGTAGTCGCGCAACTCGGGCACCCGGTCGTTGTCGTGCTGCAACATCCGGCGCACCCGGTCGGAAAGCGCCGTCGGCGTCGGTTCCCTGATCAGCACTGCAACTCCGCGACCCGCACGGCCGATCATCTCCAGCGACGCCTGGAGAACGCCGCTCCGGCCGCGTGCCTTCGAGCCCAGGACGTCGTCCAGCACGTTGAGCGCATGCATCCGCACCAACACCGGCTCTCCGGTACCGACGTCACCTTTTACCAGCGCGATGTGCTCGGCATACGCGACCTTGTTGGCGTAGACGATCATGCGGAACATGCCGCCAAAATCGCTATCGAATTCGGTCTCGATCTTGCGCTCGACAATGCGGTCGTGCCGCCGGCGATAGGCGATCAGGTCGGCGATGGTCGCGATCTTGAGCCCATGGCGTTGCGCAAACGCGATCAGGTCGTCGCGCCGCGCCATGGTGCCGTCGTCGTTCATGATCTCGCAGATGACACCGGCGGGATTGAGTCCGGCGAGGCGCGCGATGTCCACCGCGGCCTCGGTGTGGCCGGTCCTCACCAGCGTGCCGCCGTCGCGCGCGAGCAGCGGGAAGACATGCCCCGGCGTCACCAGGTCCCGCGGTCCCTTGCTCGGATCGATCGCGACCGCGATGGTGCGCGCGCGATCGGGCGCCGAGATGCCGGTGGTCACGCCTTCGCGCGCCTCGATCGAAACCGTGAAGGCGGTCGCAAGGCGCGACGAGTTCTGCTGCGGCATCAGGGGCAGCTTTAGGTGCTCGACCCGCTCGCGCGACAGCGCGAGGCACACCAGGCCCCGACCGTATTTCGCCATGAAATTGATCGCATCCGGCGTCGCCATCTGAGCGGGGATTACCAGATCGCCCTCGTTCTCTCGGTCCTCGTCGTCAACCAGGATGACCATGCGCCCATTGCGCGCATCCTCGATGATATCGGATATCGGCGAGGTGACTTCGATGAAGCTCATGCCAGCTCCTTCCCCATGAGACGGGCAACATAGCGAGCAATGAGATCGATCTCCAGGTTCACGAAATCGCCGACGGCAAGGGAGCCGAGGGTGGTCACCGCACGGGTATGCGGGATGATGTTGACACCGAACCGAACGCCATCGACCTCGTTCACGGTGAGCGACACGCCATCGACCGAGATCGAGCCTTTGGGCGCGATCCCCGGCGCCAACCCAGGCGGCGCCTCGAACACAAAACGGATCGAATCACCCTCTTCCCGCCTCGCCACTAGCCGGCCGAGCCCATCCACATGACCCGAGACGAGATGACCGCCGAGCTCGTCGCCGAGCCGCAGCGGACGTTCCAAATTGACCAAGCTGCCGACGCGCCACGCCCCGATCGTCGAACGCGCCTTGGTCTCTGCCGATGCCTGAACGCGAAACCAGTCCGCGCCGGTTGCCGTCACGGTGAGGCACACGCCCGAGCACCCTATTGACGCGCCGAGCGCCAGGGCACCGGCATCGAAGCCGGTGCCGATCTGATAGGCGGTATCCCCGCCCGCGATGACCGCGAGCACGCGGCCGAGATCAGTGACAATTCCCGTGAACATCGGAAGTCCCATTAAAAGCAAGCCTACCCTAGGCCTTGGTGGGCGCGACGACAACTTTGACCCGACGCTTTCGCCGGCGGCGCCAAATGTGTTTCCGCGCTTTACCAAATTTCAACGCTTAGCCTTGAAAAGAAAGATATTTTCCGGGCGGGGGGGCCCAATTTGATGAAAGCCATGCCAGCTCAGAGCGGGCGGTTGCCGCAGCCGTTTCGGCGTGCGCGGGATCTGCAACCCACGCGCTCCGCCGGCCTTCCCGTCCCGCGGCTGACGGCGCTTATCATCGCTGCGGAGCGTCATTCTCTCGTTCTCGAGGCTGCGTCGTGATCGACGCGGCCCCTGCAAGAAGGGTTCTGCTCGTCGAAGACGAACGCGTCTCGGCCAATCTGTACGCGATAGCGCTTGAATCCGGCGGCTTCGATGTCGAGCTCGCGGCCTCGGCGGAGGAAGCGTTCGGTCGTATCCGCACGCGGCGTTTCGACCTGGTCGTGCTTGATCTCTACTTCCCGGGAACGGGTGGGTGGGAGTTGCTCTCGAGCATCCGCGAACGCCACAGCACTGCGGAGCTGCCGATCATCATGCTGTCGTCGGAGCCCAACGAGAATGTCCGCGCGTCCTTGCTGGCGCTCGGAGCCAATGATTTTCTGACCAAGCCCGTGGCCGTGCCCACCCTGCTAAAGGCCGCGCGGGATTGTATCGAGGCCATTTCGCGGCCAACGGAAGGCAAGCTGATCGCCGCGTGCTCTAAGCGCGGCTGAAGGTCTCGAGCACGTCCGGACCCAAGGTTTCAATTCCCGTGCGCGCGAAAGCGGGCGTGTCCGCGAGCCGCTCAAGCCCGAAAGGCGCAATGGCGGGTATGCCGTCGCCCCCCATCACGCGGGACGCCCGGAACCATGCGATGCGATCGACGAGGCCGGCTCGCAACAGAGCCGCCGCGAGGCCGGCTCCACCCTCCGCCAGCACCCGCGTCACGCCGCGCTCCGCAAGTTGACTGAGTCCCGCCGCCAGATCGACGGTTTCGCCGCCAACTGCAACCGGGAGCAGTTGGACGCCGCATTCCTCGAAGACTCGATGCCGCTCGGGCGCATCGTGGTGGCGCGTGATGAACCACGTGGGATACCGCCGCGCATCCTGCACCAGCCGCGCAGTCAGCGGCACCCGCAGGCGGCCGTCGACCACGACACGCACGGGCGACCGCTCGGTCAATCCCGGCAGCCGGCATGTGAGCTCGGGGTCGTCCGCAATGACGGTGTTGCTGCCGACCATTATCGCATCGTGGCGCGCGCGCAGCAGGTGCGTGCGCCGGCGCGCTTCTTCGCCGGTGATCCAACGGCTTTCGCCGGATTTCGTGGCAATCCGCCCATCGAGGGTCGATGCGAGCTTGAGCGTGACCATCGGCCGTCCGTCGCGGATGCGGCGGAAAAAACCTTCGTTAAGTGTCGTCGCCTCTTCCGCCAGCAAGCCGGTCACGACCTCGATTCCCGCGCTGCGCAGGCGTGCGATGCCGCGGCCGGAAACCCGTGGATCCGGATCCTCGACAGGCACCACCACGCGGACGACGCCGGCCGCGATCAGCGCGTCGGTACAGGGCGGCGTCTTGCCCCAGTGGCAGCACGGTTCGAGACTTACATAGGCGGTCGCGCCGCGCGCCCATTCGCCCGCGCGAGCCAGTGCCTCGGTCTCGCCGTGCGGGCGGCCGCCCGGCTGCGTCCAGCCGCGTCCCATTACCCTCCCTTCGCGCACCAGCACGCAGCCCACGGCCGGATTGGGCCAGGCCGAGCCGAGGCCGCGCCGAGCCAAGGCGAGCGCTGCCCGCATATGCGCGATGTCGGACACGTTATTCGCTTTCGGCGTGCAGCCGCCCCACAAACTCGCCGAAGTCCTTCGCCTCTCGGAAATTGCGATAGACCGAGGCGAAGCGCACATACGCCACCTGGTCGAGGCTCGCCAGCGATTCCATCACCAAGCCGCCGATCGCGTCGCTCGGTATCTCACTCTCGCCCGAGCTTTCGAGCTGCCGCACGATCGAATTGATCACACGTTCGACGCGCTCACCCTCGACCGGGCGCTTGCGCAGCGCGATGTGGATTGACCGCGCGAGCTTGTCGCGATCGAAGGGTTCGCGCTGGCCGTCCTTCTTGAGGACCGTGAGCTCGCGCAATTGCACGCGTTCAAAGGTGGTGAAACGCGCGGCGCAATTGGGGCAGAAGCGCCGTCGCCGGATCGCGGCACGATCCTCCGTTGGGCGCGAATCCTTGACCTGGGTGTCCTCGGTTCCACAAAACGGACAGCGCATCGCCTCACCCTCCCCTCGTGACCGGCGTCAACGGCCCGGATAGATCGGAAACCGCGCGCAGAGCGCCGCAACCTTTTGCCGCACAGCCGCTTCGACCGCGGCGTTTCCGGCTTCATTCGCCTGCAATCCGTCCAACACTTCCGCGATAAGCTCGCCGACTTGGCGGAACTCCGCCGGTCCGAAGCCGCGGGTCGTCGCGGCCGGACTGCCGAGGCGAATGCCGGAGGTGACCGTGGGCTTCTCGGGATCGAAGGGAATGCCGTTCTTGTTGCAGGTGAGGCCCGCGCGTTCCAGCGCCTGCTCCGCGACCCGGCCGGTGAGACGCTTCGGCCGCAGGTCGACCAGCAGCAAGTGGCAATCGGTGCCGCCGGAAACGATCGCGAGTCCGCGTTCCGCAAGCGTCGCCGCGAGCACGCGCGCGTTCTCCACCACGGCGCGGGCATACTCGCGGAACTCTGGGCGCAACGCTTCGCCGAGGCACACGGCCTTGGCGGCAATCACATGCATGAGCGGCCCGCCCTGCAGCCCGGGAAAAACCGCGCTGTTGAGCTTCTTGCCGATCTCCTCGTCATTGCAGAGGACCATGCCGCCACGAGGACCGCGCAGCGTCTTGTGTGTGGTGGTTGTGACGACATGCGCATGCGGCAGCGGGCTTGGGAAAGCGCCTCCCGCCACCAAACCCGCAAAGTGCGCCATGTCCACCATCAGGTAGGCGCCGACGGCGTCCGCGATTTCCCGGAAGCGCCTGAAATCGATGACGCGCGGATAGGCGGAGCCGCCGGCGATGATGAGCTTCGGCTTCTCCGAGAGCGCTAGCCGCTCGACTTCCTCCATGTCGATGAGCGCGTCCTGGCGACGGACGCCGTATTGAATAGCGCGGAACCACTTGCCGGAAAGATTGACCGAGGCGCCGTGCGTCAGGTGGCCGCCGGCGGCAAGCGACATCCCGAGCACGGTGTCGCCGGGCCGCAGCAACGCCAGCATCACGCCTTGGTTCGCTTGCGTCCCCGAATGCGGCTGCACGTTCGCGAAGGCGCAGCCGAACAGCCGTTTCGCGCGATCGATCGCGAGCCGTTCCGCCGCATCGACGAACTCGCAGCCGCCATAGTAGCGGCGGCCAGGATAGCCCTCTGCGTATTTGTTGGTGAGCACCGAACCCTGTGCCTCGAGCACGGCGCGGGAAACGATATTCTCCGAGGCGATCAACTCGATCCCGTGACGCTGCCGATCGAGCTCGCCCTCGAGCGCCGCGTCGAGTTCGGGATCGCTTTCGGCAACCCCGGCGGAGAAAAATTCATCGGTCGGCTTGCGCGCTTGGCTCAATGGCATCGATTGTCTCGGGGCTTAGGAAGGCTGCTTCAGACGTGCGACAGTTTCTCGACCCGAGGAGCATGGCGCCCGCCCTCGAATTTCGTGGAAAAGAACACGCGCAGGATGTCCTTCGCGGTCTCGGTGCCAAAGTGGCGCGTCCCACCCACCGCCAGCACATTGGCGTTGTTGTGTTGACGCGCCAATCGCGCATACGTGGTGTCATGGCAGAGCGCCGCGCGCACATGACGATATCGATTGGCGGCAATGCTGATGCCGATACCGCTGCCGCAGACCAGCACCCCGCGGTCGGCGCGTCCATCCGCTAGAGCGGTCGCCAACATCCCGGCAAAATCCGGATAGTCGACCGGTGCCCCGCCGTTGGTGCCGAGGTCGAGCACATGAAAGCCCAGCGCGTGCAGTTCCGATACCAGGACTGTCTTCATCTCATATCCCGCATGATCGGAAGCGATTGCGATGGTTTCAGCCATGGACCCGCCCGTTGACGTACCGGCGAGCGAGTCTACCAAATCTCGGTGGGGCACGCGAGCACGCTACCACCTCTCGCGGCGACCGGCGGCGCTCCGCCGGGGAAGCTGGTCCGAGACTTTCGCACTTTAGGCTTACACAGTAGACCTCTGAGCCTCTTCTTGATCAATTTGGGTTCGATTGACAGCCTCGGATTAAAAGGGAAGAATTATTCAATCATTGCGTAAGTTATGAATGAGGGAGCCCAGTGATGGCCGAGCAGACATCAGGGAAAAACCACGCCGATGGACAATTGCTCCGCATGACCGCCGATGTAGTGGCGGCCTATGTGCGGCACAACTCGATCACAAGTACGCAGCTCCCGGCATTTATTGGGTCGATTTATGCGTCGCTTCGTGCGCTCGATGCGCGCTCCGCCCCAGTCGAGCGCGCCTTGCGCCCGGCTGTTCCTATCCGCAAGTCGGTGACGCCCGATTACTTGATCTGCCTTGAGGACGGGAAAAAGCTGAAGATGCTCAAGCGCCATCTGCGCTCCACCTACAACCTGACGCCGGACGAATACCGCGCCAAATGGGGCCTGCCGCCGGACTATCCGATGGTTGCGCCCAACTATGCCGAGCAGCGCTCGGCTTTCGCCAAGCGCATCGGTCTCGGCCGCACAGGCAGCCGCGCCAGTCGTCGCGGCGGCCAGACCGGCAAAAAATAGCTTATCCGTCGCGCGACTGGGTTTCGATCAGATCGTAACCGCGCCAGCGGTAGATCAGCACTGACACCAGCCAGCTCATCACAAACAGGGCGATGATGGAGTAGCCGAGCACGCCGAAGCTGTCGTTCAGCGTGCCAATGGCGTCCCAGAAGGCGCCCTTGAGGTCGAACTGGTCGACCATGAGGCCAAGTGCCTCGATCCCGCCGACGAGTACGGCGACCAACACCGATACCGCGGTGATGGTCATGTTGTAGTAGAGCTTGCGGATCGGCTTCACGAAGGCCCAGCCATAGGCACCGACCATCAGCACGCTGTCGGTCGTGTCCACCAGCGACATCCCCGCGGTGAATAGAGCGGGGAAAACCAGGATCGACCAGATCGGCAACCCCTGCGCCGCCTCGGCGGCAGAGATAGCAAGCAACGCCACTTCGGTTGCGGTGTCGAACCCGAGGCCGAACAGGAAACCGAGCGGGAACATGTGCCAGCTCTTGCCGATCAGGCGGAACATCGGCCGGAACAGGCGCGCGAGCAAACCGCGTTGGGCAAGCAGAATATTAAGATCCTGCTCCTCGATCGCTTCGCCACGGCGCGCACGCCGGAAAGCACGATAAACGCCGCCCAGTACCAGCAGGTTCGCCATTGCGATGGCGAAAAGAAATATGACGGAGACGCTGGTGCCGATGACGCCCCCCACCGTCTTCAGGGCATCAAAGCGATCCTGCAAGAGCGTCGTTGCACCGGCGACCGCCGCCGAGGCCAATACGACTACGGTCGAATGGCCGATTGAAAAGAAGAAGCCGACCGTCACGGGGCGCTGCCCCTCTTGCATCAGCTTGCGCGTGACATTGTCGATCGCCGCGATGTGGTCGGCATCGACCGCGTGGCGCAACCCGAAACCGTAAGCCAGGAGCGCCGTCCCAAGCAGCAGCGGGTGATCCCGAAACGCCAGCAGCGCCCACGCCCAGGCACCAAGGTTCGCAAGAGCCAGAACCAAGCAGATGCCTAAAATCTTCTCACGCATTCCTCGATCCTCATCGGTGAAGGCCGCGTGCAGTATCCGTGTTGGCTGCCTGATCATCGACCGGTCTCGCCGAAGCCGGGCTCGTACCCATCGGCATTCCCCAGCGTTCGGATTGGGATCTCTTGGCGGAAGTTCATTGCATCCTCGCGGCTGACGTTCGGTCCCGTCACCCGCGAGGCAAGATCAATGCCAATATTTCGGCAATCGATCATCGCCGGCTCCCCCGTCCGGCGCCTCCCCGAAAGGGAACCATCGAAGACCAGCCTACGAAGCTGGCCGCCAGCAGGTCAATGGACGAACACCGTAATCAAGCGGCTCGGGAAGCCGTCGTTCGCCGCACCAGCACCACTTTCTCGGCCGAGTGCCCGAGAAAATGTTGTCCCGTCCCACCTTCCGCCAGTATGTCAAGAAATTCATCTGGCACCACGATCCGCGTACCCCCGATCACATCGACCCCGCGGCTGAGAAGGGGATCGGGCAACAGGCCGACGGTCGGACCGACCATGACGACCCGGGCTTGTGGCGGCGAGAGCGCCAGCAAACCCTCGAGCGTGCCGTTGAGCAAAGTCGTCCCGGTGATCAACACCACGTCGGCCGTGGGCAGAACCGAGGCCGCCTCGTGAGCCGGACGGAAATGCGGCAGTTCGTCGGGCTTCAAGGTCGCGGGATTCAATTCCAGCACGGTGAAGCGCTGGTCCTTTTGCTTGAGCGCCTTCAGAAACGGCACGAACGCACCCACGACCACGACATTGTCGCCAGGTTGAATTTGCGCGGCGTCATAGGCGTCAACACCGGTCCGAAGCTCCACTTCCGGCGATGGACGACGCTCCCAACACAACTCCGCCAGTGCGTTGGTCACGGCAACGTAGGCGGCGCGATGAATGCCGCTGACACTGTCGATCTCGCCCAGCAGTTGCTTGACCGTACGGCCGCGAAGCTTTCCCGGATACGCCGTCGCCGCCGGCGAAGCAGAGGAACAGATCTCTTCGCGGATCGAGCGCAATGGCGTCGCACATGCGCCAGCATGGCCTGTGCTGAGCTTCGCACCCGTGAAGAAAAGGCCGATCACGGCGCGCTCGACGGTGATGCGTTCGAGGTCAGACTCAAGAATCTTCCGAATGAGAGCGACGGTTTCCGAGAGGATAGGCCCGCTATCCATGGCGATTGTCTCCGCGGTGTCAGATCCTTGCGAGGTGCGGCTCCAAGGCGGCAAGGCTGTCGACATTATGCGCCGGCGCAAACAGATCGATATAGGGGAGCGCCATTTGCATGCCGCGCGCAACCGGCGCGTAGTCGCGCCAACCGATCAGCGGATTAAGCCAGATGATCCGCCGGCAGCGGCGCCTAAGGTGTCGCATCTGAACACCCAATTCCTCGGGTGAGCCGGTGTCATACCCGTCGGAAACGATCATTACGGCGGTGCGCGAGTGAATGACCCGCTTTGCGTGCCAGCGATTAAAGGTCGCGAGACTCTCGCCGATACGCGTGCCGCCGCCCACGCCTTGCGCGATCAGCGACAAGCGATCGACCGCGCGTGCGGGATCACGGTCGCGCAGCGAATCCGATACATGGGCGAGCCGCGTATGGAAGACGAAGGCTTCGGCCTCGTGGAACGCATCGAGGACGCCGTGAATGAACCGCACGAAGAAAGCGGTGTAGAGGTTCATCGATCCCGAGGCGTCGAGCAGCACCACCAGGCGCAACGGCTTCGGCTTGCGGCGGCGGAAAACAAGATCGATCGGCGTGCCACCGCGCGAGATGTTGCGGTGAATGGTGCGCCGGAGATCGAGCCGCGTGCCCCGCCGGCTCGCCCGTTCGCGGCGGGTCAGCCGCACGCGCATCGCGCGCGCCAGGCGGCACGCCAGCGCGTGGGCGGCGGCGATATCCTCGGGATCGACGATATGGCGCATGTCGGTCGAGGCGAGCCATTCGCGGCGCGACGCACCTTCGCGGCGACCGCTACCGGGAGCCTCAGTGTCGCCCGCGCCTTCGCGGCGCTCGACGCGCGCTGCCAATCCGCGGGTGTCCTCGCTATCAAGTCCCAAGAGCGGCGTCGCTTCCGACAAACTCCGCCGCTCGGCGGCCGTAACGCGAGTCTCGACACCTCGCACGCCCTCACCCCGCCAGTAAGCGTCGAAAATATCGTCGAAGCGCATCCAGTCGGAATGGGTGGCGCAGAACAGTGCGCGCAGCGCAGCCTTGAGCGACGCCGGCCGATCGGCCGCGGGCGATGCCAGGACCCCGAGCGCATCGCGGGTTTCCGCGAGGCCGATCCGAAATCCGTTGCCGCGCAAAGTGTGGACAAAACCAGCGAGCCTCAGGCGCGCGCCCGCTCCAATCGAAGGTGGCGAAGCGCTCGGCGGGACAGTCGCCATGGCAGCCTCTCGCCGCCCTACGCTACCTTGCCGAGGAGCCGGTCCGTGACCTCGCGGGTCAGTCGAACGCGATCCTCATGAGTCTTCAGGAGGCAGATCATGGTCTCGTGGACCATCTCCGGCTCCTGACGCAAGTCGCGGACGGCAATGCCCGCGAGCGTCGCCGCCCAGTCGAGCGTCTCGGCGACGCCGGGCTGTTTGCGCAGATCCTCCTTGCGGATCGCATTGACCATGCGCGCGATCTGCTGCGCCAGCGCCACGTCAATCTGAGGCACGCGCGTCACGATGATGCGCGCCTCGCGATCGACGTCAGGAAAATCGACGTAGTGGTAGAGGCAGCGCCGGCGCAGCGCGTCCGACAGTTCACGCGTGCCGTTCGACGTCAGCACCACCCGCGGAATCGCCGTCGCCCGAATCACGCCGAGCTCGGGGATGCTCACCTGGAAATCCGAGAGCAGCTCGAGCAACAGCGCCTCGAATTCCTCGTCGGCGCGATCGACCTCGTCGATGAGCAGCACGGGCGGCGAGAGCCGGCGGATTGCCGCCAACAAGGGCCGCTCCAGCAGATAGCGCTCGGAAAAGATATGCTCCTCTATCGCATCGGCGCCTTCGCCCGCGCCCTCGCGCGCCTTGATCGCGAGCAACTGGCGCTGGTAGTTCCATTCGTAGAGCGCCGCGTGATGATCGAGACCCTCGTAGCATTGGAGACGGATCAGCTCCGCGCCATGCAGCATCGCGAGCGCCTTGGCCACTTCCGTCTTGCCCACGCCCGCCTCGCCCTCGAGCAGCAACGGGCGGTGCAGCAGCTCCATCATCCAGAGCGCGGTCGCGAGATCGGGGTCCGCGATATAGCCCGCCGCCGCCAGCCCCTCCGCGATCTGCTCCCGGCTGAGCGTCACCCGTGCAAGCCCAATTTTTCCGCGGCCATCCACGTCCGCCAATGATCGTGCGGCATCGCAATATGCGTCGAGCCCAGGAACTTGAAGGCGTCGTTGACGGCGTTCGCGAAGCAAGGGACGCCGCCGACATTGGGACTCTCGCCGACGCCCTTGGCGCCGATCGGGTGGTGCGGCGAGGGCGTGGTCGTCCAATCCGTCTCCCACTTCGGCGTTTCGACGGCGGTCGGCATGAAATAGTCCAGGAAGGACGCGGTCACGACGTTGCCGGTCTCGTCGTAGCGGATCTCCTGACCCATCGCGATGGCAAAGGCCTCGGTGAGTCCGCCGTGAATCTGGCCCTCGATGATCATCGGGTTGATGCGGGTGCCGCAATCGTCGAGCGCATAGAAGCGCCTGATCTTGGTGACGCCGGTATCGACGTCCACGTCGACCACGCAGACGTAGGCGCCGAACGGATAGGTCATGTTCGGCGGATCATAGTAACTGACGGCCTCGAGCCCGGGCTCCATGCCCGGCGGCACGCCGTGATAGGCGGCCCAGGCAAGCTCGGTCATGGTCTTGAAGCGCTCGGGAGCACCCTTGACGCGGAAGCGATCGACGTCCCATTCGAGATCGTCGTCGTGCACTTCGAGGAGGTGCGCCGCGATCATCTGCGCCTTCGCCTTGATCTTGCGCGCCGCCATCGCCGTTGCGGCGCCGGAGACCGGCGTCGAGCGCGATCCGTAGGTTCCGAGACCATAGGGCGCGGTGTCGGTGTTGCCTTCTTCGACCGTGATGTTGTCGGCGTTGAGGCCAAGCTCGGTCGCGATGATCTGGGCGTAGGTCGTCTCGTGGCCCTGGCCCTGAGACTTGGTGCCGAGGCGCGCGATCGCGGCGCCCGTGGGATGAATGCGGATTTCCGCGGAATCGAACATCGCGATCCCCAAGATGTCGCAGTTGCGCGATGGCCCGGCGCCGACGATCTCGGTGAACATGATGACCCCAATGCCCATCAGCTCGCGGGTCTCGCCGCGCTTGAACGCCTCCTGCCTCGCTTTTTGCTCTTCGCGCAGCTTCTTGTAGCCGACTGCGTCCATCACCTTCTGCAAGGCGGTGTGATAGTCGCCGGAATCGTATTCCCAGCCGAGCACCGATTTGTAAGGAAACTGCTCGCGGCGGATCAGGTTTTTCATACGGAACTCGGCGGGATCCATGCCGAGCTTTTGCGCCATGATGTCCATCGCGCGCTCGATGCAATAGGCGGCCTCCGTCACGCGGAACGAGCATCGATAGGCCACGCCGCCCGGCGCCTTGTTGGTATAGACGCCGTCGACCGAGACATGCGCGACCGGAAAATCGTAAGAACCCGTGACGATATTGAAGAAGCCGGCCGGCCATTTGCTTGGATCGGCGCACGCGTCGAATGCACCGTGGTCGGCGATTGTGTGGACCCTAAGGGCCGTCACTCGGCCATCCTTCGTGGCGGCGATCTCCGCTTCCATGTGGTAATCGCGCGCGAACGCGGTGGTCGACAGATTTTCGATGCGATCCTCGACCCATTTCACCGGCCGCCCCGTGACGATCGAGGCGACGATGGCGCAGATATACCCGGCATAGGCACCGACCTTGTTGCCGAAGCCGCCGCCGATATCGGGCGAGATCACGTGAATCTTGTGCTCGGGAATCTTCGAGATCAGCGAGGCGACCGTGCGAATCACGTGCGGGGCCTGGAACGTCCCCCATAGCGTCAGCTCACCCTTGATCTTGTCGAAAGAAGCAACGCACTGGCAGGTCTCGAGCGGCGATGGATGAACGCGCTGATAGGAGATCAGCTCCTTGATGGTGACGTCGGCCTTGCGGAAGGCGGCATCGGTTTCCGATTTGTCGCCGATCTGCCAGTTGAAGATGTGGTTGTGGTGCTTGCGCGCACCATGGGCGCCCGTGGTCTTGTCCTTGATGTCCTCGCGCAGCAGCGGCGCGTCGGGGGCCATTGCCTTCAGCGGGTCGACGAGAACCGGCAGGCTCTCATACTCGACAGCGACGAGATCGGCGCCGTCGGCCGCGGCATAGCGACTCTCGGCGACGACGAACGCGACCTCCTGGTTCTGGAACAGCACCTTTTCTTCGGCGAGCACCGCCTGCACGTCGCCCGCAAGCGTCGGCATGTAGTGCAGGCTGAGCGGCTTCAGTTCGGCAGCGGTCAGAACCGCCAGCACTCCCGGTACCGCCTTGGCCTTGCTCGGATCGATCGATTTGATGCGGGCATGGCCATAGGGAGAGCGCGCGAAATCGCCGTAGAGCATGCCCGGCAATTTCAGGTCGTCGACGTAGGAGCCCTTGCCTTGGACAAAGCGAATATCCTCGACGCGCTTGCGCTTGCAGCCGACGCCCTGCAGTTTCTCGGCACGCTCGGCAGCCGGTAGAGTTGCGTCATTCATTCCGCGGCCTCCTCAAAAGGCACGCCCGCAAGCTTGGCGGCGGCGTACCGGATCGCTTTCACGATGTTCTGGTAACCGGTGCAGCGGCAGAGATTGCCCGAGATGCCGAAGCGGATTTCTTCCTCGCTCGGTTTCGGATTTTCCTGCAACAGCCGCCAGGCGCGCATGATCATGCCCGGCGTGCAGAAGCCGCATTGAAGACCGTGCATCTCGCGGAAACCTTCCTGCAGCGCATGCAATGTCCCGTCGGCGGCGGCCATGCCTTCGATGGTGCGGACCTGCGCGCCGTTCGCTTGGATCGCAAACATCGTGCACGATTTGACCGACTTGCCATCGAGGTCGACGGTGCAGGCACCGCAATGGGTGGTGTCGCAGCCGATATGCGGACCGGTCAGTCCAAGTTCGTCTCGCAGGAAATGAATGAGGAGCAGGCGCGGCTCGACCAGCGCTTCGGCGGGCCTGCCGTTCACCGTCATCGATATTTGGGCCTTGGCCATTGGCATCTCCTCGCGATCACGCTTTGGCGTTCTGACGAGCTCGGGCGAGCGCCCGCGCCACCATCACGCCCGCAACCTTGGTGCGGTAGGCCGCGGGTCCGCGGGTATCGGACGCCGGATCGGTGATCGCTTCGGCGGCAGCCACCGCCTTCTTGATCGTTGCCGCGTCGAGGCTCGACCCCACCACGATTTTGCCGGCTTCCTCGGCCCATAGCGGTTGGTCGGCGACATTGGTGAGCCCGATCGAGCAGCTCGCGACCTTACCGCCGCTCATGGTCAACACGACCGCGGCAGCAGCCGTCGCATAATCGCCGATCTTACGCTTCAGCTTTTCATAGGCGTGGCCATGTCCAACCGCCGGCGCCGGAATGCGGATCGCGGTTACGATTTCGTCCGCTTTCAGCGCCGTGACGAAGGTCCCCTGATAATAGGAGCGGGCGGCGATCTGCCGTGTGCCGCTCGGGCCGCGCACTTCGTACGTGGCGCCGAGGCACATCATCACTGCCGGCATGTCGTTCCCGGGATCGCCGTTGGCTACATTGCCGCCGATCGTTCCGCAGTACCGCACCTGAGGATCGGCGATTTGTAGCGCGGTCTCGCGGAGGATCGGAATCTTGGCGCTCAGCAGATCCGAGCCGATGACCTCATGCTGGGTCGTCATCGCTCCGATGACGATATTGGCGCCATCGGCGCGCACGCCCCTGAGCTCGCTCACGCCCGCGAGATCGACCAGATGCTGCGGCGTCGCGAGCCGCAACTTCATCATGGGAATGAGGCTGTGCCCGCCCGCGAGCACGCGCGCATCCGCGCCTAATCGGGCGAGCAACGCCACCGCATCCGCCACGGACGACGGACGATGATAGTCGAACGCTCCTGGAATCACGGGATCCTCCCTGGCTTCCCGACGGGTGCCTGCTCGCGCCGCACCTCTGTCTCGGGCGCTCTCAGTTAACGTCAATGTAGCAGCTTTGATCGCCGGGTTCTATCTAGAGGCTCGGTGGCCTATTTGCTTTGCCGCGTTATCGCATGCCGGTCTCGATTGCGAATTCGCTGTGTTTCTCAACCGCAGCGCACCATCTCGCGCAATTCGCGCCTTCGCTGCAAAAAAGATCCGCAAGAGGCGCTACCCCTTAAAGGAATTTTTATGGTAAGCACCTGCTTAATACGCACGCCTAACCGCAGGCGGCGCGTGGGGGATGTTTCCTCACTCGTCTGGACGCATCGGAGGGGAACGAGTGACCGTTCGGAATCTGAGGACGTTCGCATTTGGCCTTTGTGCCTTCTTCGTGGTTCCCGCGATAGCGTCGGCCGCGACCGCGCCGTCGCCCTGCGGCAATGCGTTGTCACAGAGAACCTGGGTGCGCCCACCATCGGCGCCGAGCGGCAGTGAGTTCACGCGGCGCATCGCGCTCATGAGCGATGACGAGCGTGAAGCGGCGATCGAAACCGCGTTGCTCGCGGGCGACATGCCATCGTTCCTGAAGCAGCTAGCGCCGGTCACCTTGGAGGGCGAGACACCGGACGGCAGGAGCATTCGCGTGACGGTTTGCGTCGCGCCCGACTACCTCGCGGTCGGTTCGGGCAGCGACTTCCTCTACGTGCCGATGCGACTGGGGACAGCGCTGCGGATTGCGCATCACTATGGCTTCACGCTTCCGACGGCCAAGATTGTCGATGCGATCTACGAGCAGTCCGTCGTGCGCCTCAAGCCGCAGCCCTTGCCCGCCGGAGATCAGATGCGCTCAACCGGCTACTACCGGCATCATAGCGATCTCATTGACCAACAGCGGCGCGCGCTTGGCGCCGCGACGGGCGTGCTGACGGCGGGGCACAAGAAGGACCTCGTCCTGACCAATCGCTTGCGCCGCCTTCCCGACCGCGTGGCGATCTATGGATGGCATTGGGCCGACAATGACCCGATCCAACCGCTCAGCACCCTGCATGGCGCGCGCTATGCCGATTACAGCCACGGCGTACGTCTCGTCAGCACGGTCGTTTACGTGAACGGCGAAGCGCGATCGATCTTCGACGTGCTTGCGGACCCGGTGCTCGCTCCGGTACTGAGCGACGAGGGACCGATACCCGAGCTGACTACGCTGACGGCATCGCTGAGCGCGCCCGCCGCCCAGGGCGTCGCCCTTCCAGGATCGGATACGACGCGTGTGGCGATCGCGCGCTCCTTTGCCGTCGACAGCGAGCATTGAGCAGCGCGATCGCGATCAGAGCGACTTGCAGCAGCGAAATCCCAGGTGGTAGTTCGCGTGACTCTTCGGGTCCATGACCCGTGAGCCGTGCCAGAACGGCGCGCGCCATCGACACCAATCCTCGTGCGCACGATAGGTGTCGAAGATGAACCAGCTCCCCTTCATCTCGGTGTAGCCCAGCTCCTTGCTGCCGCGGCTCGCCATCTGGCTTTCGTTGAGCGGCAGGTTCATGTGCTCGGCGGCATTGCCGTTGAGGTCATAAACGCCGAGCGAGCTGTGACAGGCCGGGAAGTCACCGACGGGATAGGTGTTGGAGCCGCACTGCGTCCAGCTTCCGCCGTTGCAGCCCGCGGTTTTGATGCTGCCCGTCGCGCATATGCCGCGCTGATAGGTGGGGCCGTAGCTCCAGGACTTGTCGGCCTCATGCGCGCGATTGTGCGCCGCGCGCATGCGCGCGACGGCTTCGTTTGGGCTAACGCCCTGTGCCAGATCGAAGCGGTAGTCGGGCGGCTCCAGGCGGCCCGCGCAAGCACCCTCCCACTCATGAGCGTCGCAAATGCGCTTGCCTTCCGCTTCGCATATCTCCGCGGCCTCGCGCGCGCGCACCCAAACCACGGGGTAGGCGCAGGGAATGTCGGGATATTCGAACTGATCGATGCACGCCTTTGCCTGCTCGGGCTTCTCCTTGGTGGGATCGTAAAGCGGAGCCATGTATTTGGCGCCGCAGATGCGCTCAAATTCCGGATTCGCGTATTGTACGTGTTGCTGCTGCAGCGTCGCCAGGCATTGCTCCGGTGTCACGGGATGCCGGGTAATCGCTGGATTTCCTTGCCCGATATAAGGTGAGCCCGCGAATATCGCGCGAACCTTTTGTAGCTGTTCGGCGGTGACCCCGCGCTCCGTCTCCAGTTGATGAAAGAGCTGCTGGTTCTGCTCCTGCAAGGTCTGCGCCACCGTCGCCGTCGCGGCCAAAACGCCTGTCAACCCAACGATCGCCAACACCCGAATAGACCGAATCATTGCGGTGCTCCCCTTTGAGTGACATAGAAAAAGTCGCGGTCATCGGGAAAACTCAGAAATCTCGGCAGCACTTTCGAGTCCTCGGACTTATCGAGCTGGGCCATGCCTTGCACCAGATGCTCGACGCGTATCTGGTTCCCGGCGCGCACATAAAGAGCAATATAAGTGTGCTCGAGCGCATTCATGTCGAGATGCATCGCATAGCGGCAATGATAGGCCTGAAACACCCGGACCATAGCCGAGGGCGTCGCCGCCGAGAAATAACCGTAGACGAGAAAACGCCGACTGTCGGTCTGCTGCAAGCAAAGGCCTGCGCGCACCGTGCGCAGCTTCTCGTCGGCCGAGCCCGACCAGTTTCCGGGTCCCCATCGCGTAACCAGTGCTCCCGGCACGGAGGCGCCGCTGGCGGCATCGTATTCGATCAGCGCCACGCCGTTCTGCCGCGCATCGCGAATGCGCGACAGAAGTGCGTCATCATCCGAGGTCCAGGTCTTCATGTCGACCGAGCCGTCATCGAGCACATAGAGCGTCGAGAGGCCGGGAATGAGCTTGCTCAGCACGGCACCCTCCTCGATGAATCCATAATGCGACCCGTGGTTGCGTTCTGCCAGCGGGCCATAGCGAAAGGCCCCGTGCTCGCGCTTGAATCCGCCGGTAAAGGTGGCGATCGTGCGCGCGGACATCGCGGGGCTGATCATGCCGTTGCTGACCAGCGGCGCGATGGTATCAATCCCATCTGGCCCCGGGAGTTTTGCGTCGCGCATGTTGCCCGGCGGCCGCTCCGACCAATTGACGCGGGGATGATCGGTGCCGAGGGTGAAACCCACCTCCATTTGCGTCAGATCAAACGCGACAAGATAGTCCAGCGCATCCGTTTCCACCTCGTCGAGCGGATTGACGGCGCCACGGTCGCCGCGAAGAATTTGCGGGTCGATCAAGCGTGGCTGCGCAAAACTCACGTAAGCGCCGGCGAGGCCGTTCACGGGATACCAGCGCCCGGGCATAAGCGCGCTCATGGCTTGGCCCAGGTCGATGCCGAGATCCTGTGGCACGGAGCTGCGCTCGCCCGGGGGAATCGTGAACGCAGCCGGCAGAGGCCAATCCGGATGCAAGGTCTCGCCATCAGGCGTCGAAGAGGCGGCCCCCGGAACTCCCTTCTCGAGAAACCGATCGCTGTAGAACTCCTCACGCACCGTGCGGACGATCATTTCTCCGCCCCAGACGTGATCGCGCAGGAAGTCGGTCACTCGCTCCAGGTTCGTCTGATTTCCCCTGACGCGGTTGCGCAAATAGAGCCGCCCCTCGCAAAGCGGCGCATAGGGAAGTGCCGAGTGCTGCGCCTGATCGAGCGCTGTCGCGGTGCCGGACCAGAGATCGCATGAGATCGTTCTATCGTCGGTCTTGATGCTTACCCCGGGAGAGCCGGGATCGCCGAGATCGATCGCTTGCGTGCGCGGGCGCGGATTTTCCAGGTGGTAGCTCACGCGCCCACGCGGGCCCCAGTCGAGCGTCAGCACGAACCACGCATTGATGCCGGGATTGATGTTGACCAGGGTGACCGTGCCGACGCGCCCCCCGCCGCCTGTCGCGGCGATATTTTCAACGTGGCGGAATTGCTGCAGCTCCAGGATGGTCTTGGGTGCTTCCGCCCGATATTCGGCCGCTTGGCGTGCAAGCAGGTCTGCGGGGACCGGCCCCGCAATTCCCGCCGCTGCGAGCAGAGCAGGCCACAGCAGCGAAAACGCGAGCGCCAGTGTAATGGCGATGGTGGAAACGCCGCACGGGAGATTGACGCGCATCACGCAGACAGCAGCAACAGCAGCGCCACCGCGACACCCACGATCCGGCTTACGGGATCTGTGAGCGTGAAGCTCACGGGATCATCGGTGATGCGGCCGCGCCGGGCCATCAGCCAGATATGGGTGGTCCAATAAATCACCAGCGCGTATCCAATCCAGATCAGGCTATAGCGGCTGAACAGCGGGTGCTCGAAGCCCGTCTCCAGCATAAGCATGGCGATTGCCAGATAACCGCTTGCCGTCCCGAAGCCGGCTACAACCGCCGAATGCCCCACGAAGTAACCGCGCGCCCCGCTCCCCCCGATCGAGCGCATGGTGACGAGTTCGGCATAGCGCTTGAGGAGCGCGAGCCCGAAGAAGAACAGCACGCACGCCGAGACCACGAGCGGCGCCACTGGAAGTTCCGTCGCCGCGGACCCCGCCATCACGCGCAAGGCATAGCCCGCGGCAAGCGTCACGACGTCGACCACCACATTGTCCCTAAGCCTGAAGCAATAGGCCAACATCAGGAAGCAGTAGAGCGCGAGCACGCTCAACATCGCCGGCGGCTGGGTGAGGCTGACACCGATGGCACCCGCCCAAAGCAGCGGCATTACTATCAGGGCATGGCCGACCCTCAATCTCCCCGATGCCAGCGCCCGTTGCTTCTTGTGCGGGTGGACCCGGTCGTGCGGCAGATCGAGCAGATCGTTGAGCAGATAAACGCTCGAGGCGCAGAAGCAGAACGCAACGAATGCCGCCAAGGCGTGCAACAGGGAAGCAACGTCGAACAGGCGATGGGCGGTCAGCAGCGGCACAAAAACCAGCGCATTCTTGAACCAGTGCTTTACGCGCAATGCTTCCACCAGCGCGTTGAGCCCGGAAGCTCCGTCCTCGAAAACTCGGGCCACGTCGTATCCGCGCGCCGTGCCTTCGCGCACATCCGCATTCGCGCCGACGATGATGGCCTTGCGTGCCGCCGCCCATACCACACGATCGATCTTGCCGTTGCCGGCGTAGTCAAATCCCGCGAGGCCGAATTCCGCGACCAAACGATCCCGCTTGCGCACGCCCTTCAAGTTGGTCTGGCCGTCGCTCGCATAAACGGCATCGAACAGGCCGAGCTCGCGCGCTACATCGCGCGCGATCGCCTCGTCCGCCGCCGTCGCGAGAATGATCCTCCTGCCCCGCCGCTTCTGCTCCTCGACATACGCGATGAGGGCGCGATTGTAGGGTAGCGTTCGTGCGTCCGGCCGCACTTCGCGTGCGATCCGCTGCTTGAACCGTGCCCGGCCTTCCGTCAGCCAAAAGGGAAGTTTCAAAGCCTCGAGCGGCCGCTCTTTGGCGAAGAGCATCGCCGACTCGATCAGCAGGTCGGACGATACCAGTGTACCGTCGAGATCGACCACGAGCGGGACGGCGGCATCGCCATCACTCGCGTATTCGGGCGCGGCGATCGCGGAGGATGCGGCATTTGCGTGCCCCGCGTCGCCGGTTTCTCGCGTTTGGACCAGCGCATTTCCATTCGCCTCCGCGCCGGTCACGGCGTCCCGGTTACCGGCCGCGCCCTGAAAGACGCGAAGAGCCGCTTCGCTGCTCATGTTCGGCACACCCGTCAGAAAAACATCTTGGCGAGCTGTAGCGCGCCCTTGCGCCAGGGCACGCGGTGCGAAACTCCAGAGGCGTGCCCGATCTCGACGCGGTGAACCACGTACCAATCGTAATTGCGAATCAATGCCTCGCGGTTCGAGTACCTCGGCACGAAGCCCAGCTTGGTCTCGATGCGCTCGACCGAGACAAAACTGTCCTTGTCCGCGGTCTCGTATATCCAGCGGTAGAGCGGCGATAGGCGAAGAGCGCTTAAGACTTTGAGCGCGAAAATCGCCGGCGCAGCGGGCAGCGATATGGCCCTCTTGCCGTGGCCTGCACGATCGAGCACGGTCTGAACGATGTCGCGCATGGTGCCGAAATCCCGCGCCGCGACGTTGAAGGTGTCGTCGACCACTGCCGCCTCGCCGCTGGCGCAGAGGTGAATGGCGCGGCAGAGGTCCTCGACGTCGAGCAGCTGATAGCGGTTGCCGCCCGAGCCGAGCACGGGGAAGTTGTGTCCGCTATAGGCCCAGTCATAGAGCAGCTCGAACACGCCCAAGCGCTCGGGCCCGATGAAGCTCTTGGGCCTTATCTGCGTGATACATAAGCCGCGCCCGCGATAGTCGCTGCACAATTGCTCCGCTCTGATCTTCGATTCGCCGTAGGGGCCTACTCCCTGCATCCGGTCGCTCTCATAAATCGGATGATGGTCGGGAATACCGTAGACAGCGGTCGAGGAGATGTTGATGAAGCGCCGCACGCCCCGCCGCACGGCGCTCTCCAACAGAACGCGCACACCGTCCACATTGGTGCTGAATATTTCCCGTTCCGGGCTCAACGGCAGGGCGGCCGCGCAATGCACGACCACTTCGACGCCGGCCATCGCCCGATCAACCATCTCGGCATCGCGAATATCACCCAACAACACCTCGACACGATTTCGCTCTGGGTAGCTGAATGCGGCGATGTCGAGCGAACGCACCTCGTGCCCACGCTCAAGCAGAAGGCGGCAGAGATTGATTCCGAGGAACCCAGCTCCGCCGGTGACCAAAAAACGAGTCATTTGTATTGCGACCCCTATATTCTATAATACAGTGCGGAGCGCCGTACTGGCGCCGCGAATGCGCGCCCGCAACATCAGACAATCACAAGGTAAAAAAGCGCTTGATGTGGATCAAAGTGGCGAAATTGCAGGTCGATCTACACAACCTTAGATTGACTAACGATGGCGCGTGTGAAATCTCGGAGCGCTGACCGTCAGGTCCGCTGCTTGCGCGCCAGCACATATTCAAGCTTGCGGAGCGCCAGACGCTTTAGCGCAGTCTCGCCCACTGCGGGATCTCCGACGATCGAGACCTCGACGCCGGTTTCGGCCTCGACGGCCGAGACCTTGACCACGTTGCCGATCCGGTGGAACTCGAAGATGACCTCGCGCTCGGGCATCTCTGCTTCAATCGTGGCGGGTGTGCTAGCATACGCACACAATATTTTTTTCCCAAGATGCGGCCGCGGCGATGAGCCTTACAATCGATCATGCCTGGCTAATGCGATCGCTCTGGATCGCGTTCGGATTGATCTGGCTCGCGGGCGCGCTCACGGCGGATCGCACGGTGCGGCGGCCATCGGGCGTGCAATACTTGCCGCATCTCGCGCTGATGATTGTCGGCGCCGCGCTGATGATCAATGTCTTCAGCCGAAATTCGCTGCTGCAAATCCAACTCTGGCCTTCGCACCTGCTTTTTGCGCCCGGTCTCGTCCTGCTGATCCTCGGCCTCGCAATCGCGGTCTGGGCGCGGATTCACCTGGGCAAATACTGGAGCGCCGCGGTCGGCAGCAAGGCCGAGCATCGCCTGATTCAAAGCGGGCCCTATGCGCGGCTCCGTCACCCAATCTATACCGGCATCGTCATGGCCGTATTTGGTAGCGCGATCGCAGACGGCAACGTGCACGCGCTGCTCGGTGCGGCAATCTTGATCGCGGCGCTGGTTGCGAAGTCGCGACGCGAGGAGGTTTGGCTCGCCCAGGAATTCGGCGACGCCTACGGCTCCTATCGAGCGCGGAGCTGGGCCCTGGTGCCGTTCGTCTATTGAAGCGGGGGCGCGCCGTCGGGCGCCGCGCTGGGCACCACTCAGCGGCCGCCGAAACAACTGGCGGCGGCAGATCGCTTATGCGATATCGGCGCCGCCGAGATCATTGCGCGGAGAGCCGATCCTGAGCCGCATCACGTTGGACGACTGGGGGGTCCTGCATCGACTACAAGCGCGGCGCAAGCTGACGCTGCGGTTGATCGTTGTCGGCGCTGCGTCCGTCGTGGCGTTGGCGCAGTCAAGCTGGCCTCCCGACGAGTGGGTTCGGAACGCGATTGAGGCCGCCGGTCTCTGGCTTATCGTCGGCTGCATTTTCGGACGCGCCTGGTGCGGGCTTTATATCGGCGGCCGCAAATCAGTCGAACTGGTCGATCGCGGCCCGTATTCGATCAGCCGCAATCCGCTCTATCTGTTCTCGTGCGCTGGCACGATCGGGATCGGTTTGCGCACCGGCAGTCTGGCGATGGGCGCCCTTTTCCTGATCGCCGCGGTCATCGTGATGATACCGGTGATTCGCGTCGAGGAGCTGGTGATGCGGCGCAGCTTCGGCGCGGCCTTCGACGCCTATTGCAGCCAGGTTCCACGGCTGCTTCCGCGCTTCCCGCTCTGGCGGGACGCCGAGGTGCTGACCTTGGAGCCCCGGCACATCCGCCGCATTTTCGGCGACAGCCTATTCTTCCTCTGCACGATCCCGATGATCGATGTGATCGCCTGGGTTCAAGGTCACGGCATACTTCCGGTGCTGCTCCATTTGCCCTGAGGAGCAGCCCCTCGTTAGCCGTGCACCGGCTCCGCCAGTGTCCGGTGCGTCATGGTTTCCAAAATTCGCAGCGGCGAACGCTCGGGATGGTGCATGGCATGCACCGGCAGATAAAAGGTTTGCTCCAACGCATGCTGGCCCGCGATCGCCGCGTGCGGAACCATGTCGGTAAAGACGATCCAGCTCGACCCCGCCGGAAACGAGAAGGCGCGGCGCACGCCGCTCTGCTGATAGGCGTCATCCGCCTTCATCTCATCGTGCAAGCCCAGCATCAGCCGGTCGTACTCGGTACGCCGGCCCAATGTAAGGCCGAGCCCCTGCAGCGCCCAAGCCGGCCACGGCAGGCGCCGCATGGCTGTCGTAGTGAGCCGGGCAGATCGTGGCAAAAACCGGGTCGCAGCGTCGGCGAAAGGCCCGCCGATCAACCAAAGCCGCGGCTCGCCGGACCGGTTGACGTTGCTGAAGACCCGGAGAATGCGGCGGCCTTGGGCAGGGCGCCGCGGAAAAGCGTCCACATGCAAACGCCGGTCGTCCGCGCGCCAAGATTTCGCCTCGCCACCGATCGCCAACGGGCGGAAACTCGCTCGGCCGGCCACCAGGTGCGGACCATAAGCGGGGAACAGGTGTTCGAGCAATGAGCGGGCATGGGAATGGTACCGATCGAGCAACAGCCCTAGTCTGTCGCGGTCGCCCCCTTTTCCCAGAACGCCGCCGACCGCGCCATCTTGCGGGTCAAAGCTGACATTCTTTTGGCTGTTCGTATTGGCAACCGCAGGATCGAGCAGCGCCTGCTCGTCGGCATCCAAGGCAAAGGACAGCTCGGGCATGAAAACGATGCTGCCGGATTCGAGAGCTTCGACGGCGCTCCCGTTCGGCGGCACATCGCCACCCCACTCACTAACCCCCTTAAGCTCGAATATGTCCAAGGGAAGTGCATCCCCGCAAATTGCAACGACCCCGCAAGAGGCAGACGCCACATTGTCCCATGGCGGACCCCGATGCTATGTCGAATTTTCCCTTCGCAGTCAATGGCAACGGCGTCACGGCGGGAATGACCGTGTCACCGGTTGAGGAAACCATATTATCAGCTATAAGTGCCGTCGCCTTTTGGATCGAGGTCTCCAATGCGCTCATCTCCCGCCCGCACGGACGCGGCTACCACGCCCCACGCGAATTTCAACTGGCAGGATCCGCTCGACCTCGAGAATGAACTCACGGAAGAGGAGCGACTGGTGCGCGACAGCGCGCGGGCCTTCGCCCAAGAGAAGCTGATGCCGCGCGTGCAGAAGGCGTTCCGCGACGAGCGCTTCGACCGTGAGATCATGAACGAGATGGGCGCGCTTGGGTTCCTGGGCTCGACCATCCACGGTTACGGTTGCGCCGGCGCCAATTACGTCTGCTACGGCCTGGTCGCGCGCGAGGTCGAACGGGTCGACAGCGGCTACCGCTCCGCCATGAGCGTACAGTCGAGCCTGGTCATGCATCCGATCCACGCCTTTGGCACCGAGGCGCAGCGCACGAAATACCTGCCGAAGCTCGCGACCGGCGAATGGGTCGGGTGTTTCGGACTTACCGAGCCCGATCACGGCTCGGACGCGGGCGGCATGAAGAGCCGCGCCCGCAAGGTCGACGGCGGCTACCTGCTGAAGGGCAGCAAGATGTGGATCAGCAATTCGCCGATCGCCGACGTCTTCGTCGTTTGGGCAAAGCTGGTGAGCGACAAAGACCCCGAAGGCACCGTGCGCGGCTTCATCCTGGAAAAAGGCATGCAAGGCCTCTCGGCGCCGAAGATCGAGGGAAAGTTCTCGCTCCGCGCCTCGGTGACCGGCGAAATCGTGATGGCGGACGTGATGGTGCCGGAGGAGAATCTCCTGCCCAACGTCGCGGGCCTCAAGGGGCCGTTCTCGTGCCTCAACAATGCCCGCTACGGCATCGCCTGGGGCGCGCTGGGCGCCGCCGAATTCTGCTGGCATGCGGCGCGCGACTACACGCTCTCGCGCACCGCCTTCGGTCGGCCGCTCGCCGCCAACCAGCTCATCCAGAAAAAGCTCGCGGACATGCAGACCGAGATCACGATCGGGCTACAAGCCTGCCTGCGGCTCGGCCGCCTCAAGGACGAGGGCCGCGCCGCGCCCGAGGCGATCTCGATGCTAAAGCGAAATTCCTGCGGCAAGGCGCTCGATATCGCGCGCATGGCGCGCGACATGCATGGCGGCAACGGCATCGTCGACGAGTACCACGTGATCCGGCACGTGATGAACCTCGAGACGGTCAACACCTATGAGGGAACACACGACATCCACGCCCTCATCCTCGGGCGCGCGCAAACGGGAATCGCGGCGTTCTGAAAGCCGCTGATATTGCCGTAGTGAGGGCCAGCCTCAGGCGGCCGGCGAGATCATCTGCAGCGCGCGCGGCCCGAGCTCGACGAGCTGAGTCCAGAAACGGTCGAGACGGCGCAGCGTCGCGTGCGATGCCACCAAATCCTCGCTCTTCATCGGCCCCTTGGCGAGCACGGTGAGGTGACGCTGATGCATGGCGATGATCTTGCGGCGGAGCTCCTGTCCCTTTTCGGTCAGGCGCACGCGCACGGAGCGGCGATCGTGCAACGAACGCTCCTGTACGATATAGCCCGCTTCCACCATCTTCTTCACGTTGTACGAGACGTTGGACCCGAGATAGCAGCCACGCAACGTCAACTCGCCGACGGTCATCTCGAGATCGCCGATGTTGAACAGGATCATCGCCTGGACGTTGTTGATGTCGTGGATGCCCTGGTTGTCGAGCTCCAGCTTCACGACTTCAAGAAATTGCCGGTGCAGACGCTCGACCAGCGCGATCACGTCGAGATAGGCCGTTTCCATGATAACCTCGGTGATGCCACGACGACTGATTGAGCCGAACACTACTGGCTTAACGGTTAATGGTTGGTAAGCGCCGGACACTTCGCGAAAATTTCCCTTTTTTTGCCTCACCCGTCCGGTCGGAAGACGCTATCGCGCGCCCTGCAAGAACCGAAACATCACCGAGAAGTCCTTGGCGCCAAGGCCGCTTGCAACCAGAAGCTGGTACAGTGACTCGGCGCTTGCACCCATGGGTGTAGTCGCGCCCACCCCCTGTGCCGCCTGCTGCGCCAGCTTTAGGTCCTTCAACATCATGTCGGCGGTGAACCCCGCCTGATAGTCGCGATTGGAGGGCGCGGCCGGCACCGGGCCCGGCGCCGGGCAGTAGTTGGTCATCGCCCAACACTGTCCTGAGGATTTCGAGCTGATGTCGAACAACTTCTGGGTGTCGAGGCCAAGTTTCTGTGCAAGCTGGAAGCCCTCGCAGACCGCGATCATGGCGGCCGCAAGCATCATGTTGTTGCAAATCTTGGCGGCCTGCCCGTTGCCGGCGGGACCCGCATGGACGATTGTCTTTCCCATCCGCTCGAGAACGGGCCGCGCGCGCTCAAAACCTTGCCCGCTGCCGCCGACCATGAAGGTCAGGGTGCCCGCCGCGGCCCCGCCGACGCCCCCCGAAACCGGCGCGTCCACCATCTCGAAACCGCGCTCGGCGGCCGCCTTGGCCACGTGCCGCGCAGTCTCGACGTCGATGGTCGAGCTATCGATCAGCAGCACACCCTTTTTGGCTGCGCCCAGGATCCCGCTGGAACCGAGATAGGCCTCGCGCACATGAGCGCCCGCCGGCAGCATCGTGACCAGGATCTCCGCCTCGGCTACCGCCGCCGCCGCACTGGGCGCACCACGGCCACCGGCCCTGGCGAAGCGGTCGAGCGCCGCCGGAACCACGTCGAAGCCGACCACTTCGTGTCCCGCCTTGAGGAGATTGGCGGCCATGGGCCCGCCCATGTTGCCGAGGCCGATAAATGCGATCCTGCTCATGCGATCCTCCTCCAATCAGTGCTTCGGCGCATGTTTCAAGGGAATGTGAGCTCGCGCTCGCCGAGGCTCTCGAAATACCGCGCCACTTCCGCGTCCGTCACTTCGGCGAGCGAGCGGTGCTGCCAGCGCGGCTTTTGATCCTTGTCCACCAAGACCGCGCGGATGCCCTCGTAGAAATCGTGGGCGGCCATGACGTGCTGGGTCATTCGGTATTCGAGCGCAAGCGCCGCCCTGATGTCGAGTCCGGCCATACCAATCTCAAGCTGCCGGAACGTTATCTTGACGCTGATCGGCGACGCGCGTTCGATCGCTGCGATCGCGCTCTCAGCCCACTCCGTGTCCTCCTTCGCCAGCGCTCTCAGAATCGCCTCGACATCGGGTGCCGAAAAGCAGCGATCGATCGCGGGCTGCAGTGCCGCCAGCGGCGCTGGGCCGGGATCGCGATGGAAGCCACGGAGCACCTCGTCCACCTGCGCGTGCTCTTCGCCCGCTCGCCAAGCAACCTCGGTCAACACCGCCGCCACGGCCGAGTGACGCTCGTGCGGAACGTGGTGGGTCACGAAACCACAGTAAAGCGCGTCCGCCGCCTTGATCCGTTTCCCCGTGAGCGCAAGGTAAAGCCCGATTTTGCCCGGGCACCGGTTGAGAAAGCGTGTTGCCCCCACGTCCGGAAACAAACCGATTTGCACTTCCGGCATCGCCATCAAGGTTCGCTCGCTTGCGACCCGGTGCGAGCCGTTCACGGAAATGCCCATGCCGCCGCCCATGGCGATGCCGTCCACCAGCGCGACATGCGGCTTGGGCGAGCGATGCAAGCGCTCGATCAGCCGGTATTCCTCGCGAAAGAAGTCGGCCTTGTAGTCGCCGACGCCCGCCGCCTGGCCGCGCGCCTCATAGATCGCGCGCACGTCGCCCCCGGCGCAAAACGCCTTGCCGCCATTGGCTTGTACCAGGATTGCGCGGATTGAGGGATCGCGGTCCCAGGCCGCAAGCTGCGGGTCGGCGGCCCGATACATGGCGAGGCTCAGGGTGTTGAGCGCTTGCGGTCGGTTGAGCGTGACAACGCCGAGGGCGCGACGACGCTCCAGCAATATCTCGTCGGAATCCGCCCTTGCCGGGGTCATCGCTCCAGCAGCCGGCGCGCGATTATGAGGCGCATGATCTCGTTTGTACCCTCGAGGATCTGATGCACGCGAACGTCGCGGAAGTAGCGTTCGATCGGGAACTCCTTCAAATAGCCGTAACCGCCATGAAGCTGCAAGGCCGCATCACAAACCGCGAATCCCACATCGGTCGCAAAGCGCTTTGCCATCGCGCAATGGAGCGTCGCATCGGGATCGCCGGCGTCAAGGCTGGCGGCGCTGCGATGCACCATCAGTCGCGCTGCTTCCAGATCGGTCGCCATGTCCGCGAACTTGAATTGCAGCGCCTGGAATTCCGCGAGAGTCTTGCCGAATTGACGGCGCTGGCCCATGTAGTCGCGCGCGGCCTCGAGACATGCGCGCGCGCCGCCGAGCGAGCACGCCGCAATATTGAGACGTCCGCCGTCGAGACCCATCATCGCGATCTTGAAGCCGTCACCCTCTTCGGCGAGCCGGTTGGCGACCGGGACGCGGCAATCCTCGAACAACACCATGGCGGTCGGCTGGCTGTTCCAGCCGAGCTTCCGCTCTTTCTTGCCGAAAGACAGTCCCGCCGTCCCCCGCTCGACGACGATCGTCGAGATACCCTTGGGTCCGCTCTCGCCGGTGCGCAACATGACGACGAAGACGTCGCTGGAGGGGCCGCCGGAGATGAACGCCTTGGTTCCGTTGATCACGTAGTGATCGCCCTCCCTCATCGCTCGCGAGGTGAGCGACGCGGCATCGGAACCTGCCCCAGGCTCGGTCAAGCAATAGCTCGCGCAATGCTCCATGGTCGCGAGTTTCGGCAGGAAGCGCCGGCGTTGTTCAGCATTGCCGAACCGGTCGATCATCCAGGCCGCCATGTTGTGGATCGAGAGGTACGCCGCGGTCGAGACGCAACCGGTCGCGAGCTCCTCGAAGATCAGTGCCGCGTCCAGACGGGAAAGTGCCGAACCGCCCACGTCGTCACGCACATAGATTCCGCCAAATCCAAGCGCGGCGGCGCGGCGTAGGGCTTCCAGCGGAAGAATCTCCTTCTCGTCCCATTCCGCCGCGTTCGGACGGAACTCGTGCTCGGCAAAGTCGTGCGCCGTCGCGCGAATGGCCCGCTGTTCCTCGGTCAAATTGAAGTCCATTCTGCCTCCAATCCACACGCGATTATAGCGGACGCCAATGTTGCCCGCCAAAAAAGGGCTCTGTTTCTACTAAACGGAGCTTATATGTGATATAGTGACCCTCCCTTGTCGTAGATTGTTTGAGCCCGGAACCATTGTCGCAAAGGAGCAACTGATATGTCAGCGGATCAAAGAAGTCTGCTCGACCACGTCACGGTCCAGCATGGACCGCAAAAATTGCTGGCGCACTATTTCCTCAAGGCATATCGGCAGGTCCGCGACCAGGGCATCGAGTTGCGCTGGTGCGACGATTTCGCAAGGCTTTGCGAAGTCAGGCAGCGGCACGCGACCAATCCGATGATGGCCGCGGCGCCGCAGTTCGATCCCGTGTACAGCGACATCGCCCCCGGATCGTTCTGGCTGGAGGGCATCGACCCCTCCGGCAATACGATGCTGACCCACGCAGTGCGCCTCTTCGAATGGCCGAGTACGACGCTCAAGCGCGAATTCGATACCATGCGCATGCACTACCGGAATCCGGCGCCCTATATCGCCGCCGGCGAGAGCGCCAACATCACCGCACCCGCAGCAACGCGGATTACCGGCTGCACCATTCTAGGCGGCGCCATGTGGGTACGCCCCGACTACCGCCGCCGCGGATTGACGCGCATCGTGCCCCGAATTTCGCGCACGCTTGCTTACACGCGCTGGAACACCGCTTACACCTGGGGCTTCATGGATTTCGATCTGCACGCAGGCGGAGCCTCGCTTGCCTATGGCCGGTACACGGTCGAACCCGGCGTCAGCGTCAACCTAGCCTGCTGGGGTCCTTCCGATTCGTTGCTGCTGTGGATGGATCGACAAACCCTGCTCGCGGAGATCGAGGAAGCCGTGGCTCAAGGCACCAGCGATCTGTCTCGCAAGATCGACATGCCCAGCACCAAGTCGTCGGCGCCGCGGCGCCAGGGCAGCAACACCCGGCTGTAACTGGCATCGATGGTGGCGTCATCCCACGTACGTATCTTGGCCCGAACCGACTCCACCCGAGGCCGTCTGCCGGCCCCTGCCTCGGCAAAGCTCTCGGCGACCCACGAGCCATATTCGGGATCGGGCGTCTGCGTCATTTCGCTGCCGACGAGCGCCAAGGCCTCGCAGGGACGGACAGTCTTGATGCCCGTGCCGAAGTGCTCGAAAATCCACGGCGAGGAATTTGAGGCCCTGCGCACCAGCGTCGCGCGCTGTTGATAAAATTTCCCGCGAAAGATTTGGAAGAAAGCATCCCCCATCTTTCCACGTGATGCGCGCCAGCACGCAAGCATGGGCCAAATTACCGAGTAATCCCGCGAATACAGAATCTTCGGGTCGTGCTCGATCGCGAACCAGCGTTTGGTCGTGAGGGGTTCACCCGCAGCGAGCGCTTCCGCGCGCGCGGTAAACATCCCGAGGGTCGCGCACATCTGAAGCGACCAAGCCCCGTCGGAAAGCACCGCGAGCAGTATCCTTCGCGGCGCCCAGTCGACAATCTCGTAGAGCGCCGCAATCAAGGTCTCGTAGCTGAACATTTTTCGCCGCAGTGCCACTCGCACCCCGGCTCCATGGGCGCGCACATGGATAAAGCCGAGATTGCGCACCGCATATCCCGCGACGTCAAAATCGCTCGCGCGACAGCCGAGACGGTCCAGCAGCGACGGCGAATCGTCCGGCCAAACCGAGCCGCGGTCGTCGATTAGCACGTCGGTTCTCCCCGTCATCCCTCCGACCTCCAATAATTCAGCCGGCGACGTTTCTCCTCGACGTACAATTCTGCCATGAACTCCCAGCCCGCCAAGTCCGACAATCAAACAAGTGTTGGCCCGGCGGTGGTTTAGTCCGCTGCTTGTCCTCTCGTGCCGCGCTTTGTTGCCCGCTCCGCATTATGTTGGTCGAACATTTTCTGCGCCGCGGCATCGCGCAACGCGGAGAATTCGCGTTCGTTGCGCAACGCCCAGGCATAGGAATCGGCGCGGTGCGCGTTGACGCCCCGGAAGTGCGGCACCACGTAGCGCGCATAGAGCTCGTAGGATTTTTTCGTCGCCTCCCAATCCGCCCAATTATGCGCCAACTGGAGGACACAGCCGAAATTGCCCTGCTTCGCGCGTAGCCGCTCGACCTGTTCGATCGCGTCAGCGGGAGTACCGATGACGACGCGCTTGGTCTCCACCAGCACCTCGGCGGGGTCGCGTCCCGCAAGATCCGAAAAACGCGCGGGATTCACGGCCTGGTAATAGTCGAGATACTTTTGCAGACCGAAGCGCACATTCGCAAACGCCCGCTCGCGCGTCTCGGCGATATGCATCGGTGAGACCAGCCGCAAAACCGCGGCATCCATCGTGCGGCCATGCTCGCCGGCGATTTCCTGAGCGACCGCCCAATTGGCCCCGAGCACGTCGAACGCCCCTTCCTGGGTCGCCGCGACGCAGAGCATGCCGAGACCGTACTTGCCGGCTGCACGGCCGCCGGACGGCGTCACCATGCTCGCGACCGCGACCTCGGGATACGGCCTGCTATAGGGCAGCAGATGCAGCCGCGCTTCCTTGAGCGTGTACCAGTCTGTGGTCTCGGTCACGGTCTCGCCGCGGAGCAGGCGCAGTATCACGTCAAGCGCCTGCATCATGCGATCGCGCTGGGTCGCGGGATCAATGCCGAGCATCATCGCATCGGAAGTCAGAAGGCCCGGCCCCGCGCCGAACATTACGCGGCCCCGGGTCATGTGATCGAGCTGAACGATGCGCTGCGCCACCATCAGCGGATTGTGGTAGGGCAGCGATACCACGCCAGTCCCAAGCATGATGCGGCTCGTACGCTCGGCGGCCGCGGCAATGAAGAGCTCGGGCGAAGCAATAATCTCGAAACCCGCCGAATGATGCTCGCCGATCCAGGCCTCTTCATAACCGAGCTTGTCGAGCCATTCGATCAGCTCGATGTCCCGGCGGATCGCGAGAGTCGGGTCCTCGTCGACGGGATGAAACGGTGCGAGAAAGATACCGCTGCGCAACGCAAGGCCGGTCATCGTGTTTGCCCCTCGTGTCGGTGCTTGCATTGTGCCGGTTTGTCGCGCGCGCGACAATCGTTCCTCCTCGATCGAGCGACGATTTTCGACGCGCGAGGGCCCTCGCGAGGGAAATCGGTGCGAGTGGCACTGCATTGCGGATATTGCGGAATCATGACTCCTTCTCGTCGCCCCTGGACCATAGTCGGAGAGATAACCGGGCATTTGTGATGAATGTCACAGTAAATCCAGAGCTAGCGACAATCGGCCTCCTTGCGGCCCCGCCTGACCTGCTTATGATTTGACCATTCGCTCGAAGGCAGGGTCATGGCCCCATGGCAAATCCCGTTCAGCCTCTAGGCGCCTATCCGCGCCTGCGTCTACGTCGCAACCGGCGGACCGACTGGATACGCCGGCTGGTCTCCGAGAGCACGCTCACGCCCAGCGACTTCATATGGCCCGTCTTCGTACAGGAGGGTTCGGCGGCCCGTTCGCCGGTCGTCTCGATGCCTGGCGTGGACCGGCTGTCGATCCCGGCCTTGGTCGACGCGGTGGGCGGCGCAAAGGAGCTCGGCATCCCCTGCGTAGCGCTCTTCCCGGCGACGCCCGCCGAACGCAAGTCGCCCGACGGGGACGAGGCAACCAATCCGGAAAACCTGGTCTGCCGCGCCGTCCGCGCGGTCAAGAGAGCACATCCCGAGCTCGGCGTGCTCTGCGACGTGGCGCTCGATCCGTTCACCACCCACGGCCATGACGGCGTGCTGCGCGAGGGGTACGTCGCCAATGACGAGACGGTGGAGATCTTGTGCCGGCAGGCGCTGGTCCAGGCCGAGGCAGGCTGCGACATCATTGCACCCTCGGACATGATGGATGGCCGCGTCGGCGCGGTGCGCGACGCCCTCGACGCCGCCGGTTTCGAGCATGTCGCGATCATGTCCTATGCGGCCAAGTACGCTTCGGGCTTTTACGGGCCTTTCCGGGACGCGCTCGGCTCCAAATCGTCGCTCGGCAAAGCCGATAAGCGGACCTATCAGATGGACCCGGCGAACAGCGACGAAGCTTTACGCGAAGTGGGGCTCGACCTGGCCGAAGGCGCCGACATGGTCATGGTGAAGCCGGGGATGCCTTATCTGGACATCGTCGCGCGCGTGAAGCGGCATTTCGGCGTTCCGACCTTCGTTTACCAGGTCAGCGGCGAGTATGCGATGCTGCAGGCCGCGATCGAGAAGGGCTGGCTCGACGACAGCGTCATTCTCGAAAGCCTGATCGGGATGAAGCGGGCGGGAGCAGACGGCATCCTCACCTACAGCGCCATCGACGCGGCGCAGAGGCTCAGGAAAGGCTGAGCACGCGCCTGAAGAACAACTCGGCTGCCTGGTGGTACCAAACGCCGCCCCCACGATTGTGGAAGCCGACATGGCCGCCTTTGCGTTCGATCGCCGGGATGAGACGCCGATTGCGCGTCCAGGGAAAGTCGCGATAAGCCTCGACCGGAACGATTGGATCGTTGATCGCATGCAGCAATAAAGTCGGCACCGCAATACCCCCGAGGAAACGCTGCGCCGAAGAGCGTCGATAGTAGTCGGCGGCGCCCGCGAAGCCATTGCGAGGCGCGGTCAATTGCTCATCGAACTCCCAGAGACTCTGAACCACCCGCGCCATGCGGACGTCCTTCTCGGGCAGGCCGACGGTGAACTGGCGACGGATATCGCGCAGGAAGCTCCAGTGGTAAATTCTATTGCGTCGCTCCATGACCCGGCGGGACGCCGCCTCCAAATCGATCGGCGTCGAGACGGTCACCGCCGCCTGCAATGGCGTGACGCCTCCGACCTCGCCCAGATATTTGAGCAGGATTCCGCCGCCGAAGGAGAACCCCAGGGCGACCAGACCCCGCTCTTTCACGCGCGCCGGCATCCCGGCCAATGCGTCCGCGAGGTCCTGGCTACGGCCCGCGTGATAATGCAGCCGACAAAATGCCAGCGAGGGACCGGCTCCCCGTAGATTGAGCCGCAGCACGGGAAACCCAGCGCGCAGCAAGTCGGCGGCGCATAGGCGAACGTGGATGCTCTCCTCGCACCCCGTGAGGCCGTGGATGATCATCACCACCGGTCGCCGGCGCACCTCGCCGGGCCACTGCATTGTGCCAACCAAGCGATCGCCGCTGCCGTCCAGCAGCGGAAGAATCAGACGCTCGGTCCGGAACGGAGCGAGGTCAACCGCGGGTGGCCAGAGAAAGTTGCGCAGGGTCTGCAGGTCCCCACCGACCCACGGCGCACGTTCTCGGAAGGGGGGCAGGCCTGCCGTTCCCCGAGGGGGTGAATAGGGTTCCGATGCCGCGAGCGTAACCATAGAATCACCAACGCAAGCACTCCACTCCGCGTTCCCCACCACGCCCAAATCATCGCGAGCATGCGCGGTATTGAGCTTTAAACGATTCAATAGCTCGGTTTATTGCGGCAGCAAGACCGCAATGAGGATTACTTACTCCGCTACTAGTAGCATCCAGGTTAATTCATGCTTGTTATGATGGAGGTGCAGCAGTCGCGAACCGGGAATTGCCGCGAACCGGGACGCAATCTCGTGATCGGTGCTGCCCTGAAATTTCACCGTGCAGACGAAGCGCCCGCAGCGGCCCGATTGCAGCCACCGCTCCACCATGCGCAACAACCGCTCGGGGTAACAAACGACATCGGAGAACAACCAATCGAGTGGCCCGACCGTCACGGGATCAACGGAGAATGCGCTCTCGCGCCGCACTTCCACCCCCGGCATGGCGACGATGCGGGGTTCGATCGGCGCTTTATCGACGCTGATGACCTGCGCTCCCAACCGAGCCAACGCCCAAGTCCACCCACCCGGGCTGCTGCCAAGATCGAGACAGCGCTCGCCCGGCCGCGGCCATCGGCCCAGCAGGGTGAGTGCTTCCCATAGCTTGAGGTAAGCGCGGCTGGGGGGCGCGGCCTTGTCCTCGACAAAGCGCACCTCGCCGTTGGGAAATGCACTGGTGCACCGGGTCGCCGCCAACATTGTGCGCTCATCGAGGAGCGTCCAGGAGCCCAATGGCGCGGTCGGCGGCGGCGCCGGAAATACCAATGGCTTCGCCGACACGGGCGGTAGGCGTTCGGCGATCAAGGCGGCGCGTCGGTAGTGCGCGTGTGCGTAAAGCGCCCAATTGCGTTGCAAGCCGCGAAGCTGGCGCGCGGCGTCGCCGATCGAGGCGATTGGCAAGCGCCGTGGATCGAGCCAGACGTTGGCGACCCATGCGACGGGTTTCGGCGGACCCGGCGAGAGCAACAGCCGGCCGTAGCTGCCACTGACTTCGCCGAGCTCGGTCGCGAGCTCGCTTTCGAACCCCTGCGGCGCCAGATAGGCGGTGAAGCCCGCTGGCACCGACGGCTCAGCCCAGCAGGAAGCCGCGGATCGCCGCGATCTGATCTTCCGCCATCAGCGCCGGCGCGTGACCCGCATCGGGAACCTCGTAAAGCCGCGCCTTGGGCCCGCGCTGTGTCATGGCCTGGGCATCGCTCGCGCGCAGCAAGTCCGTCTTCGCGCCACGAATCAGAAGGGTTGGGCTTGTGATCCGGTCCCATCGCGCCCAGAGATCGACGTCCTCGACCGGGCCATGACGGAACGCCTCACCGATCGCGGGATCATAAGCAAGGCCAAGCGGTCCGTCCGGCTTCTTGCGCGCGGCATGGATCGCGAGGTGGTGCCATTGTGCGTCGGTGAGCGGACCGAAGCTCTGCGCCACTTGCCGCAGATAGGCCTCGATCGCCTCGACGCTGGGGAAGCTCGGGTCTTGCCCCACGTAACTCGCGATGCGCTCGAGCCCTTCCTTGGCGATGAGCGGACCGATGTCGTTGATGACAAAACGCCGCACCGGCGTGTCCGGCAGCGCCGCCATGAGCATGCCGATGAGGCCGCCCATGGAGGTTCCGACCCAGTGCATCTCCTCGATCCCGAGCCGCGCCATCAGAACGACGATGTCGTTGATATAGACGGGATAGCCGTAGTCCTCGCCATGGCAGAGCCAGCCGCTCTTGCCGCGCCCGACCATGTCGGGGCAGATCACACGAAAATCGCGGGTGAGCGCTGCCGCCAAAGTGTCGAAATCCCGCCCGTTGCGCGTGAGGCCATGCACGCACAGCACCGTCGGCGCGCCGGACGGTCCCGGCCATTCGTAGTAGGTGATGTGGTGGAACCCATGCGTGTCGATGCAGAGCAAGCGATGCTCGAGGGGGGTCATGCCGTCGATCCTGTCTTTTGTCCGGCGCAAGCTTGGCTCAGTGACACCCGGCCAAGCAACGGCAATTGTTGGCGGCGCGGCCCCAATTGCGGCGAGGCTGAGGCTGGGCTAAGACCGTCTGCCAAAGCGACAGCACGAGGCAAGAGGATCCTATGCCCCCTTCCGGGCCGCTCAGCGGTATCACCGTCATCGACCTTTCGCGCATCCTCGCCGGCCCTTATTGCACTTTCCTGATGGCCGAGCTGGGGGCGCGCGTGATCAAGGTGGAGCCGCCCGGCAAGGGCGACGACGCACGCGAATATGGACCCTTCAAGAACGGGGTCTCGACGTATTTCGCGTCGATCAACCGCGGCAAGCAATCGATCGCGCTCGATCTCAAGGGAGAGCGCGACCGCGGCATCTTCGAGGCACTGCTCGGCAAGGCGGATGTGATCGTCGAAAATTTCCGGCCTGGAACCATGGAGAAGCTGGGTTATGGCTGGGAGAGCCTGCACGCTCGGTACCCCCGGTTGATTTATGCCTCGGCCTCGGGGTTCGGGCATACCGGGCCGTTCTCGCGCGAACCCGCTTACGACATGGTGGTCCAGGGAATGGGCGGCATCATGAGCATCACTGGCCACCCAGGCCAGCCGCCGGTGCGCATCGGCATGTCGATCGGAGATATCGGCGCCGGTCTCTACACCGCCGTCGCCGTGCACGCGGCGTTGCTCCACCGCGAGCGCGGCGGCGAGGCGAGCAAGGTCGACATCGCGATGTTCGATTGCCAGCTTGCGCTCCTTGAGAACGCGATCATGCGCTACACCGTGTCCGGCGAGGTTCCGGGCCCGCTCGGCGCCCGCCACCCCAGCATCACGCCCTTCGAGGCCTTGGAGACCAAGGACGGCCATATCATCATTGCCGCCGGCAATGACGCGCTTTTTCGTAAGCTCTGCGCCGTGCTTGGCCGCAGCGAGCTCGCCGAGCTCGCGGACTACCGCAGCAACGACCTGCGCAACCGCAACCAACCCCGACTCAAGGGCACGATCGAGGCCGTGCTCAAGACGCAGCCGACCGCGCATTGGATCGAGGTCATCGGCAAGGCCGGAGTACCCTGCGGCCCCATCAACAATGTGCAACAGGCGCTCGCCCACCCTCAGGTCGAGGCGCGCAACATGTTAATTTCCGTCGAGGACCCGGAGGCCGGTACGCTCAAGCTCGCGGGCAATCCGCTCAAATTCTCGACCTTCGCCGACCCGTCGACGCGCACGCCTGCGCCCGCACTCGATCAGGACCGCGCCGCGATCCTACGCGAGCTCGGACTTTAACCTTTGCGCTAGGGCCCTCGTTTGGGCAGGGACCAGCTAGTCCGCTGGCCGCCTTTCCCCCCGGAGCAGTCGAAGTCCAAAGCGCCTGGGTGAACTGCGATGTTCGTTACCATGCCCCTCAAGGGGCTGGCAGGCTTGACGCAATCCGTATAAAAATCGGCTCTCCGCATTCAACGAGCCAAAAGCCATTCGGGAGCCACGCCGATGCTACAAAATCGCCTTCAACCCATTCACGACCCGCGTAGTCTCGCCCGTGAACTCTCGGGCAAGATGCTGATCGACGGCGGAATGGTGGGCGCGATCTCTGGCCGCACCTTCGCGATCGTCAATCCCGCAACCCAGGAGGCCATCGGCAACGCCGCCGACGGCGCTGCCGCGGACGTGGACGCCGCTGTCAGGGCCGCCGCCAAGGCACAGAAGAGCTGGGGCAAGCTCGCCTCGCGCGAGCGCGGGCGGTTGGTCGGCGAATGCGGACGCATTCTCGGCGATCACGTGGAAGAGCTCGCGAAGCTCATCACCCTCGAGACCGGCAAGGCAATCCGCACGGAGAGCCGGGTCGAAGCCGGTGTGTTCGCGGATATCCTGACCTTCTATGGCGGCCTCGGCTCCGAGCTTAAGGGCGAGAGCGTTCCGTTCAAGACCGATGCACTCACAATCACGCTCCGTCAGCCGATCGGGGTAGTGGGTGCCATCATCCCTTGGAACGTGCCGCTGCTGTTGATGGCGCTCAAGATCGCCCCGGCGCTGGTGGCCGGCAATTCCGTCGTGGTCAAATCGGCGGAAGAGGCGCCGTTCGCCGTGCTGCGCGCGTGCCAGATCATGAACCAGGTGCTGCCGCAGGGCGTGCTCAACATCCTCTCGGGCGATGGCCCCGGCTGCGGCGCGCCGCTGGTCGAGCACAAGGAGGTCGGCAAGGTCACTTTCACCGGCTCGGTCGAGACCGGGAAGCTCGTCTACAAGATGGCGTCGCAGAAATTGATCCCGGTCACGCTCGAGCTCGGCGGCAAAAGCCCGATGATCGTGATGGGCGACGCCGACCTCGACAAGGCCGTGGCAGGCGCGGTGATCGGAATGCGCTTCACGCGCCAGGGCCAGAGCTGCACCGCCGCGAGCCGCATCTTCGTGCATGAGAGCATCCACGACGCTTTCGTCGACAAGCTCAAGGCCAAGGTCGACGCCATGAAGATGGGCGACCCGCTTGACGAGCAGACCGACATCGGCACCATCATCTCGAAGCAGCAATTCGAGAAAGTGAAGTCCTACATCGAGCTCGGCGAGCATGCGCCGGGAGGCAAAGCGCTGCGCTGCTCGACCATGCCCGCCGATCCCAAACTTGCGCGCGGATATTTCGTGCAGCCAGTGATCTTCACCGGGATCGCCAACGACAACCGCGTCTGCCGGGAGGAGATTTTTGGCCCGGTCACCTGCGTCATCAAATTCAAGGAATATGAGGACGCCTTGCGCCAGGCGAACGACAGCGACTATGGCCTTGCCGCCACGATCTGGACACGCGATCTCAAGACCGCGCTCGACGCAAGCCATCGCCTGGAGGCAGGCCTGGTGCAGGTAAACCAGAACCTGGTGGTGCAGGCGAACATGTCCTATGGCGGCGTCAAGCAATCGGGGCTTGGCAAGGAAGCTTCGCTTGAGGCCATGCTCGAACACTTCACCCAGAAAAAGACCATCATCCTGAACTTGGGCTGAAGGGGAAACCCAGGAGGGGGAAGGGCGGCATGCGCCGGCGCATCGCCGTTTTCCTTCTGCTGATTCCGCTCCTGGCGGGAGCCGCGGGGTGGCTGTGGCTACGCTCGTCGTTGCCGCCGCAGAGCGCGGAGCGCGTCGTAGATGGCTTGCTTGCGCCGGTTCGCATCGATCGCGACGCGAGCGGCATCCCCACGATTACCGCCGCCAATGAACTGGACGCGGCCTTCGCAATTGGATTCGTCCATGCGGAGGACCGTCTGTTCCAGATGGATTTGCAGCGTCACTATGCCGCCGGAAGGCTTGCCGAGTGGTTCGGCGAACCGGCGCTCAACAGCGATGAAATGATGCGGACGCTGGGCTTGAGCGAGGCGGCGAGCCGGCAGTTCGCGGTACTCTCCTCCGATACGCAGGCCGTGCTTCGGTCCTATGCAGCGGGAGTGAACGCCTTCCTCGAGAACCGCCGAACGGCCCTGCCGCCCGAGTACTACCTGCTGCGTGCGAGCCCGGAGCGCTGGCAGGCCCAGGATACGCTGCTCTGGGGAAAGCTCATGGCGTGGCAGCTAGCCGGCACTTATCGCGCCAAGCTCGTGCGTGCGCGCGTAGCAACGCAAGTCAAGCCCGAGGAGCTGCCGATACTTTATCCGGCCTACCCCAAGGATGGGCCCACGGTGCTGAGCGACCTCGCGCCTATCCTGCGGAAGCTGCCGCTCGACGGGCTGATCGAGCGCATGGCCGGCGGCGAGGATCCCGTGCGCGCCTCCAACAATTGGGTGGTAAGCGGGGCGCGCAGCGTCTCGGGTAAGCCGGTGCTCGCCAACGACCCGCACCTCGGTCTCTCCGCGCCCGGCGTCTGGTATCTCGTCCGCGTCGTCACGCCGCAGCACAGCCTGACCGGAGGCACCATGGCCGGCGCGCCCACGGTGCTGATCGGCCACAATGAGCGCGTCGCCTGGGGGTTCACCAACACCGGCAGCGACGTCTCGGATCTCTTCATCGAAAAGCTCGATCCCGTCGACCCCAAGAAATATCTGACGCCGGCAGGCGCGGAGCCGTTCATCACGCGAACCGAGACGATCGGGGTGCGGGGCGCCGCCCCGGTGCAGATCACGGTGCGGGCGACGCGCCACGGCCCCGTGATTTCCGACCTCGTAAGCGGCCAGAACTGGGCGTTCCTGGAGAGCGGTTACGTGCTGGCACTGCAGGCGACATATCTGATGGACGGCGATCGCACGCCGCAGGCGTTCTGGGAAATCGACCGCGCGACCGATTGGGAAAGTTTTCAGCGCGCGCTCGCTAAGTTCGATGCTCCCGAGCAGAACGTGGTTTATGCCGATGTCGAGGGCCATATCGCGTTCGCGGCACCGGCGCGCGTGCCCATTCGCGGCAAGGGCGATGGCTGGCTCCCTGTGCCCGGTTGGACCGGTGAATACGATTGGACGGGGTTCATTCCGTTCGACCAGTTGCCGATCACCTTCGATCCACCGGGAAATGCGATTGTCACCGCCAACAATAAGATTGTTCCGGACAGTTATCCCTATTTCCTGACACGGGACTGGGACGAGCCGTTCCGGGCCGAACGCATTGCGACGTTGCTCGCGCGTCAACCGCAATCCATGGACAGCTCCTCGGCGATCCAGCGCGACCGTTATTCGATGATCGCGGCTCGGCTGCTGCCATTGATGATCGACGCGCCCGCGGCTTCACCCGAGGCGCGCGCGGCCATAGAGCGCCTGCGTGGCTGGAACATGCAGATGGACAAGGACAAGGTCGAGCCCTTGATTTTCACCGCTTGGCTGCGCGAACTCACGCGCGCGCTCCTCGCCGAAAAGCTCGGTACCGCCTTCGAGGCCTATTGGGGACTGCGCCCCGCCGTGATCGAGAGCATTCTCACGGAGCATCAGGACTGGTGTAACACGGGTGCCACCGACGTGATCGAGGTTTGCTCGGAGCAACTCGCCGCGGCGCTCGACCGCGCGCTCGACCAGTTGAAGCAGGCCTATGGCGATAACATGGACGACTGGCGTTGGGGCCGCGCCCATCCCGCGGAATTCCGCAACCCCGTGCTGTCCCACATTCCGCTGGTGAATCGGATCTTCGATCTCAACATTCCCGCCGACGGCGGCTCGGATACCATCAATCGCGGGGATTTCAATGTCCGCAATGCCGCCGCGCCCTATGAGGATATCCACGGACCGGGACTGCGCATGGTGGTGGACATGGCCGATCCCTCGGCGGCGCGCTTCATGGTGGTCCCCGGTCAATCCGGCAATCCGCTTTCGCCAAATTACGCCGACCTTATGCGGCCATGGCGCGATGGTTACATGATGGTTCCCGAGAAGCGACAGCCCGTGACTTCGGAGACATTGGTGCCGCCGTGAACACTGGGCCCCGGCTCGCTGCGGGGTGACGGCGAAGAGACACTGGGCCGGATGACGGCCCCTCAATGCGTCATCCCGGACTAGCGGCGAAAACGCGCGATCGGCACTCAGAAACCGGACTACAGCCCCTCGACCAGGATCGCGCGCGACTTGGAGGCGCGCTGACGGATCGCGAGAGCGTCCTGGTACTCGCGCGAGTTATACCAGCGCTTTACCGCCTCGACGCTGTCGAATTCGATCACCACCACCCGCTTGGGCGGATTTACCCCCTCGATCAACTCGGCCTTGCCGCCGCGTACCTTGAAGCGTCCGCCGTATTTCTCGATCGATGACGCAGCAAGCGGCTTGTACCCTTCATAGGGAATGGGGTCGGTGATCTCCACCTCGACGATGAAATAGGCGCTCACGCTATCCTCCCTTCGAAATGCCGTGGGAACTCAGAGCTCGCCGTTTAGGCGCCGATAGCGGCCGCGCCAGAAAAGTAGGGGACGCCCCACCCCGGAATGGCCCAGCGCCACGACGCGGCCAAGCAGGATGTCGTGATCGCCGCCGCGATGCACGGCCTCGGTCTCGCAATCGACCCAGGCGAGCGCGTTCTTGATGATGGGCGCGCCGCTGCGCTCCACCACCTGCTCCACCTGGTCCCAGAGCGTCCAGGGGGAGTTGGCGAACCCCCGCGACAGGTGCTGCTGCCCCTCCTCCAGCACCGAGACCGCAAAGCAGCCGCTGGTCGTGAAATCGCGGTAGCTCTTCGCCGCTCGGTCCAGGCAGAACAGTATTAACGGCGGCTCCAGTGAAACTGAGGTGAAGGAGTTGACAGTGACGCCCACCGGCTTGCCGTCCGCGTTGCGGGTGGCGGCAACGACGATACCCGTCGCAAAGTGCCCGAGCGTGGTGCGGAAGGCTTTGGAATCAATCAACATGGAAGGATCGAGGCAATCCCGCGAGGAAGCGGCTCCGTTCTCTCATACCCCAGCGGGAGGTCAACGCGCCAGCATGCTCTCTCGATCGGGAGCTAAAATCCCGCCTAAGGGCTTCTAGGGACGACCTAAACCGGATGTTAACGCAATTGTCCGAGCCTCCCTACCACCGCCCGTTGCGCGCGAGCCCATCCCGTCATGTTCCTGCTTATCGGCTCTGTCATCGTCTTGATCAGTGTCTTTGCGGGCTATGTCCTCAATGGCGGGCATATTATCGTTCTGATCCAACCCTTCGAATTCCTGATCATCGTCGGGGCAGCGGTCGGTTCCTTTGTGACCGCGAACCGCAAACCCGTGCTCAAGGCTGCGGGCGGCGCCGTGTTGGGCCTGCTCAAGGGCGAAAAGTACGATAAGGCCGCCTATCTCGAGCTGCTGAGCCTGCTCTATTCGGTATTCAAGCTCGCGAAAACCAAGGGAGCGCTGGCTCTGGAACAGCACGTGGAGAAACCTGACGACAGCCAACTCTTTCACGGGTACCCGCTGTTCTTCGCCAATCATCACGCGCTCACCTTCCTCTGCGATTATTTGCGCCTCCTCACCCTCGGCACGGACAACCATCACGAGATGGAAACCCTGATGGACGAGGAGATCGAGACCCACCACGAAGAGCATGAGCATGTCGCCCATGCGATCCAGCAGACCGCCGACGCGCTGCCCGCTCTCGGCATCGTCGCCGCAGTGCTCGGCGTCATCCACACCATGGGCTCGATCACCGAGCCGCCGGCGGTGCTGGGCCAGCTGATCGCGGGCGCCCTCGTCGGCACCTTCCTCGGCGTGCTGCTGTCCTATGGTTTCGTGGGACCGATTGCCGCGGCGATCAAGAGCCGCGCCGAGGCAGAGACGCGGTACTACGTCTGCATCAAATCGGCGATGCTCGCCTACATGCAGGGCTATGCGCCGTCGGTCGCAGTCGAGTTCGCGCGCAAGGCGCTGAACTCCGACGTGCGGCCCAGTTTCTACGAGGTCGAAGAGGCCGTGGGGAACGCGCCTTCGGTCGCGGCCTGAGCACGAGCGCCCCGATGGCAAAAGGCAGCAATACGCCGCTCATCATCAAGAAGGTGCGGAAGGTCAAAGAGGCGCCGCACCATGGCGGCGCTTGGAAGGTCGCTTACGCGGATTTCGTCACCGCGATGATGTCGTTCTTCCTGTTGCTCTGGCTGCTCAACGTCACGACTGACATTCAAAAGCGCGGCATTGCGGACTACTTTGAGCCCACGGTCTCCTCCAGGTCGATGAGCGGCGCGGGCGGCGTGCTGGGCGGCCTCACCATGGGACAGCCGGGAGCTCAGGACCTTCCTGAATCACCTCCGAGCTTCCAGCTCAATATGCCGGCGTTGCGTCAGCCCAACGACGGCGATCAGGGTGACCAGAACGGTGCTTCGACATCCTCAAAGACGCCAGACCCCGACGCCTCCGCTACCGCCGGAGAAAGTGCCGATCCGAAGGTTGGCGTGGGCCCGCAGGAGAAGAATGGTCCTGGCCCCGAGGACAAGACCGGACATTCCAAGGTCCAGGCAAAGACGCCGATCGACCAGATGACCGATGCGGAGCTGGCGAAGCGCGCGGCCGAGCGCGAGGAGAAGGAGTTCGCCGCCGCGGAATTCGCACTGCGCCAGGCGATCCAGGACGTACCGGAGCTCAAGAACCTCGCGGACAATCTGCTGATCGATCGCACGCCCGAGGGGTTGCGGATCCAACTGGTCGACCAAGACAAGCAATCGATGTTCCCGCTTGGCTCCGCCCAGCTCGATGATGCCGCGCAAAAGTTGCTGATGCTGGTTGCGCAGGTCGTGCAGAAGCTGCCCAATAAAGTTTCGATCACTGGTCATACCGATGCGACGCCCTATAGCTGGGGCCGCTCTTACAGCAATTGGGAGCTGTCGGCGGACCGCGCCAATGCAAGCCGCCGCGCTCTTCTCAATGATGGCGTGCCCGCCGAGCGCATCGACAAGGTGGTTGGCCTCGCCGATCACGATCCACTAGTCAAAGACGATCCGCGCTCGCCGCGCAACCGCCGGATCAGCATTGTGCTGCTGCGCGAGGCGAAACCGCCGCCGAGCTGAGTCATTGGCCCAATTAGCGTTGTGATTCTTTTTCATCGAACTCGATTGCCCGACGACTGAGGCTGCGCAATATTGCCGCGCCATGATCGTGCCAGCCGATCTACGCCTCAGCGTCGAAAACGATCCCACCGGGGAAGACTGCACTTTCCTCGACCGCAACATCGACCGCTTGAACGAGGAGCGTTGGCCGATGCCGCAACCTCGGCACTTCGCGGTGTTCCTGCGCAGCCAAGAAGGCAAGATCGAGGCGGGGCTCGACGCGTTCTCCTATGGTGGTTGGCTTTTCGTGCACAATCTCTGGATCACGGAAGCACGCCGCAGCCAGGGGCTTGGCCGCTTGCTGATGGTCGAGGCAGAGCAGCGAGCTCGCGCTCTCGGCTGCCACTCGGCCTGGCTCGACACCTTCAGTTTCCAGGCGCCGGGCTTTTACCAGAAGCTCGGTTACGAGATTTTCGGGACCCTCGACCACCCACCCGGCGCCAAGCGCTATTTTCTGCGCAAGTCGCTGGGAAGCTGAGTCCGAGCAGAGGAGCGGCCGGTGGTTCCGGCAGCGATAGGGGACGGGACCTTTTCCAGGGGATGTGGAGACAATTTGGCGACGGGGGGATCGGACTGGTTCAGGGGCATCAGTAGCCACGACTGTCTGGCCGCTAGCGTCATAAATCTCCGCATCCCCTGATTACCCCCGAATCCTCCTCGCGTTTTGCGGCTCGACCGAGAGACTCGGAACTTGCCTTTGAGGGGCCGGTTCGCATCAGATTGCGATGCGCCACGTTCGAAAGATGCGCCATGGAGTCGACCTCGTTCGCCTGGGAGGGCAATCCCCCCGAACCCTATGCGGCACCGGAATACTTCCGCGGCGTGGTGTGGCGCCGCGTGGTTGCGTATTGCCTGATCGATGGCCTGATTGTGCTGCTGCTCTGCGCGCTTGCAGCAGTGCTCTTCGCCGGCGTTTCGGTCGCGAGTTTCGGCTTGCTGAGCGCGGTTTGGGCGCTCTATGGGCTCATTCCGCTCGCCTATCACACCTTGACGATCGGTGGCCGGCATGGCGCCACATTGGGCATGCGCCTATTGGGGATCGAGGTACGGAGCTGGGACGGGGAGCGGCCGAGTCTCTCCCAGGCGCTGGTATTGACGGTGGTGTTTTACCTCACCGCCGCGGCGACGGCCTCCTTGATCCTCCTATTCGTGTTCTTCAACCGCAGGCGGTGTACGGTTCACGATCTCATCGCCGGGACGTTGGTGGTGCGCCGCTCTCCCAATCTAGTAATCGTGGGTCGCTGAATGATGCTGGCGCTGCCGGGTCTCCTTCGCGCATAATTGCCGCGGTGGGGTGAGGTGTTAGATGCGCGAGACCAAAATGCGTGTAGGGGTTCAGGAGGAGATGCCGGAGGGGGGACGGAGCGGCTCGACGGGACAGATGGTGGGCTTGCCGGCGGTCGCGTCGGCGTTGAAGCCCTTTTATCGGACGGCGGCGCTCCCCTGCCCCTATATCGACGGGCGGACCGAGCGCAAGCTGATTACCGAAATTAGCGGACGCAATCTCGGCAGTTTTTACAGCGAGCTGTCGCGGGCTGGATTTCGGCGTAGCCATCATTTGGCATACCGCCCGGCGTGCGGCGGCTGCGGTTCGTGCCTTCCTGTAAGAGTACCAGTCGGTTCATTCAAAGCCTCGCGCTCGCTGCGCCGGGTCCTTGCCGCCAATCGCGACGTTGTCACTGCAGCAGAGCCCGCGCGTTCGGCGATCGATCAGTATCGGGTCTTCGCCCGCTATCAGCGCTCGCGCCACGCCGACAGCGATATGGCATCGATGACCTATGGCGATTATCGCGCGATGATCGAGGACAGCCCGGTCCCGACCTTCCTGCTTACCATGCGTCGCAGCGACCAATCGCTGTTGGGGGCCTGCCTGGCGGACCTGCTGGATGACGGGCTCTCCGCGGTTTACAGCTACTTCGATCCCACCGAAGCCGCGCGCAGCCCAGGATCGCTTGCCATCCTCATGCTGATAGAAGAGGCGCGACGGCGCGGCCTTCCCTACGTCTACCTCGGCTATTGGATCGGTGAGAGCCGCAAGATGGCGTACAAGGTCCGTTTCCGTCCGCTCGAGGCGCTCACCAACGCCGGCTGGGCCCCGCTCGTCGCCTGAGCCGTTCGTTCCGCGGCACAAGGAGTCTCATGGCCAATAGCGGCACTTCCGGGCGCGATCCCGACGCGACGGCCGACACGACTATTTGAACAAGAGCACGCCGGTCAACCGCGTCGCGCTTGCGGGTGGAAGCCCTGCCGGTTATCGTGACGCCGGGATCCGGGGCTTAACCGGGGAAACGTCACAAATGTTTACAACCAGCCCCTTCGCCGAGCTTTCGGCGTCCATATCGCCCGCCCTTATGCAGGCATATCTGATCGTGATGGTCCTCCTCGTTGCGTGCGGCACGCTGCTCGATATAGGCATGAAGAAGAGCGGCACGTACTTCTTCAACCACTGGCGAAATGCTCGGAACAGGGGCACGCGGCAAGTCGGCGGCGCGCAGATGGTGGTCCTTGCGATTCAAACCGCCGTGGTGGAAGGTCTCACCTCCGGCGAATTCTGCAATGTGCGGCGCCGAGCGGCTCATCTCCTGACGATGTATGGTTTCATCCTGTATGTCGTCACGACGATAATAATGGTCTTCAGCTATCCGACCCTCTCCTCGCCCGCGCCAGGGATTCTGCCGGCGCTTTGGTACATCGGCGCGCTGATGGTTTGCGGCGGCGGCTACTGGTTCTGGTTCTTCATCCGCGTCGATGTCACTGCGGAGGGTAGCTCGCCCTTGCGCTTGATCTACGCCGATCTCTTCGTCGTTTCGCTTGTGGCAAGCACGACCTTGGGCCTCATCTGGGCGATCTTCCAATTTGCCGGCGCTACGATCTTGTCGGATGTGTTCCTCGTTCTTTATCTTCTGGCCACGACCGTGCTCTTTGGATCAGTGCCATGGTCGAAATTCGCCCACATGTTCTACAAACCCGCGGCGGCTTTTCAAAAGAGGGTGGAACAGGCGAATGGCTCGCGGCGCAATTTGCCTGCCCCCGCTGACAAGCCCGCGACCTTCGGCAGCAGCCGCGAACGGCCCCAGAATTACTGATTTACCCAGCATCAGGCATCGATAGTGGAGGAGCATATCCCATGCCCACATTTGTCTATATGACGAGTTGCGACGGCTGCGGATACTGCGTTGATATCTGTCCGTCCGATATCATGCACATCGATACCACTTACCGGCGCGCCTACAATATCGAGCCGAATATGTGCTGGGAGTGCTATTCCTGTGTGAAGGCGTGCCCACAGCATGCAATCGACTGCCGCGGCTATGCGGATTTCGCCCCTTTGGGCCACAGTGTCCGCGTGCTCAGGGAAGACGAGAAAGGAACCATTTCGTGGCGGATCCGGTTCCGCGACGGGCGCGAGAAGAATTTCGTTTCGCCGATCCGCACGACGCCGTGGGGATCGATCAAGGCCCCGTCGGATTACGCAGCACCCACCGCGGCCGCGATGAATTCCCAGGAGCTGGCGCACGAACCTGAGGCCCTCAAGGTCGGCGCGTTACCGGCGCTCAAGCGAGATCAATTCAAGCAGGGGCTGGTGTGATGGCGCGTCCCAAGACCGTGCTCGTCGATGCGGATATCCTGGTCGTCGGTGGCGGCATGGGCGGGTGCGGCGCTACTTACGAATCCAGGTACTGGGGCCGCGATCTGAAGATCGTTTGCGTCGAGAAGGCGAACATCGAGCGCAGCGGCGCGGTCGCCCAGGGACTTTATGCAATCAACTGCTATATGGGCATGCAGTGGAACGAGAATCAGCCCGAAGACCATGTCCGCTACGCGCGGAACGACCTCATGGGTCTGGTTCGCGAGGATCTTGGCTACGACATCGCCCGGCATGTCGACTCCACTGTGCACAAATTCGAAGAGTGGGGTCTCCCCATGATGAGAGATCCGCAGACCGGGAGATACCAGCGCGAGGGCAAATGGCAGATCATGATCCACGGCGAGAGCTATAAGCCGATCGTCGCCGAAGCCGCGCGCAAAGCCGCCACGAAAGTCTACAACCGGATCATGGTGACGCACCTGCTGACGGACAAGCAGCGACCCAACCGGATCGCGGGCGCTGTCGGCTTCAATGTCCGCACGGGGGATTTCTACGTTTTCCGCGCCAAGGCGGTGATCGTGGCTGCTGGCGGCGCTTCACACATCTTCAAGCCTCGCGCGGTCGGCGAGGGCATGGGACGGACCTGGTACGCGCCGTGGAGCAGCGCCTCTGCTTACGCGCTGCCGATCTTGGTGGGTGCCAAGATGACTCAGATGGAAAACCGGATCGTCCTCACTCGATTCAAGGACGGCTACGGTCCAGTGGGCGCCTATTTTCTTCACCTCAAGACCTACACCCAAAACGCCTATGGGCAGGATTATGAGGCCTTTTGGCGCGATTCGATCGAACAATTGGTCGGCGATTATGTGAATCACCACCCAGTGCCGACCTGCCTGCGCAACCACGCGCTGCTAGAGGAGGTCAAGGCCGGCCGGGGCCCCATCCGCATGGTGACGAAGGAGGCCTTTAAAGACCCGCACAAGGAGACAGTCGGCTGGGAGAACTTCCTTGGAATGACGATCGGACAGGCAGTCGTATGGGCGTCGCAAAACATCGATCCCAAGGAGATAAATCCCGAGCTGACCACATCTGAGCCCTACGTCATGGGCTCCCATGCGACATGTTCGGGCGCCTGGGCGAGCGGCCCGGAGGACTGCGCACCTGCGGAGTACCAATGGGGATACAACCGGATGATGACTGTCGAGGGGCTGTTCGGCGCCGGCGACGCAATTGGCGGCTCCGCCCACAAGTTCTCGTCGGGATCATTCACGGAGGGCCGGATTGCCGGCAAGGCGGCCGTCAAATACGTGAACGACACGTCTAAAGAGCAACCTCAAGTCAGCGAGGCAGAGTACGAAACCCTCAAGAAGATCATTTATCAGCCCCTTGAAACCTACGAAGTTGGCCGCAACGAAATCGTGGCCGGCACCGTATCGCCAAGCTACATCCTGCCGCTGCATGGCCTTCAGCGCCTCGAGAAGATAATGGACGAATATGTCGGCGGTATCGGCTCCTATTACACGACCAATGAACCGCTCCTCATGCGCGGGCTCGAGTTGCTGGGCATGCTGAAGGAAGACCTTCCCTATCTTGGAGCAGAAGATCTTCACCAACTGCAGCGGGCGTGGGAGCTTCAACACCGGGTCTTGGCCTCGGAAAGCGTGACGCAGCACACCTTGTTCCGGACGGAAACACGGTGGCCGGGTTATTATTACCGAGCGGACCATCCGAAGCTGGACGACAAGGATTGGCATTGCTTCACGCTGTCTCGCTACGATCGGGATTCCGGAAAGTGGCAGATGGAAAAGGCTCCGGTGTATCACATCATCGACTGATCGGGCTGCTCGGGGCCTTCTTCCAAAGGGATCGCAATGCCGCAACTCGTACCGCCGCATGGCTCGGAGTCACTGAAGCCACTGCTGGTACCGGAGGTGGAGCGGACTGAGGAACGCAAGCGCGCCGAAAAACTCAGGAAGATTCCTCTCGATTCGCGCGCCGTTTCTGACGTGTTCATGCTGGCAATGGGAGCCTACACGCCGCTCGACGGGTTCATGGCGCATGACGATTGGCGCGCCTCGTGCCTCGATATGAAAATGACCAGCGGCCTCTTTTGGCCAATCCCCATTACGCTTCCAATAGACCAAGACCTTGCCGACAGCGTTCACGCCGAGGAAGAGGTCGCGCTGATCGATGAGGAGACCCGAGAGATACTCGCGGTCATGAAGGTCCACGAGAAATATTCCATCGACAAGAAGATTGAAGCCGAGCACGTCTATCGAACCGTCGATCCGAAGCACCCGGGTGTCGCGAAAGTCCTGCATCAGGGTGACGTCAACCTGGCCGGGCCGGTCATGGTGCTGAGCGAAGGCGAGTATCCCGCCAAATATCCGAAGCTCTATATCCGGCCAGCCGAGTCCCGCGCCATGTTCCTTGAAAAGGGTTGGTCGCGTGTCGCTGCCTTCCAAACGCGCAATCCGATGCACCGTAGTCACGAGTTTCTAGTGAAGATCGCGCTCGAGGTCCTAGACGGCGTTTTTGTCCACCAAGTGCTTGGCAAATTGAAAGCAGGGGACATTCCAGCCGAGGTTCGAACGCGAGCCATCCAGGCGATGATCGACAATTATTTCCGGCCCGGAACGATCATTCAGGCGGGCTATCCCATCGAGATGCGCTATGCGGGTCCGCGCGAGGCGTTGCTTCACGCCCTGATTCGCCAGAATTTCGGTTGCTCCCACCTCATAGTCGGGCGCGATCATGCCGGCGTCGGCGACTACTATGGCCCCTTCGATGCGCATCACATCTTCGATGAACTGTGGGACGGCGCGCTTCAAACCGAAGCGCTGAAGATCGATGTCACGTTCTACTGCCGGAAGTGCTATGGAATGGCGACGGCGAAGACCTGTCCCCACGATCCGAAGCATCACATCTCGATTTCCGGCACACAGCAGCGTGAGATGCTTTCGACCGATGCGGACATACCGCCCGAGTTCAGCCGGCCGGAGGTGGTGGCGATTCTCAAGGAGTATTACGCAAGTCTGCGATCGACGAGATGAGGTCCGGCATCATGATCATCGCGCAAATTTCCGATACCCATATCGCCCTGGATACACCCGACGCCGACCAGAGAACGTGGGATCTCGCGCGCACGATTGCGGATATCAATGCACTCGATCCGGCCCCCGACCTGATTGTTCACACCGGGGATATCGTTCATAGCGGACGGCCAGACGAATACGCCCTGGCAGTGTCGACGCTCGCGAAGGCGCGCGCGCCGGTCTATGTCGTGGCGGGCAACAAGGACAATCGTGCGAATTTGCGCGACGCCTTTTCGCCACGCGGATATCTTGCGCCCGATTCCGACTTTATCGACTATGCGGTTGACGACTATCCGGTGAGGCTGATTGCGTTGGATACCTTGAGTTCGAGCAG
>DATIYT010000043.1:0-94360 GCA_035517495.1 Allostellaceae bacterium | reverse complement strand
GCCGGATCGTCCGGCTTCAGACTGATCAGCCCGACGCGGAATGGAGCGACAGCGTCAGGCCAGATGATGCCCTGCTCGTCATGGCTCGCTTCGATGATCGCGCCGACGAGCCGCGACACGCCAATGCCGTAAGAGCCCATCTCTACCGTGACCGGCGCGCCCTCGGGCCCGGCGACGACGGCGTTCATCGGCTTCGAGTATTTCGTGCCGAAATAGAAGATGTGCCCGACCTCGATGCCGCGAGCCTTGACCAGGCGGTCGCCGAGCGTCGCCTCGGCCGCTGCATCGTGTTTGTCGTCGGTGGCGGCGTAGAGCTGAGTGAAGCGGTTGACCACTGATTGCAGCGCGGCCGCGTCGCTGTAATCGACCTCATAGCCGAGCCAGTCCATCTCGAGGAAATCGCGATGCACGAAGGCGGCGCTCTCGCCAGTGTCCGCGAGAATGATGAACTCATGGCTAAGGTCACCGCCGATGGGCCCCGTATCCGCTCGCATCGGAATCGCCTTGAGGTCCATGCGTGCGTAGGTTCGCAGATACGCCACGAACATCTTGTTGTAGGAATGCCGAGCGGCCGCGGCGTCGATATCGAATGAGTAGTTATCCTTCATCAGGAACTCACGTCCGCGCATCACGCCGAAACGTGGCCTAACCTCGTCGCGAAATTTCCATTGAATATGATAGAGGTTCTTGGGCAGGTCGCGGTAGCTCTTGATGGAATGGCGGAAGATGTCGGTGATCTGTTCTTCGTTGGTGGGACCGTAGAGCATGGCGCGCTCGTGGCGATCGGTGAAGCGCAACATCTCCTTGCCGTAGTCATCGATGCGCTTGCTCTCCTTCCAGAGGTCCGCGGGCTGAATCGTCGGCATCAACACTTCATGGGCACCGCTTCGGTCCTGCTCCTCACGCACGATCTGTTCGACTTTTTTCAGGACCCGCAGGCCGAGCGGCAGCCAGGAATAGATCCCGGCGCTCGACTGTCGAATCATGCCGGCGCGCAGCATCAGCCGATGCGAAACGATCTGCGCCTCGGTGGGGTTTTCCTTGATAAGCGGCAGAAAATAGACGCTAAGACGCATAGGACCTCGGACCTCGCAAAAACCGGGGTAAGCCGCGCCGGACTTTATGCAAGGGCCGCTTCGATGTCCAATAGAGGGCGAGACGAGGGAAACGCCGATCCTGCCCCTCGTCTAATGTAGGAAACCGTGCGCCCGACAGGCAGCAGCGAGCAGGTCCGATTCCCCGACACCGATCGGTTGCCCGTTGAACAGGACTGTGTTGCCTTCGACCGTGATTAGGCCGACCTCGGCTTGCGGCCGGAATAGCCGTGAGTTGCCGGTTATTCCAAAGCGCTTGCGCAGGTCGAAGTTGAGCACGATCGAGAAGCCAAGAGGCGGAGCGACGCTTTCCGGCAGGTCGGCAGGAGCAACCGGCTGGCCGTTCACGTCGATCCCTGGAACATAGGCGACCCCGGCATCCGGCACGTGCGCCACCACCTGGCCGCAAGCCCCCGGCGAAACCATGACACTGCCATCCGGCGCGATGACGGCGCCGCCGGGCGGCGGGGGCGGTGGGGGTACGGGCGCCGATGCAAGCGCATGGGTCGCCCACCAGACGCAACCGGCAAAACCAGCCAAGGCCTTCAGGAATTGCATGGGGCCGAAGGCTACCTCGCTTGTCGCGAAAATTGAGTTAATCGGTCTCGGACGGGGCTCGCGCGCAATTCCGCCTTGACCGTCGCAACTTGGTCATCGATCGTCAGGCAAGAGGGCGCGCAACAGGGGGATTCCAGATGCTCGAACGCTATTTCGGATTGACCGAACACGGTACCACCGTGCGCACGGAGGTGCTCGCGGGTGTCACCACCTTCCTCACCATGGCTTACATCATTTTCGTCAATCCGTTGATCCTCGGTGACGCGGGGATGGACAAGGGGGCGGTGTTCGTCGCGACCTGCATCGCCTCGGCGCTCGCGACGATCATCATGGGGCTCTATGCCAATTATCCGTTGGCGCTGGCTCCGGGCATGGGGCTCAACGCCTTCTTCACCTACGGCGTCGTCAAGGGCATGCACTATACCTGGCAGGTTGCGCTCGGCGCCGTCTTCATTTCCGGCGTGCTATTTCTGCTGTTGAGCGTGACCCGCGTGCGCGAGTGGGTCGTGAACGCGATCCCGCAGTCGCAGAAGCTCGCGATCTCCGCTGGTGTCGGCCTGTTCCTCGCCCTAATTGCATTGCGCGGCGCCGGCATCGTTAAGGCCTCTCCCGACACTCTAGTGACCCTAGGCGAAGTCGGCGCGCCTTCCGCCCTGCTGGCGATGGCCGGGTTTCTGGTGATGGTGGCGCTCGACCGTCTGCGCGTGCCCGGCGCGATCATCATCGCGATCCTCGCGACCACGGCGGTCGGCATCATGTTTGGTATCTCGAAATTCGGCGGTATCTTTTCAGCTCCCCCAAGCCTGGCGCACACGTTCCTTCAGCTCGACCTCGCAGGTGCGATCAATATCGGTGTTGTATCGATCATCTTTGTTTTCTTCTTTGTCGACCTGTTCGACAACACCGGGACCCTCGTTGGGGTCGCACACCGTGCCGGCCTCATCGCCAAGGACGGCACGATCCCGCGTCTTGGCAAGGCCTTCATCGCGGATTCAACGGCCACTATGGTAGGCGCCCTCTTGGGTACCTCCACGGTGACCAGCTACATCGAGAGCGCCGCGGGGGTACGAGCAGGCGGCCGGACCGGCCTTGTCGGCGTGGTGGTCGCGGTGCTTTTCATGCTGAGCCTATTCCTATCACCATTAGCGACTTCAATTCCGGAGTATGCAACTGCGCCCGCCCTGTTGTTCGTGGGATGCCTCATGGCCCGCGGGCTCGCGGAGATCGACTGGGAGGACGTGACCGAATACGCACCCGCCGTGGTGACCGCGATCGCCATGCCCTTCACATTCTCGATCGCGAATGGCCTAGCGCTCGGCTTCGTCGCCTTCGCCGCAGCGAAGCTCCTCTCCGGCCGCTTCAGTGAGGCAAAGCCGGCGATGGTGGTCCTGGCGGTGCTGTTCGTGGTCCGATTTGCGGTGTTGCCATAACCCTTCATCCACTCTTCGGTGACTACGGCAGCACCCAAAATGCCGATCCTTGGCGGCTGCACATAAAATCACCGTGATGCGTATTAAATCGGCGTTATTTCGGCAGAAATTGCGTGACGAAACCGAGTCGCTTTTGTAAGCTCCTGGGCGTTGAAGACGCAATAAAATTGCGCAAAAGGACCCCAAGTTTAGGGAGGAACAGCCAGAGTTCTGACGTCTGGGGGAGACCGAAAAAATCCAATTATCTGGACGGCGAGGCTTCAACGGCGGCGAGATCAAAACCGGTCTTGCCGCCGTTTTTGTGTGCAGTGAAAGTCAGCGACCCCTGCGCTTGCGGTCGCCAGACGCGGCCTGCCACGGCGGGCGCAGCCTCGCAATCCGCGCAAATACTGGGCATTCCGGCACATGTGCCCCCGGGAGATAACCAAGGCTCATCAGGAATTCGCCGGTGATCTCACCGCCGGTGAAGCTGAAGGTTTTCCGGAACAGCTTAACCCATGCTTCCTTGCCGAGGGGGTGATACAGATCAAGCCAGTTTGCGAATGAGCCGTGCTCGGCACGGATCTCTTGCAACCGACGTGCATTCTCGATCGCTGCCGTGACTTTGAGCTTGTTGCGGATGATGCCGGCATCGGCGAGTAAGCGTTTCACGTCGCGGGCGCCGAAACCCGCGACGGCGTCAATGTCGAAGCCTCGATAGGCCGCAACAAAGGCCGGTCGCTTGCTCAGGATGGTGAGCCAAGAGAGGCCCGCCTGGTTGATCTCCAGCACCAACCGCTCGAACAGCACTCGGTCGTCCCGCGAGGGAAAGCCGTATTCCCTGTCGTGATAGGGCCCGTGCACCTTGTGGCTCGGCGCCGCCGCACAATATGTGGCGCTCATGAACGAAAGCTCCAGATGTCGGAGGATGAGACGAGATAGAGTATGCCCCAGAGGAACGTCGCGATCACCGTGGTGATGACCGCTTTTTTTCCGATCTGTGGACTGGCGGGAGCGCCGGCCCTACTGCCCATCTCGTCATCGGCGGGTTTCACGCCGATCGGCAGAACCGCAAAGATCACGATCCACCAGATCACGACAAAGGCGGCCGGCCCCGTAAGCCAGTTCATTGCGCACTAAGCCTGTTCGAGCTCGATCAAGGTGCCGCAGAAATCCTTGGGATGGAGGAACAGCACCGGCTTGTCGTGGGCGCCAAGCTTGGGCTCGCCGTCTCCCAGAACGCGTGCGCCCTCCGATTTGAGCCGGTCGCGTGCCGCCCGGATATCATCCACCTCATAACAGATATGATGCATTCCGCCGGCCGGATTGCGCTCCAGGAAACCACGCACAGGCGAACCCTCGCCCAAGGGCTCCAATAGCTCGATCTTGGTGTTAGGAAGCGTCACGAACACGACGGTGACGCCATGCGCCGGCAGCGGCTGCGGCGACGAAACCGTGGCGCCGAGGGTTTTCCGGTAAATCGCGGCCGCTTTTTCAATGTTCGGCACGACGATCGCCACGTGATTAAGCCGTCCGATCATCGTGCAAAACCTCTTGCGACCTCAATGAAGCTACCGGACATTCGCCTCGTCTCGATTGAACCTGAAGTCGTCGGGAAGGCGCCCTTGGAACGCGTGCAGACTGAGCGCTTTTACTACGGTGGAGGTCAGCCGTCCGGCGCGCCTATTGCCCCATTTTGCGACCTGCTGGCGAGACCTCGAGCATATACAGTCTGCCACCACGTAGGTCAAAGAACGGCCCGCGTCAAAACAAAGGCGGCACCGCCTCAGATTCTGACCACCTGAACCTCGATGACCGGCCGCTTGCCGGTTCTGGTTTTGAGGGTGCGGCGAACGGCCAGCCGAGCCGCCTCGCCCACGGCCGCATCGTCACGCCGTCCGCTCGGCCTGAGCGCGGCGACAGCCCGGCCCACCGCGTCGCTGAGCATCGGCGGCAATTCCGGTTCGTCCTCTCCGAGACCCGGCAAGGCCACGCGCGGCGGCGACAATACATTCCCATCTTGGTCGAGCACGACGGTCGCGACGGCCACACCCTCAAACACGATGCGCCGGCGCGCCTTCCAGCTTTCGCCTGATAGAGAGCGCAGGCCCTTACCGTCGAGCGCCAGCCGCCCGACCGGCACGCGCCCGATTACTGCCGCCGGGAGCGGTCCGAGCCGCACCATTTCGCCGTTGGCGGCAACGATCGCCTGCTGCACCTGGCATTCCTCGGCGAGTGCTGCATGCGCCTTCATGTGGCGCAATTCACCGTGCACCGGGATCGCGACGCGGGGACGCACCATCTGGTACATGCGCGTGAGCTCGTCCCGTGCGGGGTGCCCCGAAACATGCACGAAGTGATCATGCTCCGTCAGCAACTCGACGCCGAGCGCCGCCAGCTTGTTCTGAAGCCGGCCGATCGCTCGCTCATTGCCGGGAATGATACGGGAGGAAAAGATCACGCTATCGCCGGCTTCGAGGACCACGTGCCGATGTTCGTTATCGGCGATGCGCGCAAGCGCCGAGCGCGCCTCGCCCTGGCTCCCCGTGCAGATGTACAGGACCTTGTCGCGGGGCAGCCATGCGCCCTCCTCCTCGGTCAGAAATCGAGGCACATTCGCCAGGTAACCCGTCTCGCGAGCGGCCTCTTCGATGCGCCAGAGCGACCGCCCCACCAAAGCGACCTCGCGCCCCGCCGTGGCGGCGGCTTGAGCGGTTGAGGTGAGGCGCGCAACGTTGCTGGCAAAGCAAGCGACGACGACGCGCCCCTTACACAAGCTGACCAACTCCGTAAGCGAGCGGCCGACCGATGCCTCGGAACCCGACTCGCCCGCGCGAAGCGCGTTTGTGCTGTCGCCGATCATCGCGAGCACGCCGGCATCGCCTAGTCGGCGCAGTGCCGCCTCATCGGTGAGAGGCCCCACCACGGGATCGGGATCGAGCTTCCAATCGCCGGTGTGCAGGACCGTCCCCACGGGTGTGCGCAGCACGACGGCGTTGGGTTCGGGGATCGAGTGCGTGAGCGTGATCAGCTCGATTTCGAAGGGACCGACGCGGACCTTGCCGGACATCGGTATTTCGACGATCGGTACCTCATCCTGGAGGCCGGTCTCCACCAATTTCGCCCGCAACACCGCCGCGGTGAACGGTGTCGCGTAGACCGTTCCTTTGAAGCGCGGCCATAGATATTGGATCGCACCCAGATGATCTTCGTGCGCATGCGTAAGCACGATTCCCGCGAGATCGGCGTTGCGTTCGGCGATAAAGCGCGGATCGGGCATAATCACCTCGATCCCCGGCATGGTGTCGTCCCCGAATGACACGCCGCAATCCAGCATCACCCAGCGGCCGGCATAGCCGTAGAGATTGAGGTTCATTCCGATTTCGCCTGCGCCACCCAGCGGCAGGAACACCAACTCGTCCGGTCGATTGAGCGTTTCCGGCGAAGCTGAATCCATATCCCTCATTTTCGATTGCGGCGGTAAATCAAGTGGAGGCCCCAGAGCGTGAGTGTGGGATCGACGTGTTCGAGGACGGAAGTGGCGCCTTCGAATACCGGTGCCAGTCCACCGGTCGCGACAACGCGCATCGGCGCTCCGAATTCGTGCTTGATGCGATCGACCACGCCCTCCACCAATCCCACATAACCCCAGAAGATGCCGGATTGCATACAGGCCACCGTATTCTTTCCGATCACGCGTTCGGTTCGGCGGATGCGCACGCTCGGCAGCTTCGCGGCCGCCAGATGCAGCGCCGTGATCGAGAGATTGATCCCAGGCGCGATCACTCCGCCGCAGTAATTGCCGTTCGCATCCACCACGTCGAAATTCGTCGCGGTGCCGAAATCGACGACGATGAGGGGGCCCTGATAGCGCTCATGCGCCCCCACGGTGTTTGCAAGCCGGTCCGCGCCGACCTCACTCGGCTGCTCGACCAGGGCTTGAGCACCCAGCTCCACGCCCGGCTCGCCCACCATCAGCGGCTCGCTCGCACAGTATCGCCGGCACAGGGTTATCAGGTTGAAGTTCGCTTCCGGAACCACGCTGGCGACGATCGTTCCGGTAATGAGGTCGCGCCCGAGCCGTTCCAACCCGAGTAGATGATCGAGCCACACCACGTATTCGTCGGCGGTCCGCTTGGCCTCGGTGGCGACGCGCCAGGTTCCGCGAAGCTTGTCGCCCTCCCAAACCGCGAAAACGGTGTTGGTGTTGTTTGCGTTGATAGCCAGAAGCATGCACGGGCCTCCGAATTTTAGGCGGCGACCGGAAAAACCTCGCCGGCGGCAACGCGGCGGCGGCCAGCCGGCGTCTCGACCAGCAGCGCGCCATCGGCTTCGAGATCGACGAACCGGCCGGTAAAGCTTTCCCGTTCCAACCTCACCGCGACCGTGCCGCCGAGGCCGCGAGCCCTCGCAAGCCAGGCATGGCGCAGCCTCTCGAAGCCCGTTCGCTCCCACTCCTCGACCCAGTATTTGAGCGCAACGATAACGCCGCGGAGCAGTTCCGGAAGCGTTGCCTCGCCTGTGCCTTCCGCCTTCAAACACGTCGCGGATGCGGTTGGTTGCAGCGGGGACGACACGACATTGACGCCGATGCCGATAACCAGCCAGAGCGCCGACCCATCGTTCGCCGCGGCGGATTCCAGGAGTATGCCCGCGATCTTGCGCCCCTCGACCTGGACGTCGTTGGGCCACTTGAAATGCAGCATGTCGGGGCGCGGCAGCAGGGGCGAAATCGCGTCGCCCACCGCGAGCGCGGCGGCGAAACCCAGTTGAGCCGCTGTCGCAACGGGACCCGTCGGCCGGAGGATCACGCTCATGTAGAGATTTCCAGCGGGCGAACTCCAACCACGCCGGCGCCGACCGCGGCCCGCCGTCTGCACTTTGCTGGTGACCACAGTCCATGCGTCAGCGCCGTCTTCCGCGAGTCGTTTTGCCTCGTCGTTGGTGCTGCCGAGCGCCTCGTGGGCCATCAGCCGCGCAAAATCCGGCAGCGGCGCCGCGATCATTCCGGGAAGAGGGTCGCGGCTGCCGCGTTGGCGCTGTCCGCGAGCGGGGCCGGGTAAACGAAGAATAACAGCACCGCTGCGGAGGTCACCACCAGCACGGTGCTCAAAACCGGTCCGATCGACCGGTCAAACGACGCCGTCGGTTCGTCGAAATACATGATCTTGACGATGCGCAGATAGTAGTAGCATCCGACCGCGCTGGTGACGACGCCGATGACGGCAAGAACCACAAAGTTGGCGTCAATCGCCGCCACGAAGATATAGAACTTGGCGAGGAAGCCCGCGAGCGGCGGTACGCCCGCAAGCGAAAACATGAAAATGCCGAACGCCAAGGCCAATGCCGGCTGCGTGCGCGCCAGTCCGGCGAGGTCGGCGATTTCCTCCACCATCTTCCCCTGCCGGCGCATGCATAAAATGACCGCAAAGGCGCCGATATTCATAAACAGATAGATCGCCATGTAAAAAAGAATGCCGCGAACTCCGGCCGTCGTGTGAACGGCCAGTCCGATCAAGGCATAACCCACGTGACCGATCGAGCTGTACGCCATCAGCCGCTTGATGTTGCGTTGATTGATCGCGGCGAGAGTGCCAAGGATCATCGAAGCGACAGAGATGCCCCACACGACCTGGGACCACTCCACCATCAGCCGGCCGAACGGATCGAGCATTACGCGCACGAACAGTGCCAGTGCCGCGGTCTTGGTGGCGACCGCGAAGAACGCGGTGACCGGCGTCGGCGCGCCCTCGTATACGTCCGGCGTCCACATGTGAAACGGCACCGCGGAGACCTTGAAGGCGAGGCCCACCATGATGAAGATGATGCCGAACAGCAGCCCGATGGGATATGCGCCTTCACCACTGAACGCGCGCTGCAGGGTTTCGAAGCTCGTGCTGCCGGCGAAGCCGTAAACCATGGACGCGCCGAACAACAGCATGCCCGAGGCGAGCGCGCCTAGGACAAAGTACTTTAACCCTGCCTCGGTGGAGCGCACCGAATCGCGCTCGAAGCTCGCAATCACGTAGAGCGCGAGGTTCTGCAATTCGAGACCGACATAAAGCGAGATCAGGTCGTAAGCGGAGATCATCATCATCATCCCCGCTGTCGACAACAGGACGAGAACGGGGAATTCCGGCCGCTCCAGATTCTGACGCCGGTTGTAATCGAGCGACAGCAGCATCGTGAGCGCCGAGCCGCCGAGCACCAAGGCCTTCATAAAGGCGCCGAAGCCGTCGGTGACGAACATGCCGTTGAGCGCAACCGCGCGCTCGACCGAAAAGCGCAACACGAGCAATAGCGTCACGAGGATCGCAGCGACCGCGAGCCAGGACATCATGCGCGCCGCGCGATCGCCGCGGAATGCGCCGACCAGCAGCAAGACCATCGCAACAGCGCCTAAAAACATTTCAGGCAAGGCCGGCAGAAGATTGGGCACGCTGGTCGACATCGATGGGCCTATCGGTGTGCGATTTCGGCGCCGGCCGCGCCGGAGGTGGCGATCTGCACCCGTTTCAGTACACCCGCAAGCGCCGGTTGTATCGGGTGCAGGAAGGAACTGGGGTATATTCCCATCCACAGCACCACCGCAATCATCGGCACGAAGATCACGATCTCGCGCCAGTGGAGATCGAGCATTCCCCGCACGTCCTCGCGGGTGATTTTCTCGAAGATGACGCGGCGGTAGAGGTAAAGCATGTAAGCGGCGCTGAGGATCGTGCCAGTAGTCGCAAGGAAGGTGACGAGAGTGTTCACCTGGAGGGCGCCATCCAGCGCCAGGAACTCGCCCACGAAACCGCTGGTTCCCGGTAACCCCATCGAGGCCAGCGAAAAGAACATGAAGCAAACGGCGTAGCGCGGCATGTTGTGGACGAGGCCGCCGAAGCGCGCGATCTCGTGCGTATGCAGGCGATCGTAGACAACGCCGACGCAGAGGAAGAGCGCCGCCGATACCACGCCGTGGCTCAGCATCTGCACCATGGCACCCTGCAAGCCTTCCGTGGTCATCGTGAAGATGCCCAGCGTCACAATCCCCATATGTGCGACCGACGAATACGCGATCAGCTTCTTCATGTCCTCCTGGGCAAGCGCTACCAGCGAGGTATAGATGATGGCGATGACGCTGAGCCCGAACATCAGGGGTATAAACTGCACGGAAGCAAGTGGCAGCATGGGCAGCGAGTAGCGGAGGAAGCCGTAGCCTCCCATTTTCAGCAGCACGCCCGCGAGGATCACCGAGCCCGCGGTTGGCGCCTCCACATGAGCATCGGGGAGCCAAGTGTGCACCGGCCACATCGGCATCTTGACGGCGAAGGAAGCGAGGAAGGCAAGCCAGAGCCAGGGTTGCAGCGACGCCGGAAAATCAAATTGGAGAGCGGCAGTTATATCGGTGCTGCCGATCTCACGGTAAATCGTGATGATCGCCAGCAGCATCAACACCGAGCCCAGAAACGTATAGAGGAAGAACTTGAAAGCGGAATAGACGCGCCTTGGTCCGCCCCAAATGCCGATGATCAGGAACATCGGGATCAACACGCCCTCGAAGAACATGTAAAAAATGACGAAATCGAGGGCACAGAACAGACCGACCATCAAGGTCTCGAGCACCAGGAACGCAATCATATATTCCTTCACCCGGACCTTGATCACGCTCCAGCTCGAGATGATGCAGATCGGCGTCAAGAAGGTCGACAGCAGCACGAAGAAGAGCGAGATGCCGTCGACCCCCATCTGGTAGCTGATGTTGTATTGCGGCAGCCAGGAGGCGCGCTCAAAGAACTGGAAGCAGGGTTTGTCGGGATCGCACGCGCCCGGATCGAAGAGCGCCCAGACGTAGATCGACAGCAGCAGCGTTCCGAGCGAGGCCCAAAGCGCGATCCAGCGCGCGGCATGGGCGACCCTCTCCGGTTCCTTGTCGCGCAGCAACAGGATGAACAGCACGCCCAGCAGCGGCAGGAAGGTGGTGAGGCTCAGGAGCGGAAGTGAATGCATCGTCGTCGCCTCACCGCACCTGGGACAAGAGGTACCAAGAGATCAGCAACACCACGCCGATCAGCATGGCAAACGCATAGTGATAGACGTAGCCGGTTTGCAGGCGGCTGGTCGCGACCGAGGCGCGCGTGGTCGTGGCTGCAAGCCCATCAGGGCCCAGGCCGTCGATCAGCATGCCATCGCCGCCCTTCCAAAGCCCGAACCCCACCAGCATCGCGCCGCGCACGAAGATGAAGTCATAGAGTTCGTCGAAGTACCACTTGTTGAGGAACAGCAGATAGATGGGCTTGAAGCGCCGCACCACCGCGTCGGGTATCCCGGGCTGCCAGATATAGGCGAGCCATGCGACGGCTATGCCGGCGAGGCCCATCAGCAAAGGAAGGTAGGAGGCCCAGACCGGGATGCTCTCCGCGGCTGCGATACTGTCATGGGCCGGCAGAACGAGAATTGACTCGCGCCAGAACTGCTCGCGCCCTTCGCCCACGAAGGTGTGGTAGCCAAGGAAGCCCGCCACCACCGCGCCGGTCGCCAACACGACCAAAGGCAGCAGCATCACGGGCGGCGATTCATGCACGTGGTGCAAGGTCTCGTGATCTTCGCGCTGCGCACCGTGGAAAGTCAGGAACAGGACCCGCCATGAGTAGAATGCGGTCAGGAACGCGGCGAAGGTCCCAAGCGCGAAGGCATAGTAGCCGACCGCGGTGCCCGCGCCCCAAGTCGCCTCCAGGATCGTGTCCTTGGAGTAGTAGCCGGCAAAAGGCCAGATGCCCCCGAGCGCCAGGCTCCCGATCCACATCAGCACGTAGGTCGCCATTATCAACCGCCAGAGCCCGCCCATCTTGCGCATGTCCTGTTCGCCGGACATGGCGTGGATCACCGAGCCCGCACCCAAGAACAGCAACGATTTGAAGAACGCGTGCGTGGTCAGGTGAAAGATCGATGCCGAGTAGGCGGAGACCCCTGCCGCCGCGAACATATAGCCGAGCTGGCTGCAGGTGGAATAGGCGATGACGCGTTTGATGTCGTTCTGCGCAATGCCGATGGTGGCCGCGAACAGAGCGGTCGTGCCGCCGATCACGGTCACCACGGCAAGCGCCACCGGCGCATACTCGAAGAGCGGCGAAAGCCGAGCCACCATGAAGACCCCGGCCGTAACCATGGTGGCCGCGTGGATCAAAGCCGAGACCGGCGTCGGTCCTTCCATCGCGTCGGGGAGCCAAGTGTGCAGGCCGATCTGCGCCGATTTTCCCATGGCGCCCACAAACAGCAGGATGCAGGTGAGGGTAAGCGCGTCCACTTGCCAACCCAGGAAGTCCGTGGTGTGCCCGGCCTGCTGCGACGCGGCTGCGAAAACCGTTCCGAAATGCAGAGAACCGAAGAGCTTGTAGGCCGAGAATATGCCGAGGGCGAAGCCGAAATCGCCGATGCGATTGACGACAAAGGCCTTGATCGCCGCCGCATTGGCGGTGGGCCGGTCATACCAGAAGCCAACGAGCAGATAAGAGCAGAGCCCTACTCCCTCCCAACCGAAAAACAACTGCACGAAGTTGTCGGAGGTCACCAGCATCAACATGAAGAAGGTGAAGAAGCTCAGATAGCTCATGAAGCGCGGGATCGAAGGATCGTGCGCCATGTAGCCGATCGAATAAATGTGCACCATGGCGGAGACCACCGTCACGACCGCGACCATCACCGCGCTCAGGGTGTCGAAGTGCAGTGCCCAATCGACCTTCAGCTTGCCCGCATCGATAAAGGTAAAGAGCGTCGTAACGAATTCGTCGCCGCCGATCGCAACCCTGAAGAAAAGCCAAATACCCAGCGCGGCCGCGGCAAGGAGTCCGCCGCAAGTGACGAGCTGCGCGCCGCGATCGCCGATCCAGCGCCCGAAGAAGCCGGCGATGATCGCGCCCAGCAGCGGCAGGAAGACGACAGCGACCGACACCCCTCTACCCCTTCATCATGTTGATGTCTTCGACCTCGATGGTGCCGCGGTTGCGGTAGTAGACCACCAGGATCGCGAGCCCGATCGCCGCCTCCGCCGCCGCGACGGTCAGCACGAACATCGCGAAGACCTGGCCCACGAGATCGTTCAGAAACGCCGAGAACGCCACGAAGTTGATGTTGACCGCGAGAAGCATCAGCTCGATCGACATCAGGATCACGATCACGTTCTTGCGGTTGAGAAAAATGCCAAAAATTCCGAGCGTGAACAGAATGGAAGCGACGGTGAGGTAGTGCGAGAGTCCGATCTCGAACATGGCTTAGACCCCCTCCCCGCTCCGCACCTTCACCAGCACCACCGTTTCCTTCCGTTCGCGCGCCACTTGCGCGGGAATGCGCTGGCGGCGTATGTCGCGCTTCCGCAGGGTCAGGACGATGGCGCCGATCATCGCGATCAGCAGGATTATGCCCGCGGCCTGGAATACATAAACGTAGCGCGTATAGAGCAGCGCGCCCAATGCCGCGGTATTGGTGACCTGCAGCGGTGCGGGCATCGGCGCCGAGATCGCCGAGGCGACGTCGGGTGCCGCCATCCACGCGCCGAACTCCAACACCAACTCCGCCAACAAGACCAAGCCGATCAGACCGCCGATCGGCAGATAGCGCAGGAAGCCCTCGCGCAATTGCACAAAGTTGATGTCGAGCATCATCACCACGAACAGGAACAACACCGCGACGGCGCCCACGTAGACCACCACCAGAATCATGGCCAGGAATTCGGCGCCCAGCAGCACGAAAAGTCCCGCCGCGTTGAAGAAAGCGAGGATCAGGAACAGCACGGAGTGCACGGGATTGCGCGCCGCAATCACCATAACGCCGGACGCCACCACGACCCCCGAGAACAGATAGAAAGCGAGCGCTTGGATCAGCATGGCCGGTTCACCGATAAGGCGCGTCGATCGCCAGGTTCCTGGCGATCTCGGCTTCCCAGCGATCGCCGTTTGCGAGCAGCTTTTCCTTGTCGTAGAACAGCTCCTCGCGCGTCTCGGTGGCGAATTCGAAGTTCGGTCCTTCGACGATGGCATCGACCGGACAAGCTTCCTGGCAGAAACCGCAGTAGATGCACTTGGTCATGTCGATGTCATAGCGCGTGGTGCGCCGGCTGCCATCCTCGCGCGGCTCCGCCTCGATGGTGATCGCGAGCGCGGGGCAAACGGCTTCGCAGAGCTTGCAGGCGATGCAGCGCTCCTCACCGCTGGGGTAGCGGCGTAGCGCATGCTCGCCTCGAAAGCGCGGGCTGAGCGGCCCTTTCTCATAGGGGTAGTTCACGGTGACCGGCGCCTTGAACATGTACTTGAAGGTCAACCAGAGGCCGCGGGCGAGTTCCACCAACAACAGCGAGCGGGCAGTGCGATCGAGGGTTGCCATCTCAGCCTCCCGAGCCGGTGTTGAGGGCACGCGCGCTCATGGCTTTAGCGCCCCTGTTGCGACCAATACCGCGGCAGTGGCCACCAGGTAAAACAGCGAGAGCGGCAGAAACACCTTCCATCCCAGCCGCATTAGCTGATCGTAGCGGTAGCGGGGGAAAGTCGCGCGCACCCAAAGGAAGCAGAAGCACATGAAGGCGATCTTGAGCGCGAACCAGAACCAGCCGGGAATCCACCAGAGGAAGCTCGCGGTCAGCGGCGGGGGCAGCCATCCGCCCAAGAACATGACGCTGGTCATCGCGCTCACCAGGATCATGTTCGCGTATTCGCCGAGGTAGAACAGCGCGAAAACCATGGCCGAGTATTCGACGAAATAGCCGGCCACCAGCTCGGACTCGCCCTCGACCAGATCGAAGGGCGTGCGGTTGGTTTCGGCGAGCCCCGAGACGAAAAATACGATCGCCATGGGGAACAGAGGGAACACGAACCACACGGTCTTTTGCGCGTTCACGATGTCGCTGAGGTTGAGCGAACCCGCGCACAGCAGGACGGTCACGATGACGAAGCCGATCGAGACCTCATAGGAGACCATCTGCGCCGCCGAGCGAAGCGCGCCCAGGAACGCGTATTTCGAGTTGGAGGCCCAGCCGGCCATGATGATGCCGTAGACGCCGAGCGAGCTGATCGCAAAGAGATAGAGGACGCCCACGTTGATGTTCGCGAGCACCACGCCGGCGTCGAACGGAATCACCGCCCAGGCAATCAAGCTCAGCAGGAAAGTCAGCACCGGTGCCGCCACGAACACCACGCGGTTGGCGCCGGTCGGTATCACGGTTTCCTTGTGCAGCAATTTGAGGCCGTCGGCGAAGGGCTGCAGCAAACCGAACGGTCCCACCACATTCGGCCCCTTGCGGAGTTGCGCCCACGCCAACACCTTGCGTTCGGCATAGGTGAAGTACGCAACGGCAATCAGCAGCGGCACGATGATCGCAAGGATCTCGGCGACGATGATCACCAGCGGACTCTGGATAATGGCGAGCAGGCTAGCCATGAGTTCCAGTCTTTCCCACGGCCTCGGCACGTTCTGCCGCCGCCGCAGCACAGGCCGCCATGGTCGGCGAACTCCGGCTGATCGAGTCGGTGCGGTAGAAATCCGCGATCGGGTACTGGAAGGGTTGTGGGATCAACGGACCGTCGGCGCCAAAGGGGCCCCAGGCCGCCGGCGCGATCTCGTCCACCTTGCCGAACGCGGAATTGACCCCCGCGAGCCTTTTGCGCAAGGCAGCCAAGGTGTCGTAGGGCAGCTTGTGGCCGAGCCGCTCCGACAATGCGCGAATGATCTTCCAGTCCTCCCGTGCCTCTCCCGGGGGAAACACGGCGCGTCGGCCACGCTGCGCGCGGCCCTCAGTGTTGACGTAAGTGGCGTCCTTCTCAGTATAGGCGGCGCCCGGCAGGATCACGTCCGCGCGCGCGGCACCCCGGTCGCCATGGTGGCCCTGGTAAACGACAAAGGCGCGGCCGAGAGTGCTCGGTTCGATCTCATCCGCTCCGAGAAGATAGACGACCTCGATATCCCCGGCACCGGCCCCTGAAAGAATTCCCCGGAGGTCGCGCCCGCCCACACCGGGAACAAAACCGAGATCGAGGCCGCCGACCCGCGCCGCCGCCATATGGAGCACATTGAATCCGTTCCAGCCCTCGCGCACGAACCCGTAGGTTTCCGCAAGTTTGCGCGCCCGCCCTAGGATTGCCGCCCCGTCGGGCCGGCGGAGCGCGCCTTGACCCAGGATCAGCATCGGGGCCTTGGCGCTCTTGAGCTGCTCCGACCACGAGTGCGCGCCGCCGATGAGCGCCTCTAAAGCATCGGGCCCTCCGCCGAGCATCGTCACGGGATAGGTTAGGTCGAGCGCCGGACCGATCGCGCCGACCTTGAAGCGCCCTTGCAGCCAGCGCTTGCGCAGCCGCGCATTGATGAGCGCCGCTTCGTGTCGGGGATCGCTTCCAATAAGCAGGCAGGTGTCGGCGCGGTCAATGCCTGCGATCGTGGTATTGAAGAGATAGCCCGCGCGACAGGAGGGATCGAGCGCGGCGCCGTCTTGCCGGCAGTCCATATTGGGCGACCCCAGCGCGCCCATGAGATCCCGAAGCGCCAGCATCGCCTCCGCGTCGACCAAATCACCGGCGATGGCGGCAATGCGGTCGGCGGTGACGCCTTTAAGCCGTGTGGCAATCGCCTCGAAAGCTTCGTTCCAACTGACAGCGGATAGTTTTCCGTTCCGGCGCACGAACGGCCGATCGAGCCGCCTCCGCGCGAGACCGTCCGCGGCGAAGCGGCTCTTGTCGTTAATCCACTCCTCGTTCACGTCCTCATTGAGGCGCGGCAGGACGCGCAGCACCTGATTGCCGCGTGCATCGACCCGGATGTTGCTGCCGACCGCATCTAGCACATCGACGCTCTCGGTCTTCGTGAGTTCCCACGGCCTCGCAATGAACGCATAGGGCTTGGAGGTAAGCGCACCCACGGGGCAGAGATCGACGATATTGGCGGAAAGCTCCGATGAAAGCGCCTTCTCGACGTAAGTCGAGATTTCCATATGCTCGCCGCGGCTGGTGGCACCCAACTCCTCCACCCCCGCGACCTCCGTCAAGAACCGCACGCAACGCGTGCAATGGATGCAACGGTTCATCTCCGTCGCCACCAGCGGGCCAAAATTCTTCTCCTCGACGGCCCGTTTATGCTCGACGTAGCGCCCGCGGTCGAAGCCGTAGGCCATCGCCTGATCCTGCAGATCGCATTCGCCGCCCTGATCGCAGATGGGACAATCGAGCGGATGGTTGATCAGCAGGAATTCCATCACACCGTGCCGCGCCTTGCGCGCGCGTTCGGACTCGGTGTGCACCACCATCCCGTCCGCCGCCGGCATGCAGCAAGACGCGACCGGCTTGGGAGACTTTTCGATCTCCACGAGGCACATGCGGCAATTGCCTGCTATCGAAAGCCGTTGGTGAAAGCAGAAATGCGGCACCTCGACACCGACCTGCTCACAGGCCTGGAACACCGTGGTTCCCGGGGGAACCTCGACCGCTATGCCGTTGATCGTGAGCTTGGGCATAAGCGCTCCCTAAGCCGCCTTGGTTGCCGCCGCAGCGCGCGCGCGATATTCCTGGATGCGCTGCTCCATCTCCGGACGGAAATGCCGGATCAGGCCTTGCACAGGCCATGCCGCCGCATCGCCCAACGCGCAAATCGTATGCCCTTCGATCTCGTAGGAGACTTCGAGCAACATGTCGATCTCGGGCACCTCCGCTTCGCCCCTGACCATCCGTTGCATGACGCGCCAAAGCCAACCGGTGCCCTCGCGGCACGGCGTGCATTGCCCGCAGCTTTCATGCATGTAGAACTTGGACAGCCGCGCGATCGCTTTGATGATGTCGGTCGACTTGTCCATCACGATGACGGCGGCGGTGCCGAGCCCGCTCTTCACGTCGCGCAGGCTGTCGAAATCCATCAACACCGTGTCGCAGATCGACTTGGGGAGCACGGGCACCGAAGAGCCGCCGGGAATTACGCCGAGCAAATTGTCCCAACCGCCACGCACGCCACCGGCATGGGTCTCGATCAGCTCCTTGAGCGGAATCCCCATGGCCTCTTCGACGTTGCAGGGCTGGTTCACGTGTCCTGAGATGCAGAACACCTTGGTCCCCGAATTCTTGGGACGGCCGATGCCCGCGAACCAACCGGCGCCGCGCCGCAGGATGGTCGGAATGACGGCGATGGTTTCGACATTGTTGACGGTGGTCGGGCAGCCATAAAGACCCACCGCCGCGGGGAATGGCGGCTTGTTGCGCGGCTGTCCTTTCTTGCCCTCGAGGCTTTCCAGCAGCGCCGTCTCCTCGCCGCAGATATAGGCGCCGGCGCCGCGATGCAGGACCAGCTCAAAATCGAAGCCGGAACCGCTGGCATTCTTGCCGATGAGTCCCGCCGCATACGCTTCGTCGATCGCGGCCTCGAGGTGCTTTGCTTCGTTCACGAACTCGCCGCGGATATATATGTAGCAGTGGTGCGCGCCCATGCCGACGCTGGCGAGCAGACACCCCTCGACCAATTTGTGCGGATCGTAGCGGATGATATCGCGATCCTTGCAAGTCCCAGGCTCGGACTCGTCGGCATTCACAACGAGATAGCAGGGCCGGTCGCTGGTTTTCGGCATGAAGGACATCTTGAGGCCGGTCGGGAATCCCGCGCCACCGCGCCCGCGCAAGCCCGATTCCTTTACTTGCTCGACGATCCAATCGCGCCCCTTCAGGACGAGCTCCTTGGTGCCGTCCCAGTCCCCGCGAGCACGCGCGCCGGCCAGCCGCCAGTCATGCTCGCCGTAGAGGTTGGTGAAAATCCGATCCTTATCGCTGAGCATTCGGGTCTCCCGTTACGCCGACGTCGCGCAGCGTGGTCTTGCCGCCTTCTGCCATCGAGCCCTGCCGGTGCTTCACCGAGCCCACCGGCGGCTTCTCGCCGCGCGCCAGCGCACTCAGTAGCGCCTCGGTCGAGGGCCCATCCAGATCCTCGTAGAAATCGTCGTTCACCTGGATGATCGGTGCATTGACGCAGCCGCCGAGGCACTCGACCTCCATCGTCGAGAATTGCCGATCCGCCGTCGTCTCGCCGATCTTGATGCCGAGCTTTCGCTCACAGACCGCCACCACCTCGTCGGAACCGCGCAACCAACAAGGCGTCGTCGTGCATATCTGCAGGAGGTACCGGCCCACTGGCTTCAGGTTGAACATGGAGTAAAAGGTCGCGACCTCATAGACGCGGATCGGTGCCATATGAAGCATCTCCGCGACCACGTCCATCGCCGCGCGCGGCAGCCAATTGTCGTGCTGTCGCTGTGCGAGGTCCAACAGCGCCAACACGGCGCTCGCCTGCCTTCCCGGCGGGTACTTGGCGATGATCGCTTCGGCCTTGGCGAGGGTTTCGGCGGTGAAGGCGAAGCTCGTGGGCTGCGCTACCTCGGGGCCGGCGGAGGTCGCGCTCATCGGTCGATCTCGCCGAAAACGATGTCCATCGAGCCGATGATCGCCACGACATCGGCGAGCATGTGGCCTCTGCCCATGAAGTCCGTCGCCTGGAGGAACGCGAAGCCGGGCGCGCGAATCTTGCAGCGATAGGGCCGATTGCTTCCGTCCGAGACCAAATATACCCCGAATTCGCCCTTGGGCGCCTCGACCGCGGTGTAGGTCTCGCCCTCCGGCACGTGATAGCCCTCGGTATAGAGCTTGAAGTGATGGATCAGCGCTTCCATCGAGGTCTTCATCTCCGCGCGTGGCGGCGGCGCCACCTTGCGGTCGTTCACGACGTGCGCGCCCGTCGGCATTTTCTCCAGCGCTTGGCGCATGATCTTGAGCGACTGGCGCATTTCCTCCATGCGCACGAGATATCGGTCCCAGCAGTCGCCGTTCTTGCCGATCGGCACGTCGAAATCCATCGACGCGTAGACATCATAGGGCTGCGCCTTGCGCAAATCCCACGGCACGCCCGAACCGCGCAGCATGGGGCCCGAGAACCCCCAATCGAGCGCATCCGTGCCATTCACCTTGCCGATGTCCACGGTGCGCTGCTTGAAGATTCGGTTCTCCGTCAGCAGCTCTTCCAGGTTGTCGATGCGCCGTGGAAACGTTTCGCAGAAACCATAGATGTCCTCGGCGAGGCCGGCGGGCATGTCCTGATGCACGCCTCCCGGGCGGAAGTAGGCGGAGTGGAAGCGCGCACCGGACACGCGCTCGTAGAATTCCAGCAGCCGCTCCCGTTCCTCGAAACCCCAGAGCAGCGGTGTGATCGCGCCCACGTCCATCGCGTAGGCGGTGATGCACAGGAGGTGGTTCAGGACGCGCGTGATCTCCGCGAACAGCACGCGGATATGCTGCGCGCGCGGCGGCGCCTCGATGCCCAGAAGCTTCTCGACCGCGAGCGCGAAGGCGTGCTCCTGGCACATCGGCGAGACGTAGTCCAGACGATCGAAATACGGCACGGCCTGCAGATAGGTCTTGTGCTCGATCAGCTTTTCGGTGCCGCGATGCAGAAGGCCGATATGAGGGTCGGCGCGCACGATCGTTTCGCCGTCCATCTCCAGCACCAGGCGCAGCACGCCATGCGCGGCCGGATGCTGCGGCCCGAAGTTTATGGTGAAATTCTTGATCTGCGCTTGCGGCCCGGCGAGGGTGGTGGCGTCGCTCACGGCTTTTGTCCCCCCGCCTTCTCGTCGCCGGGCAGCACGTGATCCATGCCCTCCCAGGGCGACAGAAAATCGAAGCTGCGGAATTCCTGCTTGAGCCTTACCGGCTCATAGACCACGCGCTTGCGATCCTCGTCGTAGCGCACTTCCACGTATCCCGTCAGCGGAAAATCCTTGCGCATGGGATGACCGTCGAAGCCATAATCCGTGAGAATGCGCCGGAGGTCGGGGTGATCGGCGAAATAGATGCCAAAGAGATCCCAAACCTCGCGTTCATACCACCCGGCCGAACTGAAGACGGCATTGACCGACGGAACCGGCGTTGTCTCGTCCGCTGATACCTTGATCCGCACACGCCGATTGAGCCGGACGCTCAGCAATTGATAAACCACCTCGAAGCGCTCGCCGCGGCCGGGATAGTCGACGGCGGTCACGTCGATCAGCACCTTGAACAACAGCTGCGGGTCGTCTCGGAGCGTTCGCAGCACGTCGGACAACGAGGCTCGTTCCACCCACACGATGAGCTCGCCGTGAACGCTTTGCGAGCGCGTGACCTTTCCCTTGCAGGCCGTGGCGATCTGATCGCCGAGATCGGTGAGCGGCTCTGTCATCGTCCGGATCTCAGCGGGCGAATACTCGCTGACGCTTGATTTTTTTCTGAAGCTGCAGCACGCCGTAAAGCAGCGCCTCGGCCGTGGGCGGGCAGCCCGGCACGTAGATGTCCACCGGCACGATCCGATCGCAGCCGCGCACCACGGAATAGGAATAGTGATAGTAGCCGCCGCCGTTGGCGCAGGAGCCCATGGAGATCACCCAGCGCGGCTCCGCCATCTGGTCATAGACCTTGCGCAGCGCCGGCGCCATCTTGTTGGTGAGAGTGCCGGCAACGATCATCACATCGGATTGCCGCGGACTTGGGCGAAATACGATCCCGAAGCGGTCGAGATCGTAACGGGCGGCGCCCGTGTGCATCATTTCGACGGCGCAGCAGGCAAGACCGAAGGTCATCGGCCAAAGCGACCCGGTACGCGCCCAATTCACGAGCTTGTCGACCTGCGCCACCACGAAGCCCTTGTCCCGCACCTCGTCGGCGACCCGGCGCAGCAGCGCGTCCTGATCGGCGCCCGGTGCCAGCGTTCCGGTCTCGCTCGCTGTCACTCCCATTCGAGCGCTCCTTTGCGCCACTCATAGATGAAGCCGATCGTAAGCACGCCGAGGAACACCATCATCGACCAGAAGCCGAAAAGGCCGATATGGCCCAGCGCGATCGCCCACGGAAACAGGAACGCAACTTCGAGATCGAAGATGATGAAGAGGATTGCGACCAGGTAAAAGCGCACGTCGAACTGCGCGCGCGCGTCGCCGAAGGGATCGAATCCGCACTCATAGGCGGAGAGCTTCTCGGAATCCGGCCGCTGGCGCGCGAGGACGAAGGACGCAAGCACAATCACCAGCGAGAGCCCCAAGGCTATGCCGAGGAACACCAAGATCGGCAGATACTCTCGCAGCAGGGCATCCATTCGTGAGGCGCTCCTCGAGCCTAAACCTCGGTAGCCGACACTTCGGGGGCCACCAGGGGAACAGGAACCCTCACTGCCGATTTAGGGGTGCAACGCAGGCAGTCAAGCTCTCATGTCAGCCCGAAGATGGCGGGAGCGACGGGGCTCGAACCCGCGACCTCCGGCGTGACAGGCCGGCGCTCTAACCAACTGAGCTACGCCCCCGCAGCAGTAGTTCCGCGGAGGCGACTAGGTACCCCGGTGCCTGCGGGGTGTCAAGCATAGGGGCCTTGAAAATGCCGAATTTGCGAGGGCTTGCGTGAAGCCATGCCACCCACTCGGTGGTGGGCGATGAGGGATTCGAACCCCCGACCTCCTCGGTGTAAACGAGATGCTCTACCGCTGAGCTAATCGCCCGCCGTCCATCTAGATAACACGAAATTGGTACCGGGGGCGCGACGGCGGCAGATACCGCATCCTCTCAGTTAAGCGCGTCCTTGAGGCCCTTGCCGGCCTTGAATTTCGGGTATCTGGACGGCGGTATCTTAATTTCCTCGCCAGTCCGGGGGTTGCGACCCTTGGAGGCCGCGCGTTTGCGGACATTGAATGTCCCGAACCCCACCAACCGAACTTCATGCCCCTTCTTGAGAGAGCGGGTGATCGACTCAAAGACTGCCTCAACCGCCTTCGCCGCATCGGCCTTGCTCAGATCGGTGGCCGTTGCAACCGCGTCGACAAGCTCGTTCTTGTTCAAGGCGCCCCCCCTCATTTCCGATTACCGATTTCGACGCGCGCCGCGCGCGACCGATCGTGGATTATAAAAAAGTTTAAATCGCAGGCTTCAGCCGCGTCAATCCGGCAACGACGGGAAACGCCGCTGCGCACGATTGTTTCGCATCGAGAAGTCCGCTGGCGCGGACCTCCTCAGTGCGTGATGCCCGGACGCTCCTCGCTGGGCGGCGGCAACACCGGAGTTGCGCCCGCTTCCTCGGTCCACTCGATCGGCACCAGCGGCTTCACCAATGCGTGCTGCAGGAGCGTATCCATCGAATCCACCGGCATGACCTCAAGTCCACGCTTCACGTTGTCCGGTATCTCCGCCAGGTCTTTCTCATTTTCCTTGGGGATCAACACGGTCTTGAGACCGCCGCGGAGTGCCGCGAGCAGCTTCTCCTTTAGTCCGCCGATCGGCAGCACGCGTCCGCGGAGCGTGATCTCTCCGGTCATCGCGATGTCGCGCCGGATCGGGATGCCCGTCAACACCGAGACGATCGACGTCACCATCGCGACCCCCGCCGAGGGGCCGTCCTTCGGCGTCGAACCCTCCGGCACGTGCACGTGGATGTCCTTGCGTTCGAATACCGTGGGCTTGATGCCAAAAGCCGCGCTGCGCGACTTCACGTAACTCTCCGCCGCCTGCACGCTCTCCTTCATCACATCGCCGAGCTTGCCCGTCGCGGTTACCCGACCTTTGCCCGGAACCATCACCGCCTCGATCGAGAGCAGCTCCCCGCCCACTTCGGTCCAGGCGAGACCCGTGGTCACGCCGACCATGTCCGTGTCCTCGACCTCACCGAAGCGGAAGCGCCGCACACCAGCGTATTTCTCCAGCTTCTTGCCGGAGATCGTCAGGTGCTTGCGCTTCTTCATGGCGATCTCCTTGATCGCCTTGCGCGCGAGATTGGCGATCTCGCGCTCGAGATTGCGCACGCCCGCTTCGCGCGTGTAGTAGCGGATCAAATCGCGCAACGCGTCATCGGTGATCGACCACTCGGCCTTCTTGAGGCCATGCTGCTTGATTTGCTTCGGGATCAAGTGCCGCCGAGCGATCTGCACCTTCTCATCTTCGGTGTAGCCGGGAAGGCGGATCAGCTCCATGCGGTCAAGCAGAGGCTGCGGCATGCGGAGTGTGTTCGCTGTGGTCACGAACATCACGTCGGAGAGGTCGTAATCGACCTCGAGATAGTGGTCGTTGAAAGTGGAGTTCTGCTCGGGATCCAGCACTTCGAGCAGTGCCGAAGAAGGATCCCCGCGCCAATCGGCGCCCAGCTTGTCGACCTCGTCGAGCAGGAACAGCGGATTGGACGACTTCGCCTTCTTCATGCCCTGGATCACTTTGCCGGGCATGGAACCGATGTAGGTGCGGCGATGGCCGCGGATCTCCGCTTCGTCGCGCACGCCGCCCAACGACATGCGCACGAAATTGCGGCCGGTCGCGCGGGCGATCGACTTGCCGAGAGAGGTTTTGCCGACGCCCGGCGGGCCCACGAGGCACAGGATTGGCCCCTTCACCTTGCGCATGCGCTGTTGCACCGCGAGGTATTCGAGGATGCGCTCCTTAACCTTCTCAAGGCCGAAATGGTCGGCGTTCAGCACCTTTTCCGCGGCTTTGATGTCGCGCTTGATCTTGGTGCGGAGCTGCCACGGGATCGACAACAGCCAGTCGAGGTAGTTGCGCACCACCGTAGCCTCGGCCGACATCGGGCTCATGGTGCGGAGCTTCTTCACCTCGCCCATCGCCTTGTCGCGCGCTTCCTTCGAGAGCTTGGTCTTGGCGATGCGCTCCTCGAGCTCGGCGAGCTCGTCGCGGCCCTCCTCGCCTTCGCCCAGTTCCTTCTGGATCGCCTTGAGCTGCTCGTTCAGGTAATACTCGCGCTGCGTCTTTTCCATTTGCCGCTTGACCCGCGAGCGGATGCGCTTCTCGACCTGGAGGACGCCGATCTCCGCCTCCATGTAGGCGTAGACCTTTTCGAGCCGCTCGGAAATCGTCTCGGTCTCCAGCAGCTCCTGCTTCTCGTGGATCTTGAGCGCGAGATGCGAGGCGATGGTGTCGGCGAGTTTCGAGGGGTCTTCGATCTGATTGATCGAGACCAGCACTTCCGGCGGGATCTTTTTGTTGAGCTTGATGTATTGCTCGAACTGCTGCACCGCCGTGCGCGCCAGCGCCTCCAGCTCTTGCTGATCACCGGTCTTGTCGGGGATGACCTCTCCGTAGGCCTGGAAGAAGCTTTCATTCTCGGCAAAGCGCAGGATGCGCGCGCGCTGCCCGCCTTCGACCAGCACTTTCACCGTGCTGTCCGGCAGCTTCAGAAGCTGCAGCACCGTTCCTACACTGCCGACCGAATAGATGTCGGCAGGCGTCGGATCGTCCTGTGCCGCGTTCTTCTGCGTCACCAGCAAAATCTGCTTGTCGTCCTTCATCACGTCTTCGAGCGCGCGCACTGACTTCTCGCGGCCGACGAAGAGCGGAACGATCATGTGCGGGAAGACCACGATGTCGCGCAGCGGCAGTACCGGGAACAGCGCACCGCGAGATAGTTCGAGCATATAACCTCTTTTCTTTCGCTGGCTGCCGGATGGGAATCACCCGGACACGGACATAGCGGCGCGCTTGCCGACTCACGCGCACCGGTGGGCCACACTAAAGTGGCGTTTTCATTGGTCTAGTCAAGGGTGGAACTCGATGGGAGCCCTGCACTTTTCGACGCACAGGTGCGTTTAGGCCCCAGTTCCGACGTCGCCGCGCCGATCGGAGTAAATATAAAGCGGGCGTGCGCGGCCTTCGGCCACCTCTTTGTTGATGACAATGCCGCTCACACCGTCGAGTCCTGGTAATTCGAACATGGGATCGAGCAGAATCGCCTCCATGATCGAGCGCAGGCCTCGGGCACCCGTCTTACGGTTAATCGCCTTATGAGCGATGGTGCGTAGCGCTTCATCATTAAATTCGAGACGCACATCCTCCATCTCGAACAACCGCTGGTATTGCTTAACCAAAGCATTCTTCGGCTTGGTGAGGATGTCGACCAACGCATCCTCGTCGAGGTCGTCGAGAGTCGCAACCACCGGTAGGCGTCCCACGAATTCCGGGATCAGACCGAACTTGAGCAAGTCCTCCGGCTCAAGCTCCTTCAACACTTCGCCGGTCTTGCGCTCCTCGGGACCGCGCACCTCGGCGCCGAATCCGATCGAGCTGCCCTGCCGGCGCTGAGAGATCAATTTCTCGAGGCCCGCGAACGCGCCGCCGCAGATGAAGAGAATGTTAGTCGTGTCGACCTGCAAGAATTCCTGCTGCGGATGTTTGCGGCCCCCTTGCGGCGGCACGGAGGCGATGGTGCCTTCCATGATCTTGAGCAGCGCCTGCTGCACGCCTTCGCCCGAGACGTCCCGCGTGATCGAGGGGTTGTCCGACTTGCGGCTGATCTTGTCCACCTCGTCGATATAGACGATGCCGCGCTGCGCACGCTCGACGTTGTAGTCGGCGGCCTGCAGAAGCTTCAAGATAATGTTCTCGACGTCCTCGCCCACGTAACCCGCCTCGGTCAGCGTCGTCGCGTCCGCCATCGTGAACGGCACGTCGATAATGCGCGCCAGGGTCTGAGCGAGCAGCGTCTTGCCGGAACCGGTCGGTCCGACCAGCAGGATATTGGACTTGGCCAGCTCGACGTCGTTGTTCTTGGCGCCGTGCGCCAGCCGCTTGTAGTGATTGTGCACCGCGACCGACAGCACGCGCTTCGCGTGACCTTGGCCGATCACATAGTCGTCGAGGACCTTGCAGATGTCGCGCGGGCTCGGGACGCCGTCACGCGATTTCACCAGGGTGGTCTTGTGCTCCTCGCGGATGATGTCCATGCAGAGCTCGACGCATTCATCGCAGATGAACACGGTCGGGCCCGCGATCAGCTTGCGGACTTCATGCTGGCTCTTGCCGCAGAAGGAGCAGTAGAGCGTATTTTTCGAGTCGCCGCCGCCGGCTTTGCTCATGGCCACTCCGTCGCTCGAGGTCGCCCTCGGTACCCGGGCCCGGAGCCCGCGGGGATGACGATACCATAACCCCGGCGTGGCGCGCCGCGCCCTCCGACCCAATTGAACAGTATGTAAGGTCCCGGGATCAACAACTTATTAAAACTTGTTTCCAATCGCGAAGGCACTTTGCCGCACACACCCGATTCACGCGGCGGTTTTTTGATCCTCGCGCGGTGGCCGGTTCACCACCACCTCGTCGATCAAGCCGAAAGTGCGGGCGTCCTCTGGCGATAGGAACTTGTCGCGCTCCAACGCCGTCTCGATTACTTCGATCGGCTGTCCCGTGTGCTTTTGGTAAATTTCGTTAAGCCGTTTGCGGAGCGTAAGAATCTCGCGTGCTTGGATCTCGATGTCGGTCGCCTGGCCCTGGGCGCCTCCGGAGGGCTGGTGGATCATGATCCGCGCGTTGGGGAGCGAGAAGCGCTTACCCTTGGCACCCGCCGCCAGCAACAGCGAGCCCATGGATGCCGCCTGGCCAATGCAGACGGTGGCGATGTCGGGACGCACATATTGCATGGTATCGTAGATTGCCAAGCCCGAGGTCACCACGCCGCCCGGGGAGTTGATGTAAAAGTTAATTTCCTTGTTCGGATTCTCAGACTCCAGGAACAGCAGCTGCGCGCAGATGAGGCTCGCGACGGCGTCGTTTACGGCACCCACCAGGAAAATGATCCGCTCCTTGAGGAGCCGCGAGTAGATGTCGTAGGCACGCTCGCCGCGGTTGGTCTGCTCGACCACCATCGGCACCAGGTTGTTCATGTACTGCTCGAATGGATCCCGCATCGCGGAGTCTCCCTTGGGTTTACTCGCTGGACCTTGACTAGGCGCCGCCGCTTTTTTCGCCCGACGCGGCCTCCTCCGAGGGCGGAGCGCTCCCCTCCTCTTCGTCTTCGTCCTTGAGGAGCTCGCTCGGCGGCACGCTGCGATCCGTCACCTGGGCCCGCTCAAGGATGAAATCGATCACCTTGTCTTCGAAGATCGGCGCCCGAATTTGATCGATTGCCTCCGGGTGGTCGCGGTAATGCTCGATGATTTTCCGCTCCTGTCCTGGAAACCGGCGCGCCTGCTCGGTGAGCGCTCGGTTGATCTCCTCCGGCGTGACGCTAATGTTGTGCGCGCGACCGACTTCCGCAAGGAGGAGACCGAGGCGAACGCGCCGCACGGCGATTGCGCGGTATTCGGCCTTGAGTTCGGCCTCGTCGATCCCCTGGTCGTCCAGTTCACCCGCCGCCTTCTGCCGCTCGCGCTCCTGCTCAAGCTGGCGCCAGATGCTTTCGAATTCCACGTCCACCATGCCTTCCGGCACCGGAAACTCGTGTTGCTCGGCTAGCCGATCGAGCAGGTTTCGCTTCAGGTGCTGGCGCGCGAGTCCCGCGTAGTCGCGCTCGATCTGCGCCGCGACGGTTTGGCGAAGCTCGGCCAGGTTTTCCATGCCGACCGCCTGCGCCAGCGTGTCGTCGATCGGCTGCGGCTGAAAGGCGCGCACCTCTTTGACGGTCACCGCGAACTGCGCCGCCTTGGCCGCGAGATCGGCCGCGCCATAATCGGCGGGGAAGGTCACTTCCACGGCGCGGGCCTCGCCAGCCTTGACGCCAACAAGTTGGTCTTCGAAGCCCGGGATGAACGCGCCCGCGCCCAATTCCAGGGAATAGCCCTCGGCCGCTCCGCCCGGAAACTCCTTGCCGTCGATCGCTCCCTTGAAGTCGATCACAACGGCATCGCCCTTCTCGGCGCCCCGGTCGACCGGCTCGGACTTCCGCTGGCGCTGCGCTATCCGTTCCAAGGCCGTCTGAATTTCACTCTCCGGCACTTCGGGCCGCAAGCGCTCGACCTTGATCTCCGTGAAATCCGTCGGCCGAATTTCCGGCAGCACCTCGAACGCCATCTTGTATTCGAGGTCGGTGCCCTCATTGAACGAGACGATCTCGATCTTGGGCTGAACCGCCGGGCGCAGATTGCGCGCGCGCAGCGCCTCAGTGGAGCCGTCACTGACCACCCGCTCCAGCACCTCGCCCATGACAGCGCGCCCGTATCGCTTCTTAAGCACCGAGATCGGCACCTTGCCGGGCCGAAAACCCGGTAACCGCACGGTCCGACCGATTTCGTTGAGGCGGCGGGTAATCTGCTGGTCGATTTCGGACGCGGCAACGACGACCTTGAATTCGCGCCGCAATCCCTCGGTATTGGTCTCGGTGATTTCCATCATTGCCCTGATTTGTGACGGACGCTCGAACCGGCGCCCTGAATAGGCAGTCGGTGGGTGCGGCTAATACTGGTGCGGGCGGAGGGATTTGAACCCCCACGACTCGCGTCGCTGGAACCTAAATCCAGTGCGTCTACCAATTCCGCCACGCCCGCGACCTTCCCCGCCGGGGGCCGCTTCATAGCACGGGCGGGAGGCAGGTGGAACACCATCAAGGGAGGGATCGGTGACCCCTGCCGTCCCGGGTAAGGCAGGCCCGCGCCACCGCATCCACAATCGCATCGGTATCGATCCCGTAAACCCGATACAGATCGGGGATATCGCCGGATTGGCCGAAATGCTCGACCCCCAGCGGTTGCACGCGGTGCTGGCGCACGGCGCCCAGCCAAGAGAGAGAGGCCGGATGGGCATCGATGACGGTGACCAGCGCGGCGTCCCTCGCGAGGGGCGCCAACAAGCCCGTGACGTGGCTGCCGTGACCCGCGCGCAATCCGGCGAGCCAATCTTGGTGCAGCCGATCGCTTGAGGTCACCGCCAGCAGACCCGCGCCCGGTATGTCTTCAATAATTGCTTGATGCGCGGCAAGCGCCTCGGGCATGACCGCCCCTTGGCAGACGATCGCGATCTCGGCCTCGGGGCCCGGCGGCACCAGCCAGTAGCCGCCGGCGATGATCGCCTGACGCAGCTCCGGAGAAATCGCCCGCTCTGGCTGCGCGATCGGTCGGGTCGAGAGACGGAGATAAACGGCGCCGCCATCCGGCGCCTGCATGTGCTCGAAGCCCCAATGCATCAGCACCGCAAGCTCGTCGACATAGGTCGGCTCGAATGCGGTTAACCCGTCCTGCGTCATGCCGATCAGCGGCGTCCCGATCGATTGATGCGCGCCGCCTTCCGGCGCCAGCGTGATGCCCGAGGGCGTCGCCACCAACATGAATCGCGCATTCTGGTAACAGGCGTAGTTGAGCGCATCGAGGCCGCGAGCGATGAAGGGATCGTAGAGCGTGCCGACCGGCAGCAATCGTGCGCCGAACAGCGGCTCCGCGAGACCAAGCGCGGTCAGCAGAATGAAAAAATTGTTCTCGGCAATGCCCAACTCCACGTGCTGGCCGGCGGGCGACATTTGCCAGCGCTGCGCCGATACCACCTTCTCGTCGCGGAACACGTCGGCCCGTTCGTGCCGATCGAAAAGTCCGCGCCGATTGACCCAGCCGCCGAGATTGGTGGAAACCGTCACGTCGGGCGAGCACGTGACCAAGTGACGCGCAAGTGCGCTATCCCCCGCCGCAAGGTCGCTCAGGATGCGGCCGAAGCCCTCCTGCGTCGATTGCCGCTTGGCGGACGGCACCGGTAGACTTTCCGGAAGAGATACCGGTTCGGCGGAGAGCCGGCGCGCACCGGCGGCCGCGAACCGAACGCTGCTTAGAAAACTCTCGATCTCGCTTGCGGGGACGCCGAGGCCCGCAAAGCGGTCCCATTCGGCGCCGTCGGGAACCTGCATCGTCCTTTTGAAGGCGGCCATCTGCTCGGGATTCATGAGGCCGGCATGGTTGTCCTTGTGACCGGCGAAGGGCAGTCCGAATCCCTTGATGGTGTAGGCAATGAAGCAGGTGGGGCGATCGTCGGTAATCGCATGAAACGCCTCCAACACCGACGGCATGTCATGGCCCGCGAGATTGGTCATGACCTCGTGCAAGCTTTCGTCGTCATGGCGTGCCAGGAAATCGCGAATGCCCGCGAGATGACCGAGGTCGCCCTGTAGATGGCGTCGCCAGCCCGCGCCACCCGTGTAAACCAGCGCCGAGTAGAGCGAGTTCGGGCAGGCATCGATCCACTCGCGCAGCGCGGCGCCATCGGGTGCCGCAAACGCCGCTTCGAGCTTCTTGCCGTATTTCAGGATCACCACGCGCCAGCCCATATTCTGGAATAGCTGGTCGATGTGGCTATAGAGACGATCGCTGACGACCGCGTCGAGGCTCTGGCGATTGTAATCGATTACCCACCAGAGATTCCGCACGTCGTGCTTCCAGCCTTCGAGCAGCGCTTCGAAAACGTTGCCCTCGTCGAGCTCGGCGTCTCCCACAACGGCAACCATCCGCCCGGCTGGCCCGTCGCCGCCGGCAAGCCCCTTCAAACGCACATAGTCCTGCACCAACGCCGCAAAGCTGGTTAGCGCCACACCAAGCCCGACGGAGCCGGTCGAGAAGTCCACATCGTCGCTATCCTTGGTGCGAGAGGGGTAGGACTGCGCGCCGCCAAGAGCACGGAAGCTCCGGAGGTTTTCCAGCTCCTGATGCCCCAGGAGGTATTGAATGGCGTGGAATACCGGACTGGCATGGGGCTTGACCGCAACCCGGTCCTGGGGCCGCAGCACATCGAAATAGAGCGCCGTCATCAAGGTCGCTACCGAGGCGCTCGAAGCCTGGTGTCCGCCGACCTTGAGTCCGTCCCGGCTCGGCCGGAGATGATTGGCATTGTGAATGGTCCAGCTTGAGAGCCAGAGCACCTTGCGCTCGATCGCGCTCAAGAGCCGCAGCCGCTCGGGTGACAGCTCGGTCGTTCCGCGCTCTGCCGTAAGTCCTTGGGACGGGGCCTGAACCATGCCGCGCTCCTCCCACGCTCGTGCGGGAATTATAGGGAAGCTCCGGGGACGTGGCGACACCCACCGCGGAACTTGTCAAAGCTGGGGAGATCGACGGATTACCTCCGCGCGAGAGCGCGGATTGCCGGCGAGGCCACAATCTGGCCGTCGCCGGTATAGGCCTCGTGGTTCTCTTCCACGCGGTCCAGGCGGTAAAGGTAGTTCACCATCATTCCAGCCGACTGCTGCAGCCCTTTCGGAGAACGATCGGCAAGCCAGTTGAGCCGCTCGACCCTGGATCCATTGGTCAAATGGAAATGCTCGACCAGATCGAGCGCACGCCCGTTCGGTCCCTTCTCATGCAGCAGGTACCGCGCGCACAGACGCGACAGCGGTGCACGCACCGCCTGTACCGCGAGCGCATTCTCATGCCATGCGGGATCGGCAAGTATACCCGCGAGCCCGCGCCCGCCGAGGTCTCCGGGGAGTTCCGCTATGGCGGTCATCTCCGCCGGCGAAAGGAGCTCCGCGGGATCGGCCTCAATCCTTGGGTCGAGCCAGGCGCGAAACCCGGGAATCGGCGACAAAGTCGCGAAGGTCTTTAGGTGCGGCAGCTCGGCCGCAAGATCGTCTGCGACGCGCTTGATCAGGAAATTTCCGAAGCTGATGCCGGCAAGACCGCGCTGGCAGTTCGAAATCGAATAGAAGATGGCGCTATCGGCGCCACGAGGATCACCCACGGGGGCGCTCTCGTCCAGCAGCGCGTGAATGTTGTCGGCCATGCCCTTGACCAGCGCCACCTCGACGAAGATCAGCGGTTCGTCGGGCATGCGCGGATGAAAGAACGCGAAGCAGCGTCGGTCGGCTTCCAGCCGGTTCTTGAGATCGCGCCAGGAGCGAATCTCGTGCACGGCCTCATACGCCATCAGCTTCTCGAGCAGCACCGCGGCAGAACTCCAGGTGATGCGCTTCAGCTCCAGGAACCCAATGTCGAACCAGCCGCGCAGCAGACCCTTCAGATCGCGTTCGAGCCCGGCCAGCACCCGATCGCGACGCGCCAGGTCCATCAGTTCCGCGCGCAAATCCACCAGGAACTTGACACCCTCCGGCAGCGCGTTGAATTGCGTGAGTAGACGCAAGCGCGGCGCCTGCAGCGTCTCGCGCAGCGCCGCCTGGGCATCCTCGTAGTGGCGATGTGCATCGGCTTCGAGAACGCGTCGGCACGCCTCGGCGACTGCCCCCTGGTCCACGTCGAATTCCTCGCCGAGAAGGCGCAGGAAGCGTTCGCGGCCAGCGTCATTGAGACTGAGATAGGTACGTCCGAGCTCGGCCGCCCGGGCGCGCGCCGCGACCTCGCCGCCCTTGCCGTCGAGGCAGGCGCGGAGTTGCAGGCGCAAGCGCTGCAGGTCCTCGCTCGATAGCTCGGGTGCGGTCGGCGTGCTCGCGAGTGCGTTGCGGGCCTGATCCGAAATGTCGCGCCAAGCCGAGCGCAGCCGACCCACCACGCTGTCGAGGAAGCCGATGCCATTGCGCTCGCTCATGGTTCCTCGCGATACAGACGATCGGTGACAGCCGCAAGGCATCCAAAATCTCGAGCAAGCGCCCGCAATCCCCGCAGTACGCCCGGCAACACCGAGATGAGGTCCTCGGCGATGAGGCCGGGGCCTATCGATTGCGCCGCCTCTCCCTGCAGCCAGACCGCGGCCGAGGCCGCCGCCAATGGCGACATGCCCTGTGCCAGCAGCCCGGCGATCATTCCCGCCAGCACGTCGCCAGTGCCGCCGGTCGCCAGTTCCGCCGGCGCGTTGGTATTGATGACGGCGCCACCATCCGGGGCCGCGACCACTGTATCGGGGCCCTTGAGCACGATGATCGCCCCACTGCGCGCCGCAGCCGCGCGGGCGCGCACCAGTTTGCTGCCCTGCACCGAGAAAAGCCGAGCAAACTCACCCTCGTGCGGCGTGAGCACCGTCGGCCCCTTGATTGCCGCGAACAGTGCATCCGGCCGATCGGAAAAGGCTGTCAGGGCATCGGCATCGAGGACCGTGGCGCGGCGTTCGGCGAGAGCGGCCAGCACCGCTTCCCGCAATGAAGGCGTGACGCCGGCGCCGGGGCCCAGCAAGACCACGTTGCGCCGGGCGTCCTGAAGCAGCGTCTTGAACTCGCCAAGTCCGGCGACCGGCAACACGATCGTGCTGAAGAGCGATGAGGCATAGACCGGCCATGCCGAGGTCGGTGCCGCAAGGGTGACAAGACCCGCGCCGACACGGCCGGCCGCGCGGGCCGCAAGTCGCGAAGCGCCCGTCATGTTCGCTCCACCAAAAACCAGCGCATGACCACGGCGGTACTTATGCGCGGTCGGCGGAGCCCACGGATACTCGCCGAGCCACAGCGCCGGCGCGTTTTCGCTTACCCCTGGGCCGCTCAATTCGGTCAATGCCGCATCGGGAATTCCGATGTCGGCGAGCACAGTCTCGCCGCAAAGCATTCGGCCCGGCATCAGCAGGTGGCCCGGCTTCTTGCGAAAGAACGTGACCGTGGTGTCGGCGCGCAGCGCAAGCCCGCGAACCTCTCCGGTTTCGCCGTCAACGCCACTGGGAACGTCAACCGCCACGATCGAGGCCGCCGTATTCGCCGCTCGCGACAGCGTGTCGGCAGCCGCGCCGACGATGGGACGCGCAAGCCCGGCACCGAAAACGGCATCGATGATCAGCTCCGCGCCATCCACAGCGGCGGGAGCGAGCGGCTCGATCGCACCCTGCCAGAGCATCGCATAATGAGCGGCGGCACCTTTTAGCGCCGATGCCTCGCCGAGCAGCGCGACGCGCACCGGCCATCCCTCGGCTCGGAGCGCCTCCGCCGCGACAAAACCATCGCCGCCGTTGTTGCCGGGGCCACACAACACCAGGGTCGGGCGCGCGGACCAGCGGGATGCAACGGCGCACGCAACCGCGCGGCCCGCCGCCATCATAAGGTCGCTCTCGCTTGATCCGTGCGTAACCGCATAGGCATCGGCGCGCCCCATCTCCCTCGGCGTGAGAAGCGCCAGTGACGTTCGCGAGCATTCCAACAACCGGTTCATGCAATCAACTTTGCCTGCGATGAGCGCAATTGATACGGTCAATTAGTGCGGCTCGCCGCGAAGATAACGGTGGCAACCGTACCTCGCAGGATCTCGCTCACTGGACTAAATTCACCGCCTGCGGCTCGATCAGCGATTTCACCAGCGCCGCCGCGCGATCGCTTGCGCCACCGGACCCAGCGTAATCGAGGTCTGGCGCCGCGGCGAGTCCGAGGGCAATACGCGCCATGATGTCCCCGCGTTGGCGGCCTGACGGCACACGCCAATGTAATCTCTATCCGACTAACGGTGTACGCAGGGTTAACGATTATTTGATCGCGTGAGGGACTTCCAACCGACCGACGATTCAGGGCCTTTCGAGCCTGATCCTCGGGCCCTGCCGCTTGACGCCCCCTCGTCCTCAAGGTACGACCACACCCTCTCAATGGCGAGCGTAGCTCAGGTGGTTAGAGCGCCAGATTGTGATTCTGGATGTCGCCGGTTCGAGTCCGGTCGCTCGCCCCATATATCAAGGACTTAGAAGAAGTCGTCGAAGCGATCATCGTCGTGTCAGCAGCGTGTCCGCACCCTCTAGCTGACTAAATTTCCCGGACGCTGGTAGCCCGCTCCGGTAGCTGCAACGGTAGGTTCGCGATGCCAATCGAAGATGGGACATGGGGTTTCGTCTACTGCGGTTTTGAAGGCGTCGGCATTGGGGTCGTCGATGTCAAGAACGGTCGGTTTCGCGGGCGAGACATCGCAAACGGCATCTATGAGGGGACAATCACGGAAGGTGCGAACGGCCAATGGAGATTGGATTTCGACATGCATCAGCCACCGGGAGCGATCTTGGTGCAGGGCACGTCGCCGTCGCCATTCGCCATGACGCGATCACACCGTTCCGTCGAGGTCCCCGCGCAGATGGATGAATGAGGGTAAGCCATTCGAGATGCAACTTGCTCCCGGCCCTGTCACTCTCATGTTCAGGCGTGTTCCAACCGAGACCTGGGCACCCTTCGTTGATGGCTTTGAGCTGAAGCTGGTCAAAGCGCCATAGGCGCCCATGCTCCCCGCCGCTCCGCTCTCGCGCTGGAATCCCGAGACCGTTCGCGCCGTCGCACTCGCGTACCGGCGTGAGCGGCAGGCCGGCGAATCCGACTTGCTGGCCTATCAAGCTGCACTCGCCGCATACCGCGAGCGGTATTCCCGCGCGCTGGATGATGAAGCGGCCACCGCCGTCGCCAGCATGATCGCCAGCGTCGCCCGCGAGCACGGCCAATGGTTCTGGCGCGGCCCAAGCAAGGCGGCTAGTGGCGCAACGCTCGCCGCGACTGGGCGATTGAGGAGAAAACAGGTTGCTATTGTGACAACGGCGCGCGCTTGCGGCTTAGGAACCGGAAGCCGAGGAGGCCCATGGCGAGCACCGCTAGCGACGATGGCTCAGGTACGCCCCATGTCCCGTTGGTGCCAACATCGCCACCTGGTCCAACAAACCAAGTGCCCTCTGTGTTTGACTGGAATTGGAAGTTCGACGGGTTTTCACCAACTTGGACGTGCTCCGCTCCGGGCAAGGGAGCCATGATGGCTCCACCCACAAACAAGCCAGGGGTGCTGTTGGTAAAGGTAAACGCGGCTTGCAAATTGCTGCCGTCGTAAGTGAACGAAACGAAGTTGCCGCTGGGGCCGGCAGTAATGGAGTCTCCCAGCGTGTAGTTCTGGAGCGTGAGCTGGGCAGAGACGATGTATGTGGGCGTTCCGGCGTGCGCGGCGCAGTCGGTACAGTCCCCGGTGAAATCGAAGGTCGCGGTCGACACTATTGGAATTGCCTTCGCAGGCGAAGCGACATACATCGCGAGGCCGGCAAGTGCCCAAACTGTCACGCGCCAAGTTCTGAGCATCGCTCTCTCTCCTGTCTCTGGGAGAACGGCGGAAATGCTGAAATAAGGCAAGAATCAAGCCAGCACAGTATAGTTAACGATTCCAAGTAGTTGTCGATCCAATGCTTGGACTCGTGTAAAAACCATCGACTCCTCGTCCTCGATACTTGACGGTTGGCCGGCTTATCTTTCGTGTGGAACCGCTATGTCTGACGAGCAGCAACTCACGGCGCAGGAGATGGAGGCCATCGCCACCGTCGTAGCGCGGCTGGTGCGCGGCCGTGGCAAGTGGTTCGATCCCGAGGCAACGGCGGTTCGCTTCGGTAAGATCGCGGGGCAAAATCTCGGTTTCCGCGAACCGGTGCGGACGCAGCCAAGGAGGTTCGCGCCAAGGCCATGCGCAATATCGAATCGGGGCCTCGCCGGCTGGAGCAGAACGCCCACTATGCGCGAGAGCGCGGCACGCGCGAGCAAGAAGCGGCGAGCCCGGTGAAGGCACTGAAATGACATTCACACAACAAGTCATCCACACCCTCATCAGTCTGGTGCTCTTTGTCTTCGCCTATCTGGGCATTGGCTGGTCTCTCGCCATGCTATGGGAACGCGTCACAGGTCGGCGCGCCAAAGACTCCAAAATCACGCAGGTCGTGATTGCCATCTGCGCCGGCCTCATCTGGCTGCGCTGATCGCCGCGTACATCAACAACTAATTCTTTCTGATTGGGGCTCGGACATGGCGTCCCTTGCGCCTTTATCTTCGCGAGCAGCAGATCGCATTGACCCAGGTCCCGAGCATCACGCGAAGCCGACCGCCGATTAGTGTTCATAAGGCATCGACATGACTGGAGGCAGATGTTCGCTTCGCACAGTCCAGCCGGGCGGATATCCGGGAGGCGGAGACCCTTCGCGCGCTACAGCCGCGGACAATACGAATATCGACGGCACTGCACCGAGTGCGATGAGAATGATCCTCTTCATGGCGACTCTCCTCCAGCGTCGCCCGCTCACGTGGGAACGCTGAGACGGCCGCCCATTGATATGAATCAATCAGGGGAAGACGTGCGCGGATTTGTCCTTGTTGCCATCAGCGACGAGCGCCCAGCAACCGCGTGTCGTCGGCCAACACCAAAAATGAAATTGCGCCGCCTCATCCAGCCCCCTCCGACGGGATTAAGACCACGCTCGCATAAGATAAATGATATCGCACGCGAGAAATGCTGGTGCGTTATTGGCGCAGGACTGGCGCAATACCGCGCGAAATCGGCGGGGTATGGCGCGGCATCAGTTGAGATCACCCCGAGGCAATGGCCACAATATCTTGGGGTTGGCCTCCCCGCTTGGCGGGCGGGCGGGGTTCAGTCATAAAAGGGGCATCGTTCGCAAAGGACCCGCCATGGTGACTGTCGCCCAGCGCATGTCTCAACTCGGCACCGAGACTGCCTTCGAGGTGCTCGCTCGCGCCAAAGCCCTGGAGGCCGAGGGGCGCTCCATCATCAATCTCGGCATCGGGCAGCCGGACTTCCCAACGCCGCAGCACATTGTCGAGGCCGGCCGCAAGGCGCTGGCGGACGGTCACCACGGCTACACTCCCGCGAACGGCATCCTGCCGCTCAGAGAAGCGGTCGCTGCCGATCTGCACCGCCGTTATGCCGTCACCGTGTCGCCGGCCGATATTCTCGTGGTGCCGGGCGGCAAGGTGACCATGTTCTTTGCGATCATGATCATGGGCGAGCCGGGCGTCGAAATCCTCTATCCCAATCCCGGCTTTCCCATCTACGAGAGCGTGATCCGGTTTTCCGGCGCAACACCGGTGCCGATCGAATTACACGAAGCCAAGGGCTTTTCGTTCAGCGCCGAAGAGGTGTTGCGCAAGATCACGCCACGCACGCGACTGCTCATCGTCAACAGCCCCGCGAACCCCACGGGCGGCGTGGTGCCGCGCGTGGAGTTTGACAAGCTGGTCAAAGGCCTGGAGCGGCACCCCGAGGTCGCAATCCTGAGCGACGAGATCTATGGCGAAATGGTCTATGACGGCGCCGAGCACGTGAGCCTTCTCACCTATCCGGAGCTTCGCGATCGGCTGATCCTGCTCGACGGCTGGAGCAAGACCTATGCGATGACGGGATGGCGAATGGGGTTCGGGGTCTGGCCAAAATCGCTGTTTGCCCACGCCGAGCGGCTGGCAATCAACTGCCATTCCTGCGTAAACGCCGCGACCCAATACGCGGGGATCGCGGCGCTCACCGGTCCGCGCGAGCCCGTGGAAACTATGGTGCGTGCCTTCGCCGAGCGCCGCCGCTTCATCATCCGGGCACTCAACGAGCTGCCGGGCTTCCGCTGTGTCAATCCCGGTGGGGCGTTTTATGCGTTTCCGGCAATCGGCGGCACGGGACTCGATGCTCGGGCACTGCAGGACGTACTGCTGGAGGAGGCCGGCGTCGCTACGCTCTCGGGGACCAGTTTCGGGCGCTTCGGAGAGGGTTATCTGCGCTTCTCCTATGCCGCGAGCCTGCCTGCCCTTGAAGAGGCAATCGAACGCATCCGCCGCTGTCTTTCAGTTCGGCAGCTCCCTGGCCGCTCTTCCTCTGCTTATTAATTAGGCACATAATGCAAATTATTTGGGCGCCGAAGGCTCCATCGCCGTCGATAGCGCACACTTCCTGGCGTCAGCGATGGCATGCCTTGTGCTTAACGAGCGGGAATGAGACGTTTCGCCCGCTGCGCTGCCGGCCGAGGCGCCTTTAACGACGCGCCGTAGAGGGAAGCATGAAAAAGGTTGAAGCGATCATCAAACCCTTCAAGCTCGACGAAGTGAAGGAAGCTTTGCACGAGGTGGGTATCCAAGGCATCACCGTTACCGAGGCCAAGGGCTTCGGACGGCAGAAGGGGCACACGGAACTCTACCGCGGCGCTGAATACGTCGTGGACTTTCTGCCGAAAGTTAAGATCGAGGTGGTGATGGAGGATTCGATGGTCGAGCGCGCCGTTGAGGCAATTCAAAAGGCGGCGCACACCGGCCGCATCGGCGACGGAAAGATCTTTGTCTCCACCATCGAAGAGGCAATTCGCATCCGAACCGGCGAGCACGGCGCCGACGCTATCTGACGCCGCGAGCGCAAGAGCGATAGCAAATCACGCGGTGCGAGCGCGCGGCGCGCGCTCCGCCGGTACTGTTGACAACACGCAACCAACAACGGGAAACCAGCGATGTCCGAGATCAAGAAAGTTCTCGATATGATCAAGGAGCACGACGTCAAGTATGTGGACTTCCGCTTCACCGACCCGCGCGGCAAATGGCAACACCTGGCGCACCACGTCAAAACCATCACGGAAGAGTTCCTCACCAACGGCGTGATGTTCGACGGCTCCTCGATCGCGGGATGGAAAGCGATCAACGAGAGCGACATGGTGCTAATGCCGGACTGCGCGACCGCGGTGCTCGATCCGTTCGCGGCGCAGACGTCTCTCATCATCAATTGCGACGTGTACGAGCCAGGGACCGGCCAACCCTATGCTCGCGACCCGCGTTCGGTCGCCAAAAAGGCCGAGAAATACCTGGCCTCGACCGGCATTGGCGACAAGGCGTTCTTCGGGCCCGAGGCGGAGTTCTTCGTGTTCGACGACGTGCGCTACCAGAGCGGGATGTCGGGATCGAGCATCGAGATCGATGCCGAGGAGGCGCCCTGGGTCAGCGCCAAGAAGTATCCCGACGGCAACACCGGTCATCGTCCCCCGATCAAGGGCGGGTATTTCCCGGTGCCGCCGGTGGACGGCGCCTCCGACCTGCGCGCCGAGATGCTCTCGGTAATGGCGGACATGGGGCTCGATGTGGAAAAGCACCACCACGAGGTCGCGCCATCGCAGCACGAGTTGGGTTTCGTTTATTCGACCCTGGTGCGCACCGCCGACAACATGCAGATCTATAAGTACTGCGTTCACAATGTCGCGCATCAATACGGCAAGACCGCGACCTTCATGCCGAAGCCGATCAAGGGCGACAACGGCTCCGGCATGCACGTGCACCAATCGATCTGGAAGGGCGAAAAGCCGCTGTTCGCGGGCTCGGGCTATGCCGATCTGTCGGACGCGGCGCTCTACTACATCGGCGGCATCATCAAGCACGCCAAGGCGATCAACGCCTTCACCAATCCCACCACCAACAGCTACAAGCGCCTGATCCCCGGCTTTGAAGCGCCGGTGTTGTTGGCTTATTCATCGCGCAACCGCTCGGCATCGTGCCGCATACCCTATGTGGCGAGCCCGAAGGGCAAGCGCGTCGAGGTGCGCTTCCCCGACCCCGCCGCCAATCCCTATCTCGGATATGCGGCGATGCTGATGGCGGGAATCGATGGCATTCAGAACCGCATCCATCCCGGCGACCCCATCGACAAGAACCTCTACGATCTGCCGCCGGAGGAACTGAAGGACGTGCCGACCGTCTGCGGTTCGCTCCGCGAAGCGCTCGAATGCCTGCGCGCCGACCACGCCTTCCTGACCAAGGGCGACGTGTTCACGCGCGACCAGATCGAGGCCTACATCGAGCTCAAGTGGGAAGAGGTCTACGCCTTCGAGCACACGCCGCATCCGATCGAATACCAGATGTATTACAGCGTATAGGTAAGTCTCTGGAATCCTTGACCGCTTAGTTCCGCTCGCTGACCCCTGTGGCACGCTGTGTGGAACAAGCCAAGCTCCAAAGGGTGAGATTGGAGGAGCCGGCAGTAGAGTAGTCGGCTCCTTCCCTGCCCTCCTTCAGCACCGCGCGCGAAGCGGGTGCGCTGTTCCTGTCGATGTGCGACTGCGCGTGACGCACGCAAGAACGTGCGCTACTGTCGGCGCTATACTGCGCACTCTGCCGTCTCTAACTTGGTTTGGAGGACCAAAATGAGACGAGGCACGTTTGTTCGGCTCTTCCGGCGGGAAGAGCGGGGGCCACTTCGCATTCATCGGGCTCTTCTCTGTGGCGAAGCGTAAGCCAGCGCTGCGGAAATCCCGGGTCGTAAAGAGGCTTGCGAAGCCCGCTGTCGAGCTGAAGCTGGAAATCGCGGCACTCAGACGCGAGTTGGGGCAGGCGCTGGAACGGCAGACTGCGGCCGCCGACGTCTTCAAACTTATCAGCCGCTCGACCGCCGATCTTCAGACCGTGCTCGACACACTGGTCGAGACAGCGGCACACCTCTGCCATGCCGATCAGGCCTTTATGTTCCGACGCTGGGGCGATCGCTATCACCTGATTGCGTCGCTAGGTATATCGGACGAGTTCAAGAAATATACAGGGCAGAACCCCCTGTCGGAGGGGCGCGGCTCGGTGACGGCGCGCGCCGTTTCTGAGGGGCGGACCGTGCATATTCCGGACGTGCTTAAGGATCCCGAATACACCATCCTGGAACATCAGAGACGCGGTCAATGGCGCACGGGCCTCGGCGTGCCTCTAATGCGGGAAAACACACTCATCGGTGTCTTCACGCTAACACGGAAACTGGTCGATCCGTTCACGGACAAGGATATTGAGCTGGTGACCACCTTTGCCGACCAGGCGGTGATCGCCATCGAGAATGCGCGCTTGTTCGACGAGCTGCGCGAGCGCACCGGCGATCTCGAAGAGTCGCTCAGATACCAAACTGTCACGAGCGACGTGCTCAAGGTCATCAGCCGCTCCACCTTCGATTTGAAGGCCGTCTTGGACACGGTTGCGGAAACGGCATGTCGGCTTTGCGGTGCCGAATGCGCCTATATCCTGCGTCGCGACGGGGATGTGTATCGCGTTGCTGCAGCTGTCGCCTTCTTGCCGGAAATGAAGGAGGCCGTCCGTCAACTTCAAGAATACCTTGAGCAGCATCCTCGCGTCCCCGGACGAGGATCGATAACAGGTCGCGTGATGCTCGAGGGCCGAGTGGTCCATGTAACCGACAGTGCATCGGACCCGGAATATGCGTTTCGCGAAGCAACCACGCTTGGGAAATTACGCACACAGCTCGGCGTACCGCTGCTCCGCGAAGGGATTGTCGTCGGTACGATCAACCTCGGACGGCAGCGGGTCGAGCCGTTTACAGAGCGCCAGATCGAACTGGTTCGCACCTTCGCCGACCAGGCCGTGATTGCGATTGAGAATGCGCGACTCATCAACGAAACGCGAGAGGCGCTCGAGCAGCAAACTGCAACTGCGGAGGTCCTACAAGTAATCAATGCATCTCCTGGCAACCTCATGCCGGTGTTTGACGCGATTTTGCAGAAGGCACATAGTCTTTGTGATGCGGCTCTGGGTGCCCTCGGGCTCTATGACGGCAAGAAGTGGCGAGCCCTGGTCACGCACGGTTATGCGGAGCCATTGGCCGAGCGGCTTCGACAAGGATCAGATGGTTACGACAATCCGCTGGTGCAGCCGCTGCTCGAAGGTGCCCGCTACGCGCATGTCCACGACATTACCGAGATTGACCTTCCTGTTGCACGAGTAGGTGCCGCGGCCGGCATCCGCACCGCGCTGTCCGTTCCGCTTCGCAAGGACGGCAGGCTGCTCGGAACGATTTCCGCAGCCCGCCTCAAGGTCCGCCCGTTCTCCGACAAGGAGATCGCTCTTCTGGAGAATTTCGCCGCACAGGCCGTCATCGCCATGGAGAATGCGCGGCTGCTCAACGAATTGCGCGCGCGCACCAGCGATCTCGAAGAGTCGCTGCGCTACCAGACCGCGACAAGCGACGTGCTGAAGGTGATTAGCCGCTCCACCTTCGACCTCCAGCCGGTATTGGACACCCTGGTACAAACCGCCGCGCGACTCTGCGCTGCGGAGATGGGCTTTATCTGCCGTCGCGAGGGCGAGGTCTACCGCGTGAAGGCAGACGTCGGATTTTCGCCGGACTATGCGGCCTTTGCGCGAAGTCTTGTCATGTCACCCGGCCGGGGCACCGTGACGGCTCGCACGGCACTCGAACGCAGGGTGGTGCATATTGCCGACATTACCGCCGACCCGGAGTACGCGATTCCGGAGACATTCAATTTAGGAAAGGTAAGAACGTTTCTCGGCGTGCCGCTGCTGCGTGAGGGCGAGCCGATCGGCACGATCAATCTGGCGCGTCAACGGGTTGAACCGTTCACCGAGCGCCAAATCGAGGTGGTCCGCACCTTCGCCGATCAGGCGGTGATCGCGATCGAGAATACCCGACTCATTACCGAGACGCGCGAGGCCTTGGAACAGCAGACCGCGACCGCCGACGTGTTGCAAGTCATCAATGCCTCGCCCGGCAACCTCGCGCCGGTCTTCGACGCGACGCTCGAAAAAGCAACCGACTTGTGTCAGGCGGGTCTTGGCGTCCTCTGGACCTATGATGGTGAGCTGTTCCGTGCGGTCGCGACCCGCGGCGCGTCGTCCGCATTCGCGGAGTTCCTGCGCGAACCCGTGCCCGTCGCGGCTGCTGCCAGTCTTCTGGACATCGTGCGAGGTGACAGCGTCGTTCACGTCCCGGATTTGGCCGCGTCGGAGTTGTACGAGGGCGGCAACCCTATCCGTCGTGCCATAGTCGACCTTGGCGGCGGACGCACACTGCTCAGTGTAGGGCTGCGCAAAGACAACGCCCTGCTCGGCGCCATCAACATCTACCGTCAGGAGGTAAAGCCGTTCTCCGATAAGCAGATCGCGCTCGTGCGGAATTTTGCCGCTCAGGCGGTGATCGCGATGGAAAATGCCCGCCTCATTACTGAAACCCGAGAGGCACTCGAGCAGCAAACGGCGACCGCCGACGTGCTGAAGCTGATCAGCCGCTCGACCTTCGATCTGCAACCTGTACTCGATACTCTCGCCGAGAGCGCCGCGCGACTCTGCGGCGCGGAGACCGCCACCATCTGGCAGCCAGATGGCAAAGTCCTTCGGCGGGTGGGCGACTACGGCTATTCGGAGGAACACCGACGATTCGCCGAGGAGAGCGCACCCGCCCCCGGCCGCGGAACTCTCATCGGCAGGACGCTCACAGAGGGCCAGGTGATCCACATACTCGATGTTCTGAAGGACCCCGAATACACCTGGTCGGACGCCGTGAAGCGTGTCGGCATGCGTACGATGCTCGGCGTGCCGCTCATGCGGGAAGGGATACCGGTGGGGGCATTTTCACTCATGAGAAAGGAGGCGCGCGCCTTCACGGAGAAGCAGATTGCGCTGGTCACGACCTTTGCTGACCAGGCGGTAATTGCGATCGAGAACGCGCGGTTGCTCGGCGAATTGCGGACCCGCAATAGCGATCTTGCCGAGGCTCTCGAATATCAGACCGCGACCAGCGAGGTGCTGCGCACTGTCGCCAGCTCGCCTGCCGACCTACAGCCGGTCTTCGAAGCGATGCTAGAGAAAGCGACGGAGCTTTGTGGAGCGAAATTCGGCTTCCTGGCGCTATATGACGGCGAGGCTTACACATACGGCGCGGGTCGGAATCTGCCGAGCGCGTTAGATGTTGCGCTGCGCAGCGGCCCACATCTGCCCGGGGCGCATGCCGCGCTTCGTCGCTTGGCGCAAACCAAGGCCCCTGTGCACGTTGAGGACGCGCGTAGTGATGCCGCTTATCTTGAACGGGATCCCTGGCGTGTCGCGGCAGTAGAGCAAGGTGGCGCCCGCGCCCAGCTCGCGGTGCCCTTGCTGAAGAAAGGCGAGCTGATCGGCGCTTTCGTCATTTATCGGCAGGAACCGCGTCCATTCGCCGACAACCAGATCGCTCTGGTAACCACCTTCGCCGACCAGGCGGTGATCGCGATCGAGAATGCGCGGCTGATAACCGAGACGCGCGAGGCGCTGGAGCAGCAGACTGCGACCGCGAAGATTTTGCAGGTAATCAACAGTTCACCCGGCAATCTCGTCCCGGTCTTCGATGCAATCCTGGAGCAGGCGCATCGTCTCTGCAATGTCACTCGCGGTGTTCTCGCCACATTTGACGGTGAACTCTTGAGGGCCATGGCAACCCGTGGATTTTCCGAGCAGCATGCGAATTTGATGCGGCAACCCTTTCGCCCATCGGCGAATAGCCCCCATGCGCGATTGGTGTCTGAGAAGCGCGTCATTCACGTTCCCGATGTAGAGGCCGAGCTCCATTGGGACGAAGGTGATCCAAAGCGAGCGTTCAGTGTCGCCGCCGGTGCGCGTACTTTGCTTTTCGTCCCGCTGCATAAGGAGGAAGTTCTTCTCGGCTATATCAGTGCAGCCCGGCTTGAGGTGCGGCCTTTCATCGACAAGGAGATCGCGCTGCTGGAGAGTTTCGCGGCACAGGCGGTGATCGCCATGGACAATGCTCGGTTGCTGAACGAAATCCGGGAGCGGCAGGCCGAGTTGCGGGTCACCTTTGACAACATGGGCGACGGTGTCGCGATGTTCGACGCCGCAGGCCGCCTTGCCGCGTGGAACCGCAATCTCCAAGAGATGCTCGATCTGCCCAACGCGCTCCTCGCCAAGCGGCCGAGCATTGCCGAACTCTTCCACTACCTCGCCGAGCGACACGAATTCAGTTCCGCCGAGGTGGAGGCGGAACTGGGCCGCGGCCTCGAAGATACCAGCCGAGAGATGCGCTATGAGCGCACGCGTCCGGATGGTCGCGTTATCGAAGTACGGCGGAACCCTGTGCCTGGCGGCGGCTTCGTGATGATCTACGCCGACATCACCGAGCGGAAGCGCGCGGAAGAGCAGGTTCGTGCCGCACGGGATGCTGCCGAGAGCGCGCTGCGCGACTTGAAGACCGCACAAGCTAGTCTAGTCCATGCGGAGAAGATGGCATCGCTCGGCCAATTGACCGCCGGGATCGCCCACGAGATCAAGAACCCTCTCAATTTCGTCAACAATTTCGCCGGGCTTTCGGTCGAACTGCTGGACGAATTCAAGGAGGAAGCAGCACCCGCATTGGCGGCCCTCGACGAAGGCAAACGTCACGAGATCGGCGAGACCATCGATATGCTGGCCGGAAATCTGCAGAAGATCGCCGACCACGGCCGCCGCGCCGACGGCATCGTCAAGAGCATGCTGGCGCATTCGCGCGGCAGCAGTGGCGAATGGCAGACCGTCAATCTCAACGCTTTGGTCGAAGAGACCCTCAACCTCGCCTATCACGGCGCCCGTGCCCAGGACCAGAACTTCAACATCACACTGGAGCGCGAGTTCGATCCTGCGCTCGCCCCGATCGAACTGGTACCGCAGGACGTGACCCGGGTGTTCCTGAACCTGATCGGCAACGGCTTCTATGCCGCCCATAAGCGAAGCCGAGAGACAGGCAGCCGACCGGTTCTGACGGTGACGACCCGCGATCTCGGTTCGGCGGTCGAAGTTCGCATTCGCGACAACGGTACCGGTATCGCTCCCGAGAACCGCGACAAGCTCTTTCAGCCTTTCTTCACGACCAAGCCGACCGGCGAGGGAACCGGGCTCGGTCTCTCGATCAGCTACGAGATCATCACTCAGCAGCATGGCGGCACGATCGAGGTGGAGAGCGAGGTCGGCGCCTTCACCGAATTCACTGTGCGATTGCCCCGCAAACAGTACGCAGCGCCCCAGGGGAGAGCAACGTGAGTGTCAGCATTTTGGTCGTCGACGACGAACCTGACATCACCGATCTGTTTCGCCAGCACTTCCGACGCGAAGCGCGTGAGGGCACGTATGTTCTGCACTTCGCCGAGTCAGCGCAGGAGGCGCTCGACAAGCTTGCTGGTGGCATTCGGCCACAGCTGATCGTGATCCTGTCGGACATCAACATGCCGGAAATGGATGGGCTGGCGCTGTTGCGGGAAATCAAGACGCGTCGCCCCGATCTACCGGTCATGATGGTCACCGCCTATGGTGATGACGAGCGCAGGCGACGGGCTCGCGAATATGGGGCTGCTGAATTCATTACGAAGCCAGTAGATTTCGATTTCTTGAAGGCACAGCTTCGGCAGTTATCGGTGCCACTGGCGTGAATGAGTGGCGTAGATATCCAAAACGCGGCCACCGGGCTTAGACTGTCACTTGCTCTCGATCAAGGTGCCGTCACGCAGTGTGGGATTTCAGGACTTTGGTGCAACCAGATGTATTACAGCGTGTTGCTCCGTCCGGAGGAGTGCGATCGAAGGGGCTGGCGGAACTGCTGCCGGCCCCTTCCCCGTCTCTAAACAGATGCGCGGGCCGTCGAGCGATGGTGAACGCGATCCGATGACGCCGCACGGCGCTTCGCGTTCACGACAGCAGTGCGACTGCTAGTCCCTGCATCGTTGGCCGTTCAGGGAGTCCACGGTGATTAAGTGGGCTCAAACTTCGCGCCTGCCCGCAGAGAACCCTGTCAACTCGCCAAACGGAGAGAGGATGAGCGGAGAGCAAGAAGATACCGTTGGCTCGGAGATGTTCTCTTAACCAAAGGGGGTATCCTCGATGGCGATTTCGTCGTGGTCTGCCGCGTTGGCAGGTTTCTCACTCCTACTTGCCGCACCGATAGCACTCGCTCAAGGCACTCCGCCGGCGCAACCGAGCGGTTCCTCGGGCTGCGATTATACCGGCTACGATCGCACCGGTACTTCAGGCAAGCCCAAGCACGCTGACGAGGGCCAGGAGATCAATTCTCGGACGGCCACCTACGTCTGCCACAACGGCAAGCTGATCAAGAAGAGCTGACCGGCCGCAGATTACGCCCCGCCGGTCGCTCCGGCGGGGCATTTGGCTTGCGCGCAAACGAATGTCAGTGGACGCGGCGGTCGATGCTCTCCTATCGGACTCCGTTCGGCCGCTCGTGCCAAGTCGTGACCCGCGGAAGCGTGCGCTGCTAGAATTTCTTGGCGACGCCAAAGAACACGCGCGGATTCTTGTTTCCCTCGGCGGCGACGATGCGCGTCAGCGGCACGCCCACCTCGACGTAGCCGGAAATCCCGAGCTCGAGATTGATGCGCACGCCCGCGCCGGTCGATACCGCCGTCTGTTGGCTGCTGCCGCCGGGAACAATCAGGTTGCTCCACACCGCACCCGCATCACAGAAGCCAAAGAATTGGTAATCGTGCAGCCAGGAATTTCCGACTTCCTGGCCCCAACGCAGCTCTGCTGTTCCCTCGATCCCGCTGTCGCCGATAATCTCCGAGGGATCGTAGCCGCGGCCGAACTGCGCGCCGCCGAAACCGAACTCTTCCGAGGAGGGCAGTATCTGGCCGCTGACCTGCCCCGCAACCGCACCATAGATGCTGAAGTCTCCGCCGATTCCCTGATCCCGCGACGCTTGTCCATTGAATTTGGCGAAGGTCGTGCTTGCTCCCACCCGCGTCGGAAGGGTTGTCGCTCCGAAGATCGGCAGACCTTGGCTGTATTCCACCGAGGCGCTCGATGAAGCCCCGTTCCAGAGCGCATCGATGCCGTTCCAGATCAACTGGGTGCGCAATACCCGCAGGTGATCATTGACGATCTCCGCTCCCGTGAGGTTTCCCTCGAGATTGTCCACCTCGAAGCGCGCAAGGCCGATCAGATTCTGCGCGCGCGAGCGGATGAAGGGATGCGTGATCTGGACCGAGCCGCTGTAGTCGTTGTCGGTGACGCCGGTGAAGAAGGAGCCGGGATTGGCCTGCGACCAGTAGAAGTCGAACGTCGCCTTCGTTCCCTCCGTGTCGAGCTGCTCGTCGTGATAGATCTCCGCGTAATGCAGCTCACTAAATGGCACGGTATTGACGTAACGCAGGCCGGTGCGCTCATCGCGGCCGAGCACGTCGTTGAGATTGCCCTCGACCAACCCTTCATAGGGACCGAGAAACTTGCTGCCTTGATTGTCGATGCTGACCGTGCCGTCGAAGGTCTTGCGCTCCACCACCACCACCATGTCAGCGGCGCCGGGTGTGCTTGGTGAGGGCTGCATGTAGGAGCGTGCGGTCACGCCCGGAAGGTCGTTCATGAGCAATAAGTATCGTTCGAGCACCGATGATTGAAGCGGATGCACGGCCGAAATGCTGGCTGCATAAGCCTGCAGCAGGTGATCATCGAGCGCAGCGCCGGTCTCGTTCTTGAGCGTGACCTTGTCGACGAAACCCTCGACCACTTGGATGCGCACGACGCCACCGACGATGCGTTGGGCCGGTACCACCGCCTGCGAGAGGATGTATCCGGCGCCGCCGTACTTCGCGGTAATCGCCGCCGCGACGTCGTAGATTTGCTGCAGCGTCACGTCGTGACCGACCATGTCCTGGTAAAGCGGCGCGAGATCAGCCGCGGAAAATACATTCGCCCCCTCAATCACAATCTTTTGGAGGCTGAAATGAACTTGTGCCGCGCCTGGAGGAGCTAGGCTCGGCGAAAGACTCGGCGGTACGACCGGTGCACCACCCGCGGGTGGTGGCGCCGTCTCAGGGCGAAATGGTTGCTCGATCCGACCGGGAGCAACCGTACCCGCGCCCGGTGGAACTTGCGCTAGAGCCGACGAGGTGAGCATTCCTCCTGAAATGAAGGCGATCGTCCAAAAACCCCAATTTCGGGTATTTGTTTCACGCACGATTGCAGACATACAGAGTTCCCCCACACCCCTGGTTCATCGTGCATGGTGTAACACCCCTAATGCTATTGGCAAGACTCTCTAGCTCTCTTGTCGAGAGTTCGTTTGACTTCCGCCGTTGTTACGTATCGGCCAAGGCCGCGGGCCACGCTAAACTTGCCTCGAACAGGGCGTATAAGGAGGGGCCAATGAATCTTCGCGCCATGCCGGCGGTCGTGATTCTGGTAATCGCCGCGCTTCTGATCGGGGTCGGCAGTGCATCCGCCGAGACGGCGCTGGAGCGAGGCACTTACCTCATGCGGGGCATCGTGGCTTGCGGCAATTGCCACACGACGCGGGATGCCGCTGGAAAAATAGAGCCGAGAATGGAACTGGCGGGCGGCACGGTATTCGTGGCACCGGTGTTCCGGGCCGTTGCTCCGAACATCACGCCTGACCCCGAGACGGGGATCGGCCGTTGGACCGACGACCAAATCATTGACGCGATCCGCGACGGCAAGCGTCCCGACGGGACCATCATCGGTCCGCCGATGCCGATCGACTTCTATCGCGGCATCTCGGATGCGGATGTGCGAGCATTGGTTGCGTATCTGCGCGCGGTCCCACCCGTGCGCCATCAGGTCGAAAAATCGGTTTACAAGATTCCGCTGCCGCCGAGTTATGGCCCGCCGGCTGCGAGCGTGCCGAGCACGCTACCGAGCGACAAGATCGCGTATGGGCATTATCTTGCCTCCAATCTCGGGCACTGTCTTGAGTGCCACACGCCCCGCGCCGCGGACGGTCAGCTCGTCATGGATAAACTGGGCGCCGGCGGCCAGGAGATCGAGGTGCCTTGGACGGGAGCGATCGTCCTCACCTCAAATCTGACGCCCGCCAACCCCGCCGGGATGGCGCGGTGGACCGATCAGCAGATAAAGACCGCGATCACCAAGGGCGAACGTCCGGACCGCCCGCTGGCGCAGCTCATGGCGTTTGACTGGTACCAGAACATCAGCGATGCCGATCTGGACGCGCTGGTGGCATATCTTCGCACTCTCAAGCCGGCTGTTCCCTGAGGCGGCAAGGCTCAGCTCGCCGCCTCCGGAGGTAACGGCCGCGGCCGGCGGTCATCCCCGATCGCCACATAGGTGAAGGTTCCCTCCGTCACCTTGACCCGCTCGCCGCTGCGATGGCGGCGCGCCCAGCTCTCGATGCGGATGGTGATCGAGGTGCGACCGATGCGTACGACCTCGCCGTAGCAACTCACCTCATCACCGATGAAAACCGGCAAGTGAAAGGTCATCGCCGTGACCGCGATGGTGGCCACCCTGCCCTGCGCACGCTGTACCGCGAGGCTGCCGCCGGCCAGATCCATCTGCGATAGCACCCACCCGCCAAAGATGTCGCCGTTGGCGTTGGCATCGGCGGGCATTGCAATGTTGCGTAGCGCAGGTTCGAGCTGTGGCGGCAGAGCCATGATCTCGTCGGTATCCATCGGACCACCTTCTCCCACTATATCTTGTGGTTGAACGATTCGATCGTACTGCATCCTGCTTGCGCATGCCGTCCGTGCGTCCCTATACTCGCGCCGCCATGGCCGACCTTTTCGACAATGTGCCCCGCCGTACCTCCGCGCAATACTCCGCTCGGGACATCGAGGTCCTGGAGGGTCTGGAACCTGTTCGCCGCCGTCCCGGCATGTATATCGGCGGCACCGACGAGCGCGCGCTCCATCATCTCGTGGCGGAGGTGCTGGACAATGCAATGGATGAAGCCGTTGCCGGACACGCCAATCGCATCGAGGTGATCCTGCACGCCGACGGCAGTGTCACCGTGAGCGACAATGGCCGCGGCATTCCGGTTGACCCCCATCCCAAATTTCCCAAGACCTCGGCACTCGAGGTGATCCTGACGACGCTCCACTCCGGCGGCAAGTTCGGCGGCAGCGCCTACAAGACCTCGGGCGGCCTGCATGGCGTGGGCGTCTCGGTGGTGAATGCGCTATCGGACCGGCTCACCGTCGAGGTTGCGCGCGATCGCCGTCTCTACGGGCAGGAATACAGCCGCGGCAAGGCCAAGACCAAGCTCAAGGACAAGGGCGCGGTCTCGAACCGGCGCGGCACCACCATCCGTTTCCATCCCGACCCGCAAATCTTTGGCGAGAGCGCACGCTTCAAGGCGGCATCCGTCTACCGCCTCGCTCGCTCCAAGGCTTATCTATTCCGAGGCGTCGAAATCCGTTGGGTCGCGGAATCGGCCGTTCCGCGGCCTGCCGATGTGCCGGAGGAAGAGCGGCTGCATTTCCCCGGCGGTCTTGCGGATTTTCTCGCCGCCACCATCAATGGCCGCACGACGATCACCCCAAAGCCGTTCGAGGGCGAGGCGGAACTGGGCAAGGACGGCCGCGTCGAGTGGGCGATCCACTGGTGTCCGGAAGAAGATGGTTTCTGCCACTCCTACTGCAACACGATCGCGACCCCCGAGGGCGGGACCCATGAGCAGGGGCTGCGCAGCGCACTCTCCCGCAGCCTCAAAGCCTACGGGGAACTGACCGGCAATCGGCGGGCGGCGCAGATCACCGCCGAGGACGTGATGGAGAATGCGAGCGTGCTGCTTTCGCTCTTCATCCGTGAGCCTCAATTCCAGGGGCAGACCAAGGAGCGGCTCTCCTCGCCCGAAGCGGCGCGACTGGTGGACACGGCGCTCAAGGATCATTTCGACCATTGGCTCGCCGGCGATACCGAGGGCGGACACTTGCTGCTCGACTTCGTGATCGAGCGCGCCGAGGAGCGCCAGCGCCGGCGCCAGCAGAAGGATCTCGAACGTAAAAGCGCGACGCGCAAGTTGCGCCTTCCCGGCAAGCTCGCGGATTGCTCGCGCGGCGACGCCCGCGGCACGGAGATCTTTCTGGTGGAGGGCGACAGCGCCGGCGGTTCGGCGAAACAGGCCCGCGACCGCGAGACCCAGGCGATCCTGCCGCTCCGCGGCAAAATCCTGAACGTGGCCAGTGCCTCCGCCGATCGGCTGCGCCAGAACCAGGAGCTGGCCGATCTGATCTTGGCGCTCGGCTGCGGCAGCGGCGATCGTTATGCGGAGGAAAAGCTGCGCTATGAGCGCGTCATCATCATGACCGATGCCGACGTGGACGGCGCGCATATCGCGTCGCTGCTGATGACGTTCTTCTTCCGTGAGATGCCGAAATTGGTGGAGAGCGGCCGGCTTTACCTCGCGATCCCGCCGCTCTACCGCCTCGCGAGCGGCGCCCTCACTGTCTATGCCCGCGACGACGCCCACAAGGACGAGCTGTTCAAGACCACGTTCAAGGATGCGCGCGCCAAGGTCGAGGTGAGCCGCTTCAAGGGCCTCGGCGAAATGCCATCGATCCAGCTCCGCGATACCACCATGGATCCGAAGAAGCGCACTCTGCTGCGGGTCACACTGCCGCCGCCGGCCGAGCGCGCCGACTATAAGCGCACGCAAACGCTGGTCGAGAGCCTGATGGGCCGCAAACCCGAGCTGCGCTTCGACTTCATTCAGAAGAATGCCAAGTTCGCGCGAGACTTGGACGTGTGAGGCCGAGAGACGCGATGGCCGTGGTTAACGGCCGTTAATATTTCGGTGACGGTTTTCGCTCACACTCCGGGGATCGTGGATTTGCGGCGAGAAGGACCATGGTGAGAGTGACGGAAATCACGGTACGCATGGCGCTGCTGGGCGCGCTCCTGACTTCGTTCCCGGTGGCAGCGCTCGCAACCGACATCAACATCGAACCGAAAGCCGCCAACAAGGTCTTGTCGGACGACAATTCGAGCGGCGATGCCGGGACGGCGGCCGGATCACAAAAGCCCGCGGAACGGCATCCAACTATGTCGCACCCGGCGATCAAGTACGAGGCCACCAAGTACCCAGCGTCAAAACATGACGCGGACAAGCACGAGGCGGTCAAGTATCAAGCAATGCCCCATCCCGGTTCAAAGCACGAGACGATCGCGCATCCGACCATCGCCCATACGCCGCCGCATTACACCGGCAAGAACGGCGCCCCGGCCGCTGGATCCAAGCCGGCGTCGACACCCCCGAGCGATCAGGGTCAGCCGCAAAGCACTCCGGGATGATTTAGTCCGCGGCGTCTCCTGGCGCGCCTCGCGAGGGCAGGGCTCGGGGGCACTCAGCCGCCCGCAGCCGCGTTCAGCGAAATGTGCTTTCCTGCAAAATGCGGCGCGATTTCCGCCATGAACTGCCGCATCTGATCCTGCACCATCTGATGCGGCTTGTTGCCCACGTTGAAATAAAGGATCACCTCTTCGATGCCTGCGGCCTCCACGCGCTTTAGGGTATCGATGATCTTGGCGGGCGATCCCAGAAGGATCGACTTGTCGGAAAGGTCTTCCTTGCGCATGCCCTTGAGAATTTCGACGATGCGCATGAAGTAGTGCATCGTCGGCGGGGCCTTCGCCGGGTCTGTCGGGAACGCCGGCAGCACGCAATGGCGGAAATAGCTCATCAGCGTCTCGCGCGCGTAGTTCTCCTGCTCCGGCGTCTCGGCGATGTGGATGAAATAGCTGCACATCGCCTTTTTGGGCGTGTTCCCGTGCCGGGCGCATTCCTCGCGATAGGCCGCGACCGCTTTGCCAAGATCGCCGAAAGTCATCGCCGCCGCGAACGGCGCGAAAATAATGTTGAGCCCCTTGCGGGCCGCGATCTCGAGGCTCGCGCGAGAGAAGCACGCGATGAAGAACGGGATCGGTCGCTGAACCGGCTTTGGCGTAATCGCCATGTCCTTGATATCGTAATACCGCCCGGTGAAGGACCATGGCCCCACTTCGTTCCACGCCTTGAGCACGACCTCGATGCCCTCCGAGAAGACCTCGATCGATTCCATGAAGTTGGCGCCGAAGGGCTCATATTCGCGTCGGTCATAGCCGCGCCCGGCCGCGAAATCGACGCGGCCCCCGCTCAGCAGGTCGAGCGTCGCCCATTGCTCGGCAACATGCAGCGGGTGATGCAGCGGCAGCACCGAAACGGCGGGCGCCAGACGAATACGCGACGTCACCGGCGCAATGCTGGCCAGCAGAACATCGGGACAGGAATTGACCCCCAGTGAATCGAAATGATGCTCGCCGATCCAGGCGGAATGCATGCCGAGCCGGTCCGCCAGAATCGCCTGCTCGCGGATTTCAAGAATCAGCCGTTCGGCAGACCGCGGGTTGTTGGGATAGTGATTGTCGCTGAGCGTGAAATAGCCGAATTCCATGGACGCGCCCGGCCTCCCCCTAGTGTGGTGCGCCTATCGTATCGGCTATTGCCCCGGACGCCTACATCCCTGAGCCGCCGCCGCCGCCTCCCCCACCACCTGTCTCACTCCCGCCGCCGGTATAGCTGGGCGTCGACGCGGCCGGGATCGGAGCAAGTGCCGCACCTTGGCCCACCAACGCTGTTGTCTGCGCGGCAGACCAGGACAGGACCTTGTCGTTCAGCACGATCACGTCGGTATAGGGGCATTCCGGCATTTGCGTGCGCACGCAGTCGTAGAGGTATTCGACCTGCAGCGGGTTGCCGCTAGCCGCGTCTCGAAAAAGATATCGCTGATCCGCAGGGCCGAAGGCCGCGACCATCCCGCACTCGGGCATTCCCGCATAGAGCTTGTGATCAATCACACGCTTCCAGTCTTCCTCGGTGAGCACCTTGCGACGATCAAGCTCGTCCTTGGCTTCGTCCGAGCGAAAGGCGTGTGCCGAGTAAATCGAGCAAAGCGTCAGGTTGTCCATGTCGGCGAAATTCGCGCTCCGGATGTCGATGAACGGCGCAAGGTTGTTCGATCCAGCGGGGACACATGCCGCCAGCATGAAAAGAACGGTAATCGCGAATACCGGGTGCATCGGACGCTCAGTGCATCACATGCCAGGAGCCGTCTGCCTGTTGACAGGCGGTGCCTGCCGCAGGTTGCTGCCTCCCGTCGATCACAACCATCGTCTCAAATGCGCGGCAGTCGGCGCGGCCGGGGACGGGCGTCGCCGAGACCATGACCTCGGTGGCGGGCGGGGCATAGACCACCGGCGGCGGGTAGTAGTAGGGGAAGTAGTAGGGATCGTATGCGTACGGGTAGAAGCCGTCGAAGTACGCCCCGCCAAAAAAGTAGCCGCCACCTATGAACCGGCCACGTTTGTTGTGGTCGTGGTTTTGACCCTCGTGCGAACCGCCGTGACCCATACCGCCGCCATGACCACCCATGCCGCCACCCTGCCCTTGCGCGCGAGCATTGCCGGCGGCCACCGCCAGGACGACGACGACAAGAAGGAAAGCGCGTCGCGCCATGCTCGCCTCGAACGCCCGTTAGTAGAAAAATACCTAGGTGCGGACAGCCGGAACCGCAATCCCCGATATTATGACGCGGGAGTTAATCCACCTCGTCTCCCGCACCCCCGCTCAATCGCCGGGGCGGTAGATGATGATCCGCACGCGCCGATTGCGCGGCTGGTTTACCTGATCGGACGCCGCCACCTCCGGCTCGAGCTTGCCCCGCCCCTCGGTCCCGATCTCTTGCCGAGGCACACCTGCGTGCACCAGTGCATCGCGCACCGCGAAAGCACGCTGCTCGGAGATATGCTGCGCGGAATTAATGCTACCCCTTGAATCGGAATAGCCGATGACCTTGACGTGCGAGAAGGTTCCCTGCCCTTTCGCCTGCGTCACCGCCGCCGCGGCCCGCGCCACGGTTTGCATATCCATCGACGTCAGCTTGGTGCTGCCGGAATGGAAATAGATGATGAAGGTCTGTGGCGGGCCCTTGGGCGGCTGAGACTGCGCCAATGCCGCGCCGCCGAGGAGGCTCAAGCTCACAAGAAACAGTAGCGTCCGCATGAGCAGAACGGCGGCGGCGGATTGTCGGGCGGTCGTCCGGATCATGCACACCTCCAATAGCTGACTTGAAATGAGTATCCCGTTACCCGCGCGGGCATTCAATGCCCCCTAGGTGCAGGGGGCGAAGCTCACGCCCTCGCGAGAAGCGCATGCGCGATCGCTTCCCATTCCGCTTCGAGCGTGCCGTCCGCCGCCCTCTTGCCCGCACGCCGGTACCAATGGCCGGCGTTCGAGATATCCCCCTCGCGGCGGTGCAAGTACGCGTGCACCCAGGCGCCGTTTGCACCTTCGTCTTTCTGGGCGCACTCGTGCGCCTTTTTCCAATCCCCCTTGGCGTCCCACCAGAGCGCGTTCAGCGCCTGATCGATCCCCGCTGGCGGCGCACCGAGCGTCAGCGACGCCTTGAATTTCGCGAAGTCCATCTATGCCTCCGCCATCTAAGGGGTGATGACAATCTCGCCGGTCATCCCCGCCCAATCGTGATCGGCACAGACGAGATTATAGCGGCCCGGCTTGAGCGGGATAAAGAAAACGTCCTTGGTCTTGCCGGGATCGACGGCAAACTGGTTGGTATAGGGCCCCAGCGCCGATGGGTTCTTGAGATCGATCGCGGCAATGAAATCGGGCGCGGTGAATTCATGGATTTCCTTGCCTTGATTCACAAGGCGCAGCCGATAAAGAACACCCCGCTGGAAGGTGAGATGGTCGGGGGAGAACATGTACTCGGTCATGCGAACCGTCACCGTCTTGGCATGGGCGGTGTCGGCACCGGCGGCGAGAGATGGCCCGGGAGCATACGCAGTTGCCATCAAACCCGCGATCAACACGCAGAGCAGCCGCCGATCAACCCGTCTTGGATGCGTGCTCATTCAACCTCCCGGGAAAGGCTCGCTCCGCTTCCATCGTGAGCCGAGCCTCGTTGCGTCTAAGAAAACCGAAGGCCAAGACGATCGCCAATACGGCAGCGACGGCAAAAAGCGGACCCGCCCGATCGATGATCTCGTGCGCTCGACGGCCGAAGGCGAAAGCGGCGCCGACAATGATCGACGCCCAGATCGTACCACCGGCCGCATTGAAGGGAGCAAAACGCCGCCAATCCATGCGATTGGCACCGGCGATGAACGGCGCGAAGGTGCGCAGCGGTCCCACGAAACGCCCTATGAACGCGACTTTGCTGCCGTGCCTTTGGAAGAGATATTGCCCCAGCTTGAGGCGACTTTCGGTGAGGCCGACATAGCGGCCCCAACGCAGCAAGAGGCGATGGCCGATACAGCGGCCAAGCCAAAAGCCCGCGTTGTCGCCGGCGATCGCACCGACGATCGCCGCCACCAGCACGCCCGCAAAGGAGAACTCATGCGTGCGGCCGGCGAACACCGCCGCCGCGATCAAGGTCGCCTCGCCGGGAAGAGGAATGCACATCCCCTCCAGGGCAACCATCACCGCGATGACGACGTAGCCGTAAGCCTCAAGCAGATGCAGTAGCTCAGCGTGGCTGACCAGCGTCATCCAGCGCGCCCCGGTCTTGTGTTTCGCGTCTGGAATGTGATTGAGTGTCGCCTCACCTTCCTGGGACGCCGCAAGCGGATAGCACGGCGACGCACGCGACACCAGTCCTCGGCTTCAGACAACATTCATGCCCCGAAGAGCCACACTTCCCCGTGAGACCGCTTGGCCCGACGCTATCTATCGCGTGTTCGTCGCGGAGCGGATTCGCCAAGTGCCGTATGTGCCGGATGCCGGACACTCCCGCTTGATCGAGCGCTGCCACGCTGACCCGCACATGAAGCCGATCGTGCTCACCACCGAGGAGGAGGGCATCGGCGTCTTGGCGGGCGCATGGCTCGGCGGCGATCGTGGCGCGCTGTTGTTGCAGAGCAGCGGCGTCGGCAATTGCATCAACATGCTCTCGCTCTCGACCATTTGCCGCTTCCCGCTCTTGATGCTGGTGACGATGCGCGGCGAATGGGGCGAGTTCAATCCGTGGCAAGTCCCCATGGGCCACGGTACCGCCCCGATTCTGGAGCAGGCGGGCGTACTCGTCTTCCGCATCGAGGACGCCGCGCGCGCCGCCGAGACCGTGCAAGCCGCCGCGCACATGGCATTCGACAGCGAGCGCGCCGTTGCCGTGCTGATCGGCCAGCGCGTGATCGGCGCCAAGTCCTTCAAATAGGAATCACCATGGCTAAATCCGCGAAATCCCGCCTGCTGGATCGCCGCGCCGTGGTCGAGGCTCTCGTCGCCGACCGGGGGGACATGCTGGTGGTGTCCGGGCTTGGTTCCACCACCTACGATCTCGCCGCTGCCGGCGACGATCCCCGCAACTTTTATCTCTGGGGCGCCATGGGCTCGGCGGCACTGATCGGCCTAGGTCTCGCGCTCGCGCAGCCCAAGCGCCGGGTCCTGGTGGTGACGGGTGATGGCGAAATGCTGATGGGACTCGGTTCACTCGCGACCATCGGCGTGCAGCGCCCGAGCAATCTCGCAATCGCCGTGATCGACAACGAGCGCTACGCCGAGACCGGCCTGCAAAAGACTCATACCGCGCACGGTTTCGATCTCTGCGGGGTCGCGAGTGCCGCCGGATTCCGAAGCGCTCTCAGCGTCGGCAAAGCCGCCGAACTTGCCTCCGCCGTACCGGTTTTGCAACGCGCGATGGGACCGGTTTTCGCGTCAATCAAGGTCGCGCCCGACCGGCCGCCCATGGTGCTGCCGTCGCGCGACGGTGTCTTCCTCAAGAGCCGCTTCCGCGCGGCGGTTTTGGGCGCAGCCTAGCTACAGCACCTCGTAGACGTGATAGACGGGGCCTTCGGGCGGGCGGTGGCCCGTTGCCACCGCGACGATATTGTTGAGCCAGAGGTACTTGGATGCTGCCGTCTCGAACAGCGGAATGGTGCGGAAATAGTAGTGCGAGGGATCGACGGTCTCGCCGCGGTTGAGCCGCTCGATCACTTCCGGCGGACCGTGGCGATAGCCCGTATACGTCATGCCGATGAGTGCGCCGTCACTGGTCTTGAGACTGAGGCGCACATCGAGCTTTAGCGATCCATCGGGGCGGACGATAATCCAGTCGGAGCCTCCGGGCTGGACGGTGCCGCTGAGCCGCGCTCCCTCAAAGCTACCACCCGTGACCGCCACGATACGGCGCTCGCCCATGGGCGTGCGGCCCAGCACCTGCGGCTTGTCGGCGAGCAGCTTCATGGTGAACAGCAGCTCGGTGCGAATTGCCGTCATGATTTCCTCCCCTGCCGGATCGAACGCCCGAGCTTATACTGCCCGAGTGCCGCCGCGAAGGAGTGGTTCGGCCTCCTCGGCTGGCGCAACGGCGCCGCTTTCGGTCAATTGATTGACGGCGCTCGCGAGCAGCCGGTATTTGACCTGGGCGACGCTGGCGTCACGGAAGTAGTTGACCAGGTCGCCCCAGGGATCGTTGAGGCGGCTGACCCCCGAGATGAAGGCGACAACACCGCCGATTTCGAGCTGCTCGGTCACGACCAGCCAGCCGCCGATCAGCAAGGCGGCGATTATCTGGAAGTGGGTGCAGAGGTTCATCAGGAAATTCATGGTGAACTTGATCTTGAAAATCCCCATGTCCAATTCGAAAACGCGATCGATGCGCGTTGCGTCATCGCGCAAGCGCGCCGGGGTCTCGTTGCCGGGCGTCGCAACGTGAATGCTGAGCTGGCGGAGAGTCCACACGCGCGCCGCCGCACGGCGGTTGATCGCCCCCTGCATCAGGGGCACAAACACGAATTGCGGAACAAAAATACCGAGCGCCGCCAGCGCCATCCATGGGTCCAGATGCACCATATAGGCCAATACCGATGCGAGAATCCCTCCTTGCAGCAGCGGTTCCGACAGGCTCTCCCCGACGAACCCGCCGATCGGCTCGACCTCCGCAACCATCATCGAGGCGGCAATTCCTCCGGTTTCCGCCCCGTTGGCAGCCAACGGCGTCTCGATCACCGAATGAACCCGCCGCCGCAGATCGCGCTTCGCCAACTCACCGACCCAACCGCGATAGATATTGAGCGCGAGCTTGATGCCGCCCTGAATCAGCACCACGCCGAAATAGACGAGGCAAAGCAGCCCAACCCAGCTATAAGCCCGGTGCTTTACGAGATCGTTCACCGCGCGCCGCTGCAATTCCAGCGGCACCACCTCCATCAAGAAGACGATGACAGTCAGAGCCACGAGCGCAAGCTGATGCACGCGGCTAATGCCAACTACGTAAAGGAATACGTTGCGCGGGAGAAGCGCGGCCTCACTCAGATACGCCGTCCATGGCCGCAAGAACATCGGCATCGGTTCCTATCGATAACAAATCCATCATTTTGGGCGGGGCGCGCCTGATCTAGATCAATTCCCGCCGAGCAACCGAATATATCCGCAAAACACCTGCCGGTTGATTTAAATCACGGATCGTCGCAGCCTATCTGCGCATCGTGACTTCTTTAAATTGATATTGCCTTCTAAAACAGGGAGACAGCACATGCCGCTTAGGGATCTCCTGGTTCACATCGACGCCTCCAAGCATGCCGCCGCGCGTCTTGAAGTTGCGGCGGGACTGGCTCGGCGCTTTAACGCGCATTTGTCGGCGATCTACGTCGGCGCTCCCGACATCGTTCCGCCGATCATGGCGGATCAATATTCCCGCGAATCCCTTGATGCGATCGACACCGGCCACGCAGTGCGCCGCGAGGCGGTCGAGGCATTATTCAATGCCTCGGTGCCCGCGGGCGAGATCCGGCGGCAACTGATCGAGGAAGTCGGCGACGTAGCCCAAGCGGTGACGCAGTACGCCCGGTTTTATGATCTCACAATCCTCGGTCAGGTCGATCCCGATACCGGGGGGTTCGAAGGCGAGCTTGCGGCCCCTGATGAAGTCGGCCTGAACTCGGGGAAGCCGATCCTGATGGTGCCGTATGCCGGCCGTTTCAGGAGCGTCGGTGAGCATGTGCTCTTGGCTTGGAACGAAAGCCCGCAGGCCGCTCGCGCCGTGGGCGACGCCCTACCCTTCCTCGCGAAGGCCAAGAAGGTCACCATCTTGTCGATCGCGCGCAGCGACGCAGCCGAGCTCTCAACCGATGGGATCGTCGCTCATTTGGACCGGCACGGGATCGCCGCCGAGACCGAGCGTCTTGTCGCCAGCGGCGACGAGATCGCAGACCTCCTGCTGTCACGGGCGGCGGACGAGACCGCCGATCTCATGGTGATGGGGCTCTACAGCCACTCACGCCTGCGCGAACAGGTCTTCGGCGGGGTTTCACGCGAAGTCCTGCGTCACATGACGATCCCGGTGCTGATGTCGCACTGAGCACACGGGCACGCTCGCGCGCGAACACTCCGCTCGCTCAGGCCTGCGGCAAGCGAGGATTGCGCAGGAATTGGCTGCGGTCCGCGGATTTGATCGCGGCGAGACGCGGCCGATCGTCGCGCGCCAAGGTCAAGGGAACCTCGACCCCCGCGGGACCGAGCGCCCAAACACGACGGTAGAGCTGCGCGAGTCCCGTCACCTCGTGGTCCCCCACCGTCAGGATCACGTCGCCTTTGCGGATACCGACCTGATGAGCGGGACCGCGCGGCGACAGGCCCACAACGACCACGCGCCCGTCGGCTTCAGCCGCAAAAATGCCGAGCCACGGCCGCGCCGCGCGGCGGACGCGGGAGTAAGTCAGCAGATCGTCCATGATCGGTTTCAGCAGATCGATCGGCACGATCATGTTGAGGTCTTGCGCCGGGCCGCCATTTAATGATTGTTGCACGAAGAGCGAGCCGATCCCGGCGAGCGTCCCGTCGCGCGAGATCAGCGCGGCGCCGCCCCAATTTGGATGCGCGGGCGCGGTGAAGATCGCGTCGTCCAGCAGATATTCCCAATAACCCGCGAATTCCCGCCGCGCCACCACTTGCGCCGAAAGCGCTCGCCGCCGTCCGCCAGAGCCCCCCACGACCACCGGCTCGCCCACCGGCAGGTCGGCGGCGGTACCGAGCGAAAGCGGCGGAACATCGAAGCGGCCCAGCGCCTGCACCAGTCCGAAGCCGGTTTCGTAGTCGTAAGCGAGCCCGTGCCCCGCCACTGCCTTGCCGCCGACGTCATAGAGCCAAATCTGCTCCGCCTCGCTCATGAGATAGCCGATGGTGAGGACGAGACCGCTATCGCGAATCAAGACGGCATTGCCCGCGCGCTCGGTGCCAAGCGTCGCCGCCGAAAATGCGTCCTCCGGCACGGTTGATTCGATGCGCAGCACGGAGGCCAGGGCGCGATCGAGATCGAAGGCGAAGTCTTCCGGCCGCGGCCGCGCCTCAGCCGGAATTTCCCAGTCGAGTTTCTCTGTCATGTTCTCAATTGTTCCCGGGTCGGTCGCCGGTTGCAAGAGCCTCGCGAGTGTCTCCCCACTACTTGGCCGCGATTTGGATCAGGTAGTCCGCGAAATCGCCAGGCTTGAGCTTTCTCACCACCCGCTCCGCCTCGCCAGCCAGCGCGCGCTGCACCAGCCGCCTGCTCTCCACATTTGTCGGCAGAACCTTGAATACGCCTTCGGCGCCGCGCAGCTTCGGATAGAGCCGGGGCTCGATCAACTTCTCCTTGAGCGCGACGCGGCCGATCGCGTCCGTCTCGCTCAGGTTCTCGACCGGCTGCTTCTTGACCAGCGTCCAGTCCGTCTCGCCGGCCCAGCCGGCCGCGACCAGCGCCTTCGGGTCATCGTCGGTAACGCCGATCTTGTAGATGTGCTTGCTCAACCCAACGTCGGACGCCCACTTGCCGAGGGCCGTGCTGCGCGCGACGTAGATCCTTGCCATTGCGTCAGACCCCGAGCCACTGCCGCATTGCCGCGGATACCGAGCGCGGCTTCTCGAGGGTTGAGAGATGGCCGCAGTCTTCGATCACGGCCAGTCGAGAGCCGGCGATCAGATCGGCGATCTCCTCGTGTAATGCCACCGGCGTCAGCGCGTCTTGGCGCCCGCACAGAACCAAAGTCGGACAGGAGATGCGCGCGAGGTCGCCGCGGCCATCCGGCCGCCCCATGATCGCCTTCTGCTGGCGCAGGAATGCGGCCTTGCCGATGGTCTCCGCCATATCCATCACCACTCCCGTGAGCACCTCGTCCTCCAACCGCGCGGGATGGATCAACAGCGGCAGCAGCCGCGGGGTAACGCCTTTGAATTGGCCCTTTTCGGAAAGCTCGATCAGGCCCATGCGACGCGCATGTTGTTCGGGGCTGTCGGACCGAGCCGAGGTATCGAGCAGCGCCAAGCGCGTCACGCGCTCGGGCGCCTGGCGCATGATCTCCTGCGCTACGTAACCCCCCATTGAGAGGCCGGCGAGGGCAAATCGGTCGGGCATCGTGGCCAGCGCCCGCTTCGCCATGCCCGCGAACGAGTCGTCGGCGGTGGTGTCGGCGATAAAGGGTGAGGCAACGTCGCCCAACGCCTCGACCTGGGGGCGCCAAAGTGCCGCGCTGCAAAGCAGCCCTGGGACCAAGAGAAGCGGAAATTTCTCAGTCATGCCATGATCTTGCCGCCAAAGCGACCGCCGGCTCAAGCACCTTCTCCGAGCCGAGTTGCGCGCCGTGTGCATGCGGCACCGTCATTATTCCTAAACGAAAGTAATTGACAATTAAGGACATAGGGCCATCTAACAGGCGTGCCCTTATCCAAGGGCTAAGCTCCCGAAAGGAAAGCCAAGAAATATGGTAGGTCAGTACCACCGATGAGTTTTGCCGATCTCGGCCTGTCGACCGAAGTTCTTCAAGCCGTGCGTGACGCCGGCTACGAGACCCCCACCCCAATCCAAGCGCAAGCAATACCCGTGATCCTGATGGGCCGCGACGTGCTCGGCTGCGCCCAAACCGGCACCGGCAAGACCGCCGGCTTCACGCTGCCCATGATCGACATTTTGGCCGCGGGCCGTGCGCGTGCGCGCATGCCGCGCTCGCTGATCCTGGAGCCGACGCGGGAGCTTGCGGCACAAGTTGCCCAAGCCTTCGAGGTTTACGGCAAGCAGAACAAGCTCAGCATGGCGCTGCTCATCGGCGGCGAGAGCTTCGTGGACCAGGAAAAGAAACTGGACCGCGGCGTCGACGTGCTGATCGCGACGCCGGGCCGCCTGATCGATTTGTTCGAGCGCGGCAAGGTCCTGCTCTCCGACACCAAGATCCTCGTGATCGATGAAGCCGACCGCATGCTGGACATGGGCTTCATCCCCGATGTCGAGCGGATCGTGAGCCTGCTGCCAAAAATCCGCCAGACGTTGTTCTTCTCGGCGACCATGCCGCCGGAAATCCGCCGCCTCGCCGATGCGTTCCTGATGAACCCCAAGGAGATCACGGTGGCACCGCCCGCATCCCCGGCCGAGACGGTGGCGCAGGCTCTGCTGGTGTCCGAAACCATGGACAAGCGCGAAACCCTGCGCCGGCTCCTGCATCATGAGGAGGTCAAGAACGCGCTGATCTTCTGCAATCGCAAGCGCGACGTCGACATTCTCCAACGATCGTTGGCCAAGCACGGGTTCGACGTGGCGGCGCTGCACGGCGATATGCCGCAGGCAAAGCGCACGGAAACTCTGGAGCGGTTCCGGACCGGCGAAGTCCGGCTGCTGGTGGCGAGCGATGTCGCCGCGCGGGGCCTCGATATCCAAGGCCTTTCGCATGTCTTCAACTTCGATGTCCCCTATCACGCCGAGGATTACGTACATCGCATCGGCCGTACCGGCCGAGCCGGACGTCCCGGGCGCGCCTTCACCATCGCCACCCCCGAGGAGGGGAAAGCGGTTGTCGCGATCGAGGCGCTGATCCGCAAGGCGATCCCCCGCGAAGCGCTGGCAGACATGCCGGCGCTCGAATTGAGCTTCGATGAGGACGGACATGGCCGACGTGGCCGCGGCCGCGAGCGCCGGCAGACACGCCAATCCAAGCCGGCCCGCTCGCGCGAGCCCCGGCCCGCGCAGCAAAGCACGGAGGGACAGCGCCCGGCACCCCCGCGCCGCCCGGAAGCCCTGCCCCCGGCACCCCCGCGTCGCTCGGAAGCCCCGCCCCCGGCACCTCGCGCGGCATCCCGCCCGGTGCGGCCCGAGGACGGCGTGAGCACGACCGGACCGTCCGATGTGACACCGATCGCCCTCGCCGTGCACCGCGAAGCTGGCCATCCCCACCATAATCACGGCGCGCACGATGCGCGCGTCGTCGGTTTTGGCGATCATCTGCCGGCATTCCTGCGCCGGCCTGTTCGGGTGGCGAGCGGCTGAGTAAACTGGAGGCCTCCACCCCGGAGGCAATCATGAAGACCATCTTCGTCATGATGAAATGCGAGCTCGGCAAGGCCTACAAGGTGGCCGACGAGGCCGTGCTCAATATCGAACAGGTCTCCGAAGTCTATTCGACCTCGGGCCAGTACGATCTCATGATGAAATGCTATCTCGCCGACGATGCCGATATCGGCCATTTCGTGGTGGAGACGCTGCAGACGCTCCCGGGCGTCAAAGACACGTTCACCATCACGGCCTACAAGGCCTTCAGCGAGGATACTTCGGCCTAAGCAGTCCGGGCTATCCCAAGGTCACGGTGCCGTCGGGACCCCGGCGGCACACCAGGTGAACGCCGCCGTTCCGCCCCCAGTTGACCAACACCGGAGCAAAGTCGCCGAAGGAAGTCGCCTGCGTCTCGCCCACCTGCACCACCTGAAAGCCCAAAGCTTTCGCCTGCTCCTCGCAACCCGTGATCGGCGCAGCAGGCGCCCCGCTGGTATCGTCAAAGGCCGAACAGGCGCTCAGCAGGGACCCGAATCCCAGCAGAACCGCGATTGCCCAGGTCCCCCGAACCCCCCAAGGGAAACCCTCCCGTAGCGCCATGACAGCCTGCCCTCCCCGCCGGTTCTTGTCTTCCGCTCCGGGAGCTTAACCAATTGTGTGCCATCTGCAATCCGCGCATCGCACCGGGCGCCTTCTTTACCCGCGTTGCCCGCTACAACCTTGCCAAAGCGGACCGCGCCAGCAAATATCCCGGCGCGGTTCGTTCGTTCTTGGGGAGGTTCTGTGTCTGAGACCGAAAAATGGGTCACCGTCGCGTCGCGTGCCGCGATTGCCGAGGGGGAAGTCACCGGCGTCACGGTGGGCGACGAGCAAATCGCCCTCTACAATCTCGGCGGCGAGTTTTATGCCACCAGCAATATCTGCACGCACGCCTTCGCGCTGCTGTCCGATGGCTGGCTCGACGGCGACGTGATCGAGTGCCCGCTGCACGCCGGCCGTTTCGAGATAAAGACCGGCAAGGGTCTGGGGCCACCCATCCCCTGCGACATCAAGACCTTCCCGGTGCGGATCGAGGGCGATCAAGTACAAGTGCAGGTGTAAGCGGCGAGATCAGCGCTGCTCGCTCGCAATCCGAAGGCCGAGGGCGATAAGCGCTGCACCGGTTAGCGCTTCCAGCGCTCGTTTGATCGCCGAGCGCCGCAGAAATTCATGCGCGCCGGCGATCACGACCGCGTAGACGCTGAGCCATGTGAGCGTCATGGCACAGAAGAGGAACCCATGCCCAAGCAATCCCGCGAAGTCCGCTGACGGCACGAATTGCGGCAGGAGGCTCGCGAAGAACACGGCCATCTTGGGATTGCCGAGATTGCTGACGATCCCCTGCCGGAAAGCCCGCCTCCGCGGCAGCGGCGCGTGGTTCGCGGGGAAAAAACCATTCCGCCGTGAGCCACGGAACGCGGCCCAGAGCGCCTGCAAGCCCAGAAAGATCAAATAGGCGGCGCCCAGCCACTGCACGGTGCGGAAAGCCGCGGATGACGCCAGCAGGAGGGCGATGACGCCAAGGCTCGTGCCGGTCGCCCAGATGCCCTGCCCCAACGCGACGCCGAATGCCGTGGCGACACCGCCCGCTCTTCCGCCGAGCAAGGTATTGCGCACCGTCAAAGCGGTGTCCGGTCCCGGCGTCACGATCACCAGGACGGAAATTCCGAGAAATGCCCAAAGCTGCTGGCTCACAGCATCTTCCATGGCCCGGACCGGGCATCCGCGTCAAGCCGTGCATGCATCCGCAGCGGCGGATAAGATCGAGCCATGACCGATCCCGCCCCGCATTTCCGCTATCGCCGGCATCCCGATCAAGCCGCCTCGCAGCCCCCGCGGCATAAGGTGATCGTGGTCGGCGGCGGTCCCGTGGGTCTCGCCGTCGCCGTGGACCTGGTGCAGCAGGGCATCCCGGCGGTGTTGCTCGACGAGGACGACACCGTCAGCACGGGCAGCCGCTCGATCTGCTGGGCCAAGCGAACGCTCGAGATTTTCGACCGTCTCGGCTGTGCCGAGCGCATGGTCGCGCGCGGCGTCACCTGGAACCTCGGGAAGGTGTTTTACGGCGAGAAGCTGCTCTACGAATTCAACCTCCTGCCCGAGGGCGGTCATCGCTTCCCCGCCTTTATCAATCTCCAGCAAAACTTGGCCGAGGAGATTTTCGTGGCGGAGGCCGAAACCCTCGCGGCTCGTGGCCTCGATCTGCGCTGGAAAAACCGGGTCACCGGCGTGAGGCCGCAGGGGGACCACGTGGAGATCGAGATCGAGACGCCGGACGGGCCTTATCGGCTTCGCTGCGACTATCTGATAGCCGCCGACGGCGTGCGCAGCACGGTGCGCCGCGCGCTTGGTCTCGACTTCAAAGGCCAGGTGTTCGAAGATCGGTTCTTGATCACCGACGTGCGCATGCACGCGGATTTCCCGACCGAGCGGCGGTTCTGGTTCGATCCGACCTTTCACAGCGGACGCTCGGCGCTGCTGCATCGCCAAGCCGACGATGTCTGGCGCATCGACCTGCAACTGGGCGCAGACGCGGATCCCGAGCGCGAGCGCGAACCCGAGCGAGTGATCCCGCGCATCCGCGCGATGCTGGGGCCCGAGCGCGCCTTCGAGATCGTGTGGACCAGCGTCTATACCTTCCAATGCCGCCGCCTGGACAAGTTCCGTCACGGCCGCGTGATCTTCGCGGGCGATGCCGCGCACCAGGTTTCGCCCTTCGGCGCGCGCGGCGGCAATGGCGGCGTGCAGGACGCCGATAACCTCGCCTGGAAGCTGGCGCTGGTGCTAAAGGGCCTGGCGCCTGAGGATCTGCTCGAGAGCTATGACGCCGAGCGCATTCCCGCCGCCGACGAGAATATCATGCACTCGACCCACGCCACCGATTTCATGACGCCCAAGAACCCCGTGAGCGCCGCCTTTCACCATGCAGCGCTGACCCTGGCGGAGCGCCATCCCTTTGCGCGCAGCCTCGTCAACAGCGGCCGGCTGTCGCGTCCCGCAACGCTTGATGGATCGCCCCTCAACACCGGGGATCGCGACCGTTTCGCAACAACCATGCGGCCGGGAAGCCCCGCCCTCGACGCCCCGATCACGCGCCCCGATGGCGGAAAAAGCTGGCTGTTGCGCGAACTGCAGCAGGGTTTCACCGCGCTTTATTTCGGGGACGACGACGAGACCTTGGTGCGACTCGCGCCGCTCGCCCAGGGTCCCGTGCCGGTAGCCTTGCGACGGATCGGGCGCGGCGCACTCGGCGATCCCTCCGGCGCGGCGCGCGAGCGCTACGACGCCGAGCCCGGGACGCTCTATCTGCTGCGGCCGGACCAGCATGTGGCGGCACGCTGGCGCAAGCCCGATCGCGACGCGATCCGCCGCGCGCTCGATCATGCACTCGAACGGACGGACTAGCGCCATGAGCCAACTACACCCGGAGAACCGCATCGGCGATCCCGATACTTTTTATGCCGAGCTGATCGAGTTGCACCGCGGCTTGAACGACGAGCAGGCACGTCTGGTCGATGCGCGGCTCATCCTGCTGCTCGCCAACGAGGTCGGCGATCTCGGGGTACTGCGTCAGGCGATGGCGGCGGCACGGCAGGGGATTTGAGCGTTCGGGCGAGCCACTGGCGGAAGTGAAACAACGACGCCATACGCTCTCACGCCGCCGCCTCATCAAAGGCACCCTCGGTAGCACCGCGCTCGCGGTTGCGATACCGCGCGGCGCCCGCGCGCAGCAGAAATGGTCGCGCGCAGATGCGCTTTACCAGGATCATCCCAAGGACGGATTCAGTTGCGCCTTCTGCACGCTCTTCGAGAAGCCTCGCGCCTGCAAAGTCGTCGAGGGGGATATCGATCCGAAAGGCTGGTGCAAATTCTTCGATATCGGAGACTGATTCCCTCACTCGGCGTTCCGCCGCGCCCACTCCTCGATCCAGCCCGCGAGCTCCGAACAGGTCGTGATGTCGGCGTATCGGCGCTCGATGTCGCGAAGATTGTCGCGGTGCGGGCCCTCCTCATGGTCTCCGATACCGTCTTCGGGAACGAGCGTGCGGAAGCCGTACTGAAAGCTGTCGATCACCGAGGCGCGTACGCAGCCGCTGGTGACGCAGCCCGTGACGATCACGGTATCGACGCCTTCCTTGATCAGGTAGGGAACGACCGGCGTCTGAAAGAAGATCGAGGGCCCGGTCTTGCGGACAGCCACGTCGTAGCTGGCGTCGTGAATGCGCGGATCGAGCGCGCTGCCGGGATGATCCAGCAGGAACTGCTCGCGCACGGCCCGCACCTTCCAATGCGGCATCTCGCGCTCATGATGATAGGCGGTGTAGCAGCTTGCGACCGGCACGCCCGCGCGCCGCGCCACCGCCAACAGCTTCGCGGTGTTGGTGACGCCGCGCTCGACCAGCGGCGCACCGCCCAGCGGAAAGCGCGGATCGGTGAAGGCGAGTTGAAAGTCCACCACGACGATGCCGGGTTTGCGCCCGCGGCCAACCGGTATCTCTCCGTAAGTCCGCTCCCTGAAGGTATCAGCCATCGATTTACCCCTGCAGCGCCTTCCACATCTCGATATCGCGTTCGGCGGTCCAGATGCGCGGATCGACGATGCCGCTCATCTCGTCGTAGCAGCGCGAGACGTTGAAGGGTTGGCAGTGCTCGAAGATTACCCAATGGCCGTATTTGGGAGCCATCTTGGCATAGGCCCCGTCATAGACCTGCTTCAGCGAGCGCTTGGCGGCCACACCCTTCTGAACCTCCTCCGTCATATCGCGCAGGAATCCCTGCGTGCCGTCGATCGCGCGCGCGACCTCCGCCGGCGACATCAGGGCGTCGCCGCGACCCGGCACTAGCTTCTCGGCGCCGAGCGCTCGTACTCGGTCGAGCGTCTGCGGCCACTCCTTGAAATAGGCATCGCCGCAATAGGGCGCCGCGCCGTACTCCACGAGATCGCCGGAGAACAGCACTTTTTCCTTGGGCAGCCACGCCACGGTGTCGCCTTTGCTGTGGCCCTTGCCCAGATGCATGATCCGCACCTCACGCTTCCCCATGAAGAGCGTGAGCGAATTCTCGAAAATGAGCGTCGGCCAAGTGAGGCCCGGTACCGTCTCGATCGCCTGGAAGAGCCTCGGGAAGCGCTGCGCCTCGCTGTCGAAATCCTGCTGGCCGCGCTCGCGAATAAGGTCATGGGTGCCTTGGCTCGCGATGATGTGCTCGGCGCCATAGGCGGAGGCGCCCAACACGCGCACGGCGTGATAGTGCGAGAGCAGCACGTATTTGATGGGCTTGTCCGTGACCTTGCGGATGCGCTCGATCAGGTCGCGCGCGAGTAGGGGCGTCGCGCGTGCGTCCACCACCATCACGCCGTCGTCGCCGATGATCACGCCGGAATTGGGATCGCCCTCGGCGGTGAGGCAATAGAGCCCCGGTCCCAGCTCGTCGAAGGTGGTTTTCTTCTCCGCGAGATCACCCCGCGAGGCAAAGGCTTTGGCCATGATTGACTCCGTCAGGCGTAGACGCGTTTGTAGAGCTCGATGATCTCGTCCGCGGTCGGCACTCGCGGATTATTGTTGGGCGAACCCGACGCCAATGCCTGGCTCGCCATCACCGGCATCAGCTCGGCATAGCGGCGCTCGTCGATGCCGTAATCCTTGGGCGTCGGCACTTTGAGGTCGCTGTTGAGCGCGCGCAACTCGTCAAGGAGTCGCGCCACCGCCGACTGGTTCCCCTCGCCTTCCGACGCGACCCCCATGGCGCGCGCGCAATCGGCATAGCGCTCGAGCGCCGCCGGCACAGAGAACGCGGTGATCTCGGGCAGCAGCATCGCGTTCGAGAGTCCATGCGGCACATGGAAGAAGGCGCCGATCGGCCGGCTCATGCCGTGCACCAGGCAGACGCTGGAGTTGGAGAACGCCATCCCGGCCTGGGTCGCGCCCAGCATCATCGCTTCCCGCGCCCGCGGATTGTCGGGTTCGCGGCAGGCGGCACGGATATGCTTGGCGATGAGCGCCATGGCGCTTCTGGCGACGCCATCGGTGAACGGGCTCGCGCGCTTGCTCACATAGGCTTCGATCGCGTGCGTCAGGCTGTCGATGCCGGTGTCGGCGGTGAGGCGCCAAGGCATCGAGAAGGTCAGCTCGTAATCGACGATTGCCGCCGCGGGGCAACAGGCGAGCCCCATGATCAGCATCTTCTCGTCGCGCTCGGTGTCCGTGATGACGGTGAAGCGCGTCACCTCGGAGCCGGTGCCGGCGGTGGTGGGTATCGCCACCAGCGGCAAGCCGAGCTTCGGAATCTCGTTGGGCACCTTGTAGTCCCGCATCTTCCCGCCGTTGGCCGCGAGCACCGACATCGCCTTGGCGGTGTCGATCGGGCTGCCGCCGCCCAGGGCGATGAGGCCGTCGAAGGTGCCGGACTTCAATACCGCGACACCGGCCTCGACCACGGTGTCGGTCGGATCGGGGACGGTGTCGGCGAAGACGTGCCAGCGGATTTTGGCGTGATCGAGCCGGTCGGTGAGCTTCGCCAGCATGCCCGAGGTTTGCATGAACCGATCGGTCACGATCAGCGGATGCGCAATCCCGACCCGCCCCAATATGCCCGCGACGTCGCCCAGCGCTCCGCCGCCGATCTGGAGCAGCCGTGGCATGGTAATGGTGGCAGCCATGAGTGCCTCCCCGAATGCCCGGCGACCTTTTTAGTACGCGGCGGCCTTTACGGCGAGTCCTGGACGTCGGTACACCTGTACATCGAGCCGCTCCAGGAAGGCAAAGGGTGGCGCCGGCTCGGCGAAACCAAGCTTGCGATAGAGGCCCTGCGCGTCACGGCTGCCCAGGAGCCAGCGCCGCAGTCCCTGCAGCTCCGGGTGGTCGAGAACGGCCTGCACAAGCCAGCGCCCGTGGCCGCGGCCGCGTTCTCCCGGCAAAACGAATACGTCCGCGAGGTAGGCAAAAGTGGCGCGGTCGGTGACCACGCGGGCAAACCCGATCTGGCGGCCGTTCTTGTAGAGGCCGAAGGGGATGGAATTAGCGATCGCCCGCCGCAGCACGGCGCGCGAAATTCCCGCCGCCCAGTGCGAGCGGCTCAAGAAGCCATGAATGACGTTGTAGTCGAGACGCGCACGATCGGTGTCGATCTCGAAAGCGGCACCGTCGGCGATCTTGGCAAGGCAATAGGATTGTTGCGTCATGACCACCCCCTCGTTTCCCGGGGTTGCACGTTCAGTTCCCAAACCACGCCCCGCGGCGCGCAAACGCCGCGACGCTCGCAGCCCGATGGGCTGCTAGCAAAGTCGTCGGCGCAGGAACCGGAACAGAGTGGTCATCTCGTCTCGACCTTTCGCTCGCGCAAAAAGCGGACGGGAACATAGGGTGTCGCGCTCGCTTGTCAAGATACGATCGAAGCCGATTTCGCGGTTGGGGCGACTGCATGGTTGCCGCGGCGCTTTGTCATGCGCAGCGGATGGAAAATACATTAAGCTTGAATCGTTAACTCCCGGGGGAACGGGAGCCAGGGCCGATGCCCATCGACGCGACATCGCGAGTCCGAAGCAAGAGCGAGGCCATCACGCCTGAACGCCTGGCGCGGCGGGCCTTGCTGCTCGGGGCGCCGGCACTGTCTCTGATGATGCGGTTCGGGTCCGCCAAAGCCGAGGAGGATACCCACTACTTTCGTATCGGCACCGCTGCCGCCACCGGGACCTATTTTCAGATCGGCGGCGTCCTCGCCAATCTCATCTCGAAGCCCCCGGGTACAAACGAATGCGAGCGAGGCGGAAGCTGCGGGGTCGAGGGCTTGGTCGCCGTCGCCGAAGCCACTCAGGGCTCGCTTGAAAATGTCGCCGCGGTCGATGCCGCTCGCCTGGAATCAGCCCTGGCACAAGCCGACATCGCCTATTGGGCGGCGACGGGTACCGGGCTCTTCAAGGGCAAGCCGCCGCTCGACAAACTGCGCGCCATCGCCTCCCTGTTTCCGGAGTGTGCGCATGTGGTGGTGTCGGCCGACAGCGCAATCCATGCCGTCCGCGACCTCAAGGGAAAACGCGTGGGTTTGGGAGAGCGCGAGTCCGGCACCATCGTCGATGCAAGGCTGATCCTCGACGCCGCCGGAATTACCGAGCGCGACCTCAAACCGGACTATCGCGCCCTTTCGCTGGCAGCCCAGGCGCTGCAGAGCGGCGAGCTGGACGCATTTTTCTTGTTTGGCGGATACCCGGTCCCGGCAATCGCCCAGCTCGCGGCAGGCACCCCGATCCGATTGCTCCCGGTTGACGGAGATTCTGCCGACCGCCTGCTCGCGAAGAATGCTTTCTTCACGCGCGCCACAATTCCGGCCAACGTCTATCATGGCATCGACACGGAAACCCAAACCATCAGCTCCGACGCCCTCTGGATCGTCAACGCCGACGTGCCCGATGAGCTCGTCTACGCCATTACCGCGGCATTATGGCGCGACGCGAACCGTCGGTTGCTTGACCAGGGCCACCCCATGGGCGAGCGAATCCGCCTGGCAAACGCGATGGATGGTCTTGCAGTGCGCCTCCATCCCGGGGCACTGCGGTACTACCAGGAGATCGGGCTGAAGAACATTCCGAACCAATGATTTCAGCATATTACAATGTTTTTTCAATGTCAAATGTGAGGGTCTCGCCGCTCTTTTCCTGGTGCACCAATCGATAACCTGTTGTCTTACAAAATGCCTCGAAGTCCTTGACCGAGCCCGGATCTGTCGCCAGGACCCGCAACGTTGCGCCGACGGGCATCGCCTTCAGCGCCTTTCTCGCCTTGAGAACGGGCAGCGGACACCGCAGTCCCTTCGTATCCAGCAAAACCGGGTCCATTTGATCGTCTAACTGCCTAACCCGTTGCTGCGACCCGTGTGCGCGGCCGGTAGTCTGCGGGAATCTTGTCGGCATGAGCCTGGATGAAATCGGGCATGTCCAAGACATCGCCGACCGAGGGACGAAGGGCCTCGTCCATGTAAGCCCGGCGGTTCGGATCGGCGAGCACTCGCTTCAGCATGCGATGATAGCGAAGCATGAGCGCCAGCCACTGCGTCGTGGTCACGATCCATTCGACGGCACGGCGAGGATAAAAGACCAACGGCGACTCCAGAGGCAAGCCGCTGCGGCGTTGCGTCCGGCACTTGTGCCGGAGGTAGCCGAATTGGAGGGGGTGCAGCCCCTCGATCCGGACCGCTCCCGAGAACGGCACCAGCATCGCGAAGACCTTTTTGGGGTTGACCCCGGATGCCGCCGCGCGCCTCAGGACCGTTTCCACGTGCTCGTCGGTGTAATAGCGCCGCCAGGCATCGCGATAGGTTTCCTCCCATTGCTCAGCGCTCATCCGGGAGTGTGCGGTGGTCACGTGCTCCAGATCATACTTGTTGAGATCGGGGTCCATGGGGACGCCCTTGGCATAGAGGTTCTTGTGATCCTCCGATCCCGGCAACGGCGTCAGAAAGAAGAACTCCAGGATATCGAGCGGCAGCTCGCGCTTGATGATCTCGATATCGCGCGCGATGGTCTCGGGCGTGTCCGTGGGGAAACCCAGGATATAACCGCACCAGGTCATCACGCGCGCGTTGCGCCAGGCCTGGAGCATCTCCCGGTATTCCCAAATCTTGTTCTGGCGCTTCTTCGCGCCTATGAGCGAATCGGGGTTGATGTTTTCAAGGCCGATGAAAACGTTGGCGCATCCCGCCGCCGCCGCCTTCTCGATGAAGCCGGGGATGCGGTGGCACATGGTGTCCACCTGCAGGATGAGCTTGATGTTAAGCCCGTCCTTGCGCAGCTTGATGAGCCGGTCGAGGATTGGTTCCCAATCCTTGTTGCGCGCGAAGTTGTCGTCGGTGACGAAGAATTTCGTGATCCCCTGCGCCGCATTGGTGCGCACGATCGCCTCGACGTCGTCGGCGGTGCGGCGTCGTGATTTCCGGCCCTGGACGTTGATGATGGTGCAGAAGCTGCAGGTGAAGGGGCAACCACGACCGGCATCGAAGCTGGTGTAGTTGCCGAGCACGCGGCGGATGACCTTCTCCGGGAGGATCGGAATCCCCGCTCCTTCCATGTTCGGGAGGTCGCTGAGGTAGTTGTAGATCGGCTTTAGGCTGCCAGCATCGACGTCGCGCAGGAGTTCGGCCATGCGGCCCTCGGCCTCGCCGGCAAAGAGCGAGCAGCCCATATCGAGCGCCGCCTGCATGTTGGGTTCGATCTTCGGCAGCATCGCGAGGCAACCGCTCACATGGAAGCCGCCGATCACCACCGGAACGCCTGCGGCGCGGAACTGGCGCGCCAAGTCGAGAGCGCGCGGAAACTGGTTCGACTGTACGCCCACGAGGCCCACGAATCCGCCGCCCGACGCCTTCAAGCGGCGGATCATCGCCTTGGGCTCTACCACGAAGTTGGTCTCGTCGTAGGCTTCGATCTCGATATCGACATCGGAGCCAAGCACGCGGTTCTCGGCGCACAGCACCAGCAGCCCGTAGGCGCTGGCGAGGCTGTTCGAGGGAATGGTCGAACGCCGCCACTGGATGACGTAGCCATCCCGGTCGTAATGCGACGGCTTGATGAGAATGACCCGGAAGGTCCGGCGGCCCATGCTTTCCCCTGGCGGTCTTAGGCCGGTCACCCTACGCCAGGGTCGTTCCGGCGAAAAGCGGTATATGACCCCAGATCAGCAAGGGGATAACCTCCGGTCCGGACATCATCTTGCGCGCCCAAAGTCACCCAAACCGGTTGCTGCTCGGGAACCCTCTGGGAACCATGCGGCCGGATTGCGCGCGGGCCCCGACCCAGGCGCGGAGATCGGTTTCGGTGCGGGTCCGGTTCTCGCCCTGGCGCCAGGTGAGCCCGTCGGCCAGGTTGAACACCTTGATGTCGGAGAGCTCGCCGTCCTTGTAGCGCTGCAGGATGACGCCGCGTCCGCGCGCCATTTCCGGCACCTCGCCCACGGGGAACAGCAGCAGCTTGCGGTTGGTACCAACCGCCGCCACGGTATCGCCGGCAACCGGGACAGCCGCCCGCGCGGTCGCCTCCTCGGCGACGTTCAGGACCTGCTTGCCGCCGCGGGTCTGTGCCAGCACCTCTTCGGCGTCCGCGATGAATCCGCGGCCGTCGCTCGCGGCCACCAATACCTTGAGTCCGGGCTTGTAGGGCAGCAGCGCCACGATCTCGTGCTCGTTGCCGAGATCGATCATGAGGCGCACCGGCTCGCCGTGACCGCGCCCTCCCGGCAGCTTGTCGATCGCGAGGGTATAGAAGCGACCGTTGGTCGCGAACAGCAGCAGCTTGTCGGTGGTCTCGGCCTCGATCGCAAAGCGCTCGGCGTCGCCCTCCTTGTAGCGCATCTCGCCCAGCGCCACGCCGTGCCCCTTGACCACTCGGATCCATCCCTTCTCGGAACAGAGCACGGTGCAGGGCTCGCGCTCGATCAGCGCCTCGACCGGAACCTGAATCTCCGCCGGCGGCGCGCCGATCTCTGTGCGGCGGCGTCCAAGCGGCGTCTCCTCGCCGAACTGCTTGCGAATTTCGGCAATATCGGAGCCGACCGCCTTCCACTGCCGCTTCTCGTCGGAGAGCAGGCCCTTCAGGTCCTTGGCCTCGGCGGCGAGAGCTTCGATCTCCTTACGGATCGCGATCTCCTCAAGTCTGCGCAACGAGCGCAGCCGCATGTTGAGGATCGCCTCGGCCTGGAGGTCGCTGAGCTTCCAGCGCCGCATCATCTCGGCCTTGGGATCGTCGTGCTCCCGGATGACCTTGATGACCTTGTCGAGGTTCAGATAGACGACCATCTGGCCGTTGAGGATTTCGCTCCGACGCGCGATCTCCTCGAGGCGGAAGCGGGTGCGCCGCTGCAGCACCTCGCGGCGATGATCGAGGAAGGCTTGCAGCGCCTCCTTCAGGTTCATCACGCGCGGCACGCCCTGGGCGTCCAGCACATTCAGATTGAGCAGGACACGCACTTCGAGCTCGGTCGCGCGGAACAGGGATTCCATCAGCACGCCGGGATCGACGTTGCGGCTCTTGGGCTCCAGCACCAACCGCACCTGATCCGACGACTCATCACGCACGTCCGCCAGCAACGGCAGCTTCTTCTCTTCGAGCAACGCGGCAATCCGCTCGACTAGGCGCGATTTCGGCACCTGATACGGCACCTCCGTCACCACCACCTGGTAGAGCCCATGCGAAAGGTTCTCGCGGACCCATGTGGCCCGCAGGCGGAAGCCGCCGCGACCGGTCGCATAGGCATCGCGGATCGCGTCGGGCGCTTCGACCAGCACGCCGCCCGTCGGAAAATCGGGCCCGCGCACGCGCTTCAGCAGCTCGTCGATCGAGGTGCGCGGATGCTTCACCAATTGCAGCAGCGCGTCGCAGAGCTCACCCACATTGTGCGGTGGAATGTTGGTGGCCATGCCGACGGCAATGCCGCTCGCGCCATTCGCCAGCAGGTTCGGAAAGCGCGCCGGCAGCACCAAGGGCTCCCGGCTTTCGCCGTCGTAGGTCGGACGGAAATCGACGGTGTTCTCGTCGATGCCCTGGAGCAGCGCTTCCGCCACCGCGGTCAGGCGGCTCTCGGTGTAGCGCATCGCCGCCGCGTTATCGCCGTCCACGTTGCCGAAATTGCCCTGGCCATCGACCAGCGGGTAGCGATGAGCGAAGTCCTGCGCCAAGCGCACGAGCGCCTCATAGACCGCGATTTCACCATGCGGATGGAATTTGCCGATGACGTCGCCGACCACGCGTGCGCTCTTCTTGAAGGCCGAGCGCGGATCGAGGTTCAGCTCGCGCATGGCATAGAGGAGCCGCCGGTGCACGGGCTTCAACCCGTCCCGCACGTCGGGCAGCGAACGCGCCATGATCGTCGAAAGCGCGTAGGAGAGATAACGCTGGCCGAGCGCTTCCGCGAAATCCACGTCGCGCACGGCGCCGGTCGGAGCAGGTGTTGTAGGCATCGGAGTCCTTGATCTTCCAGATGGTACCGTTAGTACGTTATCCCGTTAACAACCGTTTTTGAGGGCGTTTCGCGACTCGCGATATGGGATGAATCATGCACGGTGAGAACGGCAAATGCGAGAAGGACGCGCCTCTGCTTACTCGCGCTCCGCGGGGGAGGGCTTACTTAGCCGATCCACGAACCGCCCCCGCGCCGCCGGCAATTTGCGTCCGTGCGGCTCGAACACGCGGCGTTCCAGGAAGAACCCGGTCAAGCGCAACGCCGCCAGGATATCGCGCGGCCCAGGCTGCTCCGCGCCGCCATTGAGCAAGAATCCCGGCAACGCGAGCAAACGTCCCTCATAGGGAGCACCGGCGTCGCGCGACACCGCCTGCCCCGATTTCGGCGATACGTAGGCGAGATCGTCCTTCGCTCCCGTCGCGGCGCAGCGGGTGAGATCGAGCCCGAAGCCCAGCTCCGCCAGCAAATCCAGTTCCCAGCGTGCATAAGCGGCGGACCAACCGCGGTCGCGGTCAAGTGCGTCGAGCAGGGCATCGAACCCGTCATAGGCCTTGGGGTGCGGCTCGCGCTCGGGCAGCGCCGCTTCCGCCACCGCCGCCGCCGCCGCGAGACAGGCGAGACGGAGCGGGTCCTCGATCACGCGCGCGGCGTGGCTCTCCGCGAGTTCGCCGGCGTAAGTGCCGAGTTGATCTTCGAGCCGGGCGCGCCACGTCACTTGCACGGCGTTGCCAACCTGAAAAATCGTGCGGCCTTTGCGACCCTGTCCACCGTGCACCAAGCCCGCGTGACGCCCGTGCTCGCGCGTCAGCACATGGGCGACGATCGCGCTCTCGCCATGGCGCCGCACCGCGAGCACGATACCGCCTTCGCTCCAGTGCATCGGTTCAACTCGTGTATTCGAGGCCCATGGCCTCGTACCGCTCGCGGTCCTCTGTCCAATCCTCTTTCACGCGCACGAAGAGGAAGAGATGCACACGGCGGTCGAGCATGCGCTCGAGTTCGGCGCGGGCCCGCTCGCCGATGCGCTTGATTTGCCGCCCACCCTCGCCCAGCACGATCGCCTTCTGCCCCGGGCGCATCACGAATATGGTTTGTTCGATCTTGACGCTGCCGTCGTCGCGTTCTTCCCATTTTTCGGTTTCGACGGTCGAGTTGTACGGCAGCTCCTGATGCAATTGTAGGAAGATCTGCTCCCGCGTCACCTCGGCGGCGATAAGCCGTTGCGGCAGATCCGAAAGTTGGTCTTCCGGATAGAGCCACGGTCCCGCCGGTACCGCGCGCGCCAAATACGATTTCAAATCGTCCACCCCGTCGCCTGTCAAGCCCGACAGCATGAACACCGGATCGAAGATGCCATCCTCCGCATAGCGTTGGGCAATTTCCAGAAGCGTGGGTCGCGGCACCAGGTCGATCTTGTTGAGGGCAAGCACCGCGCGCCGCCGCGCGTTTTTCAAGCGCGCGACGATGGCCCGGGTCGCCTCGTCCCGAGGTCGCGTCGCATCGACGAGCAGCAAAACTATGTCGGCATCCTCGGCCCCGGACCAAGCCGCCGCCACCATCGCACGCTCAAGCCGCCGCTTTGGCTCGAAGATGCCGGGCGTGTCGACGAAAATTAGCTGCGCTTCACCCACGATTGCGATGCCGACGATGCGCCGCCGTGTCGTTTGCACCTTCGGCGAGACGATCGACACTTTGGCGCCAACGAGCGTATTGAGCAGCGTCGATTTGCCGACATTGGGGGCACCGATCAGCGCCACATATCCGCAACGCCTCGGCGCGGCATCGCTCATGATGCCCGGCGCGCCGCGGGTGCCGCCTTGATCCGCGCCAGCAGCGCAGACGCCGCCGCGATCTCGGCCGCGCGCTTCGAGCCGCCGCTGGCGCTTGCGGGCTCGGCCCCTTCGATGCGCACCGACACCGTGAATTGGCGGCGATGCGCAGGGCCGCTCTGATCGATGGTTTCATAGACTGGAAGACCGAGACCCCGCCCCTGCGCCCATTCCTGCAGTTCGGTCTTGGGATCGCGCGCCTCGCTGCCGCCGCTCTCGATCATTCTCTCCCAATGGCGGTGAATGAAGGCACGCGCCGCATCGAGTCCGCCGTCGAGATAGAGCGTCGCTATCACGGCCTCGCAGCAATCCGCGAGCACGCTCGCGCTCTCTCGCGTGCCGGCCTGCGCCTCTCCGTTGGACAGGATCAAGTATCGTCCCAGTTCGATCTCGCGCGCCACTTCTATCAGCGCCTCGCGACGCACCAGACTGGTAAACCGCCGCGTCAGCTCCCCTTCGGCCGCATCGGGAAAACGCGTCCACAGCAGTTCCGCGATCACCAGCCCGAGAACGCGGTCGCCCAGGAATTCGAGCCGCTCATAGCTGCGCCGCCTGGCACCGCGCCGGCCCGCAACGCTGGTGTGGGTCAAGGCCTCGCTCAGGAGATTCGGCGCCGCGAAGCGGTGTCCTAGTCGCGCCTGCAAGGGTTCGAGGTCGGAACCCCCGTCACTCATCCTATCGGATGCCTTTGAATAACCGATCGTAGCGAATCGCGAACGGCCACTTCCAGAATTCCCACCACTGCGCGCTGCTGTCGATCGAAAAGAAGATGAACTGCGCGTGGCCGACGAGATTTTCTTTCGGCACCATGCCCACGCCGCTACCCTCGACGCGGCTGTCGGCCGAATTGTCGCGATTGTCGCCCATCATGAAGAAGTGGTCGGCGGGCACGATAAAGGGGCACGTATTCTCCGGATCGCCCGTGCGGTCGTGCGGATCGGTGCAAACTTCACGCGTCGGACGCGCGGGATCCGGACTCCTGAGGATGATCTCATGCGTGACGCCGTTCGGCAGCGTCTCGTTGTAGCCCTCGAGAATCGTCGGCACCGTGCCCGGCTCCGAATCGACATAGGCGTCGGTGCGCGTACGCTTCACCGGAACGTCGTTGATGTAGACGGTCCCCTTAATGATCTGCACCTTGTCGCCCGGCAGCCCGATCACCCGTTTGATGAAGTCCACGGACGGATTGGCCGGCTGCTTGAACACGACGACGTCGCCCCGCTGCGGCGGTTGATAGAAGATGCGCCCGGGGATCAGCGGCAGGCCGAACGGCAGGGAATAGCGGCTGTAGCCGTATGAAAATTTCGAGACAAAGAGATAGTCGCCGACCAGCAAGGTCGGCTTCATCGAACCCGAAGGGATGTTAAAGGGTTCATAGGCAAAGGTTCTGACGCCGATAGCAATGGCAACGGCATAGATGATCGTGCGCACCGTCTCGCCGATGCCGCCCGCCGCCTTGCTCTGCTTGTATCCAGAGGCCTTATTTTTCATCAATACATCCGTCGCGGCGCGCCGAATCGGCGCGTTTCACCGCTGGCGCGGGTGATGAAGCCCATTCGCAACCCGAAGTCAAGGCTACCAGCGGGCGAGCCACGCTGGGATCACGCGCTCCGCTCGCCCAGCGCCGCGGCCCGCGCCTGATCCATGGCGGCGCGCATGCGCTTGATCGCGCTGTCGAGCCCGCTGAAGATCGCCTCGCCGATCAGAAAATGGCCAATGTTGAGCTCGACAATCGTCGGAATCGCCGCGACCGGCCCCACCGTCTCGTAGCTGAGGCCGTGGCCCGCATGGCATTCGAGGCCGATCGCCTCGGCGCGGGCGGCAGCACGCACCAGCCGTTCAAGCTCACCCCGGCGCGCCTCGCCCTCGGCCTCGCAATAGGCGCCGGTGTGCAGCTCCACCACGGGGGCGCCCAGCTTCTTGGCCGCGTCGAGTTGCTCCGGGTCCGGATCGATGAAGAGCGAGACGCGGATTTTCGCTTGCGTGAGGTCGCGCACGAACCGCGCGAGGTGGTTGCCGGCGCCGACCACATTGAGGCCGCCCTCGGTGGTCAACTCGGCGCGCTTCTCCGGTACGATGCAAGCGGCGTGCGGACGATGGCGGAGCGCGATCCCCAGCATTTCGTCGGTTGCCGCCATCTCCAGGTTGAGTGGCAAGGCGATCTCGTGCGTGAGGCGCGCAATGTCATCGTCGGAAATATGCCGACGGTCTTCGCGCAGATGCGCCGTGATGCCATCGGCTCCCGCTTGCGCCGCGAGCTTGGCCGCGCGCACGGGATCGGGGTGCTTGATCCCCCGCGCGTTGCGGATGGTCGCGACATGATCGATGTTGACCCCGAGGCGCAGCTTGCGGCGGACTTTTGTCATGACACCTTACCTCGCTGTTTCCCGCGCTACCCCCGCGCGCGCTCCACGGAATTGATCGGCGGCGCCGCACGGAGCGCCGCGATGATCATGCTCAGATGCTTTACGTCGTGCACCTCGATGTCCACCAAAATTTCGAAGAAATCCTGGGAGCGGTTGGTAATCTTGAGATTGTTGATGTTGCCGCCATGCGTTCCGATGATCGTGGTGAGCGCCCCTAGACTCCCAGGCTCGTTGCCGATGATCGTCTTGATGCGCCCGATATGCGCCTGCTCGGGGTCACCGCGATTGTTCCACGCCACGTCAAGCCACCGCTCCGGCGTGTCGGCGTAGTTCTCCAGCGTCTCGCAATCGATGGTATGAATGGTGACGCCCTTGCCGGTCGTGACGATGCCGACGATGCGGTCCCCCGGAAGCGGATGGCAGCAGCCCGCGAAGTGCAGCGCCATGCCCGGAATGAGGCCGCGGATCGGCACCGCGGTGTCCACGCCCTTGCCCCTGCCGCGCTTGCGCGCCTCGGTGAGCGAAGCGACCTTGGATCGCTTTTCGTCCGAAGGCAGCGGATAGAGCGCGTGCACGACCTCTCGGCCCGTGTGCAGCCCCTCGCCGACCGCGACGTAGAGATCGTCGAGCTCCTCGACCGCGAACTTGTCCCGCACTTCCGCCAGCACCTTTTCATTGAGCTCGTGGCCTTCTTGTCGGAACGCCTTCTGTACGATCGACTTGCCGAGGTCCAGGTATTGCTGGCGCTGCTGCGTGCGGATGAAGCGGCGGATGCGCGCGCGCGCCTTGCCGGTGACGACGAATCGCTCCCAGGTCGGCGACGGCGTTTGCGCCTTTGAAGTCACGATCTCCACTTGATCGCCGTTCTGCAACTGCGTGCGCAGCGGCATCAGCCGGCCGTTGATCTTGGCGCCGACGCAGGTGTCACCGATCTCCGAATGAATCGCGTAGGCGAGGTCCACGGGCGTGGCACCCCGCGGCAAGGCGAAGAGGTCGCCCTTGGGCGTAAAGCAGAAAACCTGGTCCTGGAACATCTCGAGCTTCGTATGCTCGAGGAATTCTTCCGGACCCGAGGCGTGCTCCAGAATATCCAACAGTTCGCGCAGCCAACGGTATTGCGGACCTTCGGTCTTGGGCCGTCCCTGCGCGTAGCTCCAATGCGCGGCGACACCCAGCTCCGCCACCTCGTGCATTTCGCGAGTGCGGATTTGAATCTCGACGCGCTGGCGTTCGGGCCCGATGACGCCGGTGTGGAGCGAGCGGTATTGGTTTGGCTTCGGTGTCGAGATGTAATCCTTGAACCGGCCAGGCACCACGGGATAGTGGCTGTGCAGCACGCCGAGCGCCTGGTAGCAGAGCTCGGTGGTGTCGACCACCACCCGGAAGGCCATGATGTCGGAGAGCTGCTCGAAAGCCACGTTCTTGCGCTGCATCTTGCGCCAGATCGAGTACGGCGACTTCTCCCGGCCGGATATCTGCGCCTCGATGCCGCGCTGCTTCAGGACGTCCTTGAGCCCGGCGATGACCCGCGGCACGAGGTCGCCGCCCTTCTCGCGCAGGAACGCGAGCCGCGCCATGATGCTCTCACGGGCCTCAGGATGCAGCTCGGCGAAGGCCAAGTCCTCGAGCTGATCCTTCATCTCGTGCATGCCGATGCGCTCGGCGAGCGGTGCGTAAATCTCCATCGTCTCGCGCGCGATGCGCCGGCGCTTATCTGCGTCCTTGATGAAATGGAGCGTGCGCATGTTGTGCAGGCGGTCGGCGAGCTTCACCAGGAGAACCCGGATATCCTCCGACATCGCCAGTACCAGCTTGCGGAAGTTCTCGGCCTGTTTGGTCTGGCCTGATTGCAGCTCGACGCGGGAGAGCTTGGTGACCCCGTCCACCAGCCGGGCGATCTCGGGTCCAAATACCTTCTCGATCTGCTCCAGAGTAGCAACCGTGTCCTCGACCGTGTCGTGCAGCAGCCCGGTCACGATCGAGGAGCTGTCGAGCTTCATTCCCGCGAGGATGCCGGCGACTTCCACCGGATGCGAAAAATAGGGATCGCCCGAGGCGCGTTTCTGTTTGCCATGCGCCTGCAGCGAAAACACGTAGGCACGATTGAGCGCATCCTCGTCCGCAGCCGGATCGTAGGCCTTGACGCGCTCTACAAGTTCGAACTGCCGCATCATGGCGCGCTATCCCACCGAGCGCTGCCACCGGTCGTGAAAAATAAGCGAGGGCGGTCTCGGTCGACTTTGCCGCTGCCGCCCTGCATCGACCTCAGCGCTCGCCCTTGCGAGCCTCTTCGTCCCCGGGCGGCTCCTCGCTCGGCTCGCCCTCCGGTAGCGCAGTACCGTCCTCGGCGACGAATGGCTCGTCGAGATCCGCGTCTTCGTCGACCATTTCCTCGTCGTCCGTCTTTTCGCCCTCTTCGGGGGCGATGTCGACCGGCCAAGTCCTGGTGTCGAGATCGAGATCTTTTTCTTCCTCGGGCTCGTCGATCTCCACGTGCCGCTGCATGCCCTTGATGAGCGAGTTCTTCACCTGCTCCAGGGGGATCGTTTCGTCGGCGATCTCGCGCAACGCCACTACGGGATTCTTATCGTTGTCGCGCTCGACAGTGATCGGCGCGCCCGATGCCACGTCGCGCGCTCGCTGGGACGCAATAAGCACCAGCTCAAATCGATTGGGGATTTTGAGGACGCAGTCTTCTACCGTAACGCGAGCCATGCCGCAGATACTCCGGGAGTTGTCACCTACCTATTCAATATATGGGAGGGCCCCAGCTCTCGCAACCCGAGATCAATGCAAGGCTACCTTTCGCCTTTGAACACCGTTGCTTCCTGCCCCCGAGGCAACGCCCGAACCATCTCCTCGACCGTTAGCCCCAATCGAGGATGTCGCCAGCCGGGGACGATCTCGGCCAAGGGCACCAGCACGAAGGCTCGCTCATGCATGCGCGGATGAGGCAGCTCGGGAGGCGGGTCCCCGGGCTCGCTGAGCTGGTCGTGATAGGCGATGATATCCAGATCGAGCACGCGCGCGGCGTTGCGCTCGCCGCGCACCCGGCCGAAGCGCGCCTCGGTCCGGTGCAAAGCCGCCAGCAAGTCTGCGGGCGAAAGCGCGGTCACGAGCTCGGCTACCCCATTCACGTACCAGGGCTGGTCTGACACCGGCACTGGAGCCGAACGGTACCAACGCGAGCGCCGCAGCACCCGCACCTCCTCCGTCTCCAACAGCGAAAGCGCCGCTTCGAGGCTTAGGGGCGGCTCACCAAACTTGGGGCTGGACAGGTTCGCGCCCAGTGCAACCAAAATCATCGCTAAATAATCCCAATAATCCCCGTGGTCAGTCTTGACGCACCAAGCGGCTTAACCGCAAATGCCAAAGTCGTTATTACCGGCACCGGTACATTAGGGAGCATTGCATCATGTTTTACGAGCAAGAACGGATCGCCCTCTTCATCGACGGGGCAAATCTTTACGCGGCGGCGCGCGGCCTCGGCTTCGATATCGACTACAAGCGTCTCCTCGAAATGTTCGCCTCCAAGGGACGGCTGATCCGCGCCTTCTATTATACCGCCGTGATCGAGGACCAGGAGTATTCGCCGCTCCGGCCGCTGGTGGATTGGCTCGACTATAATGGCTACACCATGGTGACGAAGCCCACGAAGGAGTACACGGACGCCATGGGGCGCCGCAAGATCAAGGGCAACATGGATATCGAGCTTGCAATCGACATGCTGGAGATGGCTCAGTACCTCGACCACGCGGTGCTGTTCTCGGGCGACGGTGACTTCCGCCGCCTGGTTGAGGCCGTGCAGCGCAGAGGCGTGCGCGTCAGCGTGGTCTCGACTCTACGCTCGCAGCCCCCGATGGTGGCCGACGATCTGCGCCGGCAAGCCGACCGCTTCATCGACCTCCTGGATTTGGCGCCGCAGGTGATGCGCGTTCGCGATGACAGCCATCGCGCGGCGGCCATGGTGGACCAGGTCGACGAGGAGCCGTGAGCCAAGGGCCTGGCCGCGACTGCGATCGTTGCCCACGCTTGGTCGAATTCCGCCTGACGCAGCGCCGTCTGCATGGCGATTGGCACAATGCGCCGGTGCCTTCCTTCGGTGCGTTCGATGCACGGTTGCTGATCGTCGGATTGGCGCCCGGGCTAAAAGGCGCCAATCGGACCGGGCGTCCCTTCACCGGCGATTTCGCGGGCGATCTTCTATATAGGACGCTTGCCAAATTCGACTTCGCGCGGGGGCGATACGACGCGCGTGCCGATGACGGCTTCGCGCTGATCGATTGCCGCGTCAGTAACGCGGTCCGATGCGTTCCGCCCGAGAACAAGCCCGAAATCGCGGAGATCAAATCCTGCAACAGCTATCTCGCCGAGGAGATCGAGGCAATGTCGCGGCTCAAGGTCATCCTTGCGCTTGGTGCCATCGCCCACGGCGCTGTTCTAACGGCGCTCGAGCGGCGCAAATCGCTTTATAAATTCGCCCATGGGGCGCGGCACGATCTGAGTCAGAATCTCGCTCTCGCCGACAGCTACCACTGCTCTCGCTACAACACGAACACGGGCGTGCTGACGGTCGAAATGTTCGAGGCGGTGATCCGCGCGATCAGGGACGGAATTGAGCGCTAGCCTTCAACCCCTCGCCCGCATGATGCGGCCCTTGGCGCGCTGCCAGTCGCGTTCCTTCTCTGCCTGCCGCTTGTCCGCCTTGCGTTTTCCCTTGGCGAGGCCGAGCGCCACCTTGGCGATACCGCGCTTGTTGAAGTAGAGCCCGAGCGGCACCAGGGTCATGTGCTCGCGCGTCACCGCACCGATCAGACGGTTCAATTCCTTTCTGTGCAGCAGCAGCTTCCGGGGCCGGCGCGGTTCGTGATTGAATCGCGAGGCCGCGTAGACGGGGATGTTGGCGTTCATGAGATAGAGCGCGCCTTCGCGCTCGGCCGCGAAGGCCTCGTTGATGCTGACGCCGCCCTTGCGCAATGTCTTGACCTCGGTGCCCGCGAGCACCAGCCCCGCTTCGATCGTGTCCTCGATCAGGTAGTCGTGCCGCGCTCGCCGGTTCTGCGCGATATAGTGATCGGTCTCGCGCGCCATGACCCCCGGATCAGTTCAACACGCCGGCGTGGCGCAGCGCTTGGCGCACCTTTTCCTGCGTCTCCGGCATCGGCATGACCAACGGCAGCCGTACCTCGGCGGTGCACTTGCCGAGCAGGTGTGCCGCGTATTTCACCGGCGCGGGACTGGTCTCGGCGAAAAGCGCGTCATGGAGCGGCAGCAGGCGCCGATTGGTCTCCATCGCGCGCTCCACCGCGCCCTTGTCCCAGTTCTCGTGCATTTCGGCGCAAGCGCGCGGTGCCACGTTGGCGGTGACCGATATGCAGCCGTCGCCGCCCTGGACCCGGAACGCGAGCGCCGTGTGATCCTCGCCCGACAGCATGCAGAATTTGGCGCCGATCGCCTCGCGGGTGCGCGCCGGACGCACCAGATCATTGGTTGCGTCCTTGACGCCAACCACATTCGGCAGCTTGGCGAGACGCGCCATGGTGGCGACGCTCATGTCCACGGCGGTGCGGCCGGGAATGTTGTAGATGATGATCGGCAAGTCAACCGCGTCATGGATCGCCTTGAAATGCTGGTAGAGCCCTTCCTGGGTCGGGCGGTTGTAGTAGGGATTGACGATCAGCGCGGCATCGGCGCCGGCCTCTTTGGCATGGCGCGTCAAGTCGATCGCCTCTTCGGTGGAGTTGGAGCCGGTGCCGGCAATCACGGGCCGGCGCCCCTTCGCCACCTCGATGCAAAGCTCCACCACCCGCTTGTGCTCGTCATGGCTCAGGGTTGGCGATTCACCGGTGGTGCCGCAGGGCACCAGCGCCTTGGTGCCTTGTGCGATCTGCCAATCGACAAAGGCCTGGAACCCCTTCTCGTCGAGCGAGCCATTTCGGAACGGCGTGATCAGCGCGACAATGGAGCCCTTGAACATCGGATCCCCTCCGGGCAAGCCCCGGCACCGATGCCGGGTGTGCCGACCATATCGCTCCGCTTCCGCCGCGGCAACAGCGCCGGGATTTGACCCCCGCGTCGCGTTCCGACTATTGTCCCGCTCCCCTTGCGCCTCCCCGCGATCAAGCGCCGCGCGAGCCCGTAGCTCAGGTGGTAGAGCAACTGACTTTTAATCAGTAGGTCCCGGGTTCGAGTCCCGGCGGGCTCACCAATAAATCAAAGAGTTACGAGCACATTGCTAGCGGATGCTGTCCTTAAATATCGACCCTGGTAGCAGACTGGTAGCAAAACTGGACAAGCGCGCCCTGGATACGCCGACAAGGCGCGCCTTCAATTCGGAGGCACATTGGTGGAGCACATGACCTACTGTGCATTTTGCGCAATACGGAGACGCGTGCAGAATGAACCGGAGAACTCTCCTTAAGCAGAGCGTAGCGATCTCCCTCTTCGGAGGGACGCTATCGCATGGCCCTGCGCCAGCGATTGCTGCCGCGGACCCCGTGGCCAAATCTAAGCGCCGCTTTCGGCCAGGCGATCCACTTTGGCCCAGTCCCGCCCAATGGGAAGCGCTCAATCAAAAGATCGACGGCCGTCTCATGAGGGTAGAATCACCCCTTACCGTTTGTCGCGACGGCCCTGAGAGCGACGCTTGTCGCGATGTCATGAAGGCGTTACGCAACCCGTTCTTTATTGGTGACCAACCGGGCGCGACGCAGAGCACCGGCTGGGTCGACGCCTGGATGTTTGCGCCAAGCATTTACGCGGTCGCTGCCAAGAAAACCGAGGACGTCGTCGCTGCGGTCAATTTCGCTCGCGACCACAATCTGCGACTGGTCATCAAAGGCGGCGGGCACTCCTATCTCGGCACGTCCAATGCGCCGGACTCCCTGCTGATCTGGACGCGCGCGATCAGCGACATCTCGCTGCACGACCAATTTGTCCCGCAAGGTTGCACGACGCCGCCACAGGCGGCGGTGTCGATCGGCGCTGGGGCAATCTGGCTGCATGTCTACGACGCGGTAACGACGAAGGCTGGTCGCTACGTGCAAGGCGGCGGTTGCACCACGGTCGGGGTTGCGGGCCTCATCCAGAGTGGCGGGTTTGGCAGTTTCTCGAAGAACTATGGGACGGCAGCCGCCTCGCTTCTGGAGGCGGAGGTGGTGACTGCCGATGGGAAGGTGCGGATCGCCAATGCGTGCAGCGAGCCAGAGTTGTTCTGGGCGCTCAAGGGCGGGGGCGGAGGCAGCTTCGGCGTCGTCACCCGACTGACCCTTAAGACGCATGACTTGGCGGATTGGGCAGGCGGAGTGTTCTTTTCTGTGAAAGCCATGTCGGGCGAAGCGTACCGCGACCTGATCCTGGCCTTTGTCCAGTTCTATGCCGAGAAGCTATTTAACCCGCATTGGGGCGAAAGTATCTGGCTTCGGCGCGACGATACGCTGTCGTTTTCGCTCGTTTCGCGCGGCCTCGACAGGGCAGCGGCGCAAGCGGTGTGGCAGCCCTTCTTCGACTGGGTTAGGGCGTCGCCACAGGATTACCGGCTCTCCGGTACGCCGCTTATTATCGCCGCGCCGGCACGCAATTTTTGGGACGCGGAATATTTAAAGGTGCATGCGCCTGGTGCGATCATTAGCGATCCGAGGCCGGGGGCGGCACCAGACGATTTCTCGTGGAATGGCGACCACGACCAGATCGGCGCCTTTTGGCACGGCTACATATCGACGTGGCTGCCCTCCTCATTGCTTGAACCTGCTCAACAGAGCCGTCTCGCCGATGCTCTATTCGCCGCAAGCCGGCATTGGACGACGGTGCTGCAATTCAACAAGGGCCTCGCCGGCGCACCGCCCGAAGCTATCACGGCGTCGCGCGACACCGCGACCAACCCGACGGTCCTGGACGCCTTCGCACTCGCAATAATCGGCGCTTTCGGACCTCCCGCCTATCCCGGCATTCCAGGTCACGAGCCCAATTTGGCCGAGGCGCGCAACGATGGTGCTTCGGTCAGGAATGCGATGGACGAGTTACGCAAACTGGACCTCCCCCCCGGCGCTTACCTTTCTGAAAGCGACTATTTCGAGAAGGAGTGGCAGCGCGCTTATTGGGGCTCAAATTATCCGCGGTTGCGAGCAGCGAAGGCTAAATACGACGCCGATGGTCTTTTCTTTGTCCATCATGGTGTCGGCAGCGAAGACTGGAGCGCTGATGGGTTTGAGAAGCTAACTGCAAATTGGAACGCTTCATTGCCCGACCAACATTGCTGCATGCAGCCTCCGCAATCGGTCTGCTGCCGCATCCGCGTCGAACCACTCGCAGCGCCCGCGGGCCAGCCGCGCCACCACCGCGGCGATGTCGGCGATCTCTTCGGGCGTGGGCTGGTCGGCGTCGTCGGGCATCAGGATGCCGCGCCCGGCGGGTTAACATAGACCGCGCCGCAGGGGTGCGAGAAGTCACGCCGCCGCGCGCAGGCCGTAAGCGCGATCAGCACGTCGGGCAGCGCCATCTCGTCACCGAAGCGCGCAGTCAGCGTCTCGCGCCGATACGCTCCCTGCCGACCGCGCGAGCAGGCGATCCCGGCATAAACGATCGGGCGCTAGGTCGGAGATGGTGTACTTGAACCGCATGCGGTCATTGAAGACCAAACGGGCGGGCCGGGTCGCTACTTTCGTCCTGCGTGCTAACAGACCCGCAAATATTAGATTTCAGGTTGCACACCGAGTTGGGGGGCAGCATTCTCTCGCTGGGCGCTCTAACGAGTGCCTTTGCAGAAGGAGGCCCCGATTGATGTTGCGCCTCGTAATGGCCTCCAGCCGGTACATCATATTCATCGCCGTTGTCGGCACGTTCGTCGCTTCGGTCGCGCTGATTGTCTATGAGGCTATCGTCGTTGCCGAGGCCGTGTTCGACGTCATTCGGGAGGGGTCCGCGATCTCGCCGAAGGCGGCTAAGGTCCTTGCCGTAGGGCTGGTCGAAGCCCTCGACGTGTTCCTGATCGCCATCGTCGCGTACATTATTAGCTTGGGTCTTTACGTGCTATTCATCGACGATACCGTGCCCTTGCCGCGGTGGCTCGAGATCCACGATCTCGAGGACCTCAAGGAGCACCTGTTGAGCGTGGTGGTCGCGGTGCTTGCGATCCTTTTTCTGCGAGAGGCGGTGGCGCGAGCTGGAGACCTTGACCTGCTCCAGCTAGGGATTGCGGTGGCCGTCATGATCGCAGCACTGACGATCTTCCTGGCGAAGAAGTTATTGCGGAAAGACGACTAGCTTCCGAAGCCGCCCGTCACTGTCCGCCGTAGAGGCAAGCTGGTAAATCCGAATCAGCCCGCGTACCGAGCCGCGCTCGCGGCCTATCGTGAGCGGCACCTGCGCACGCCAGACGATGGAGCGGCCAACACCGTCACCGGCAGAGGGGAAGAGCGGACTCTATCCGGATATCACGCCGAGGGCAGTTCGCGACCCCGAGCAGAAGCCCGTTGGGCTAGTCGGCTCGGCGGTGCTGGCGGACCATCGTGAGCGTGAGGTTCGAGGCATTACGGATGTTAACGACTGCCAATAGCAAAAGAGCCAATCCACTCTTTCAAGGTTTCGGAGACACGCGGTTCCAGAATTCGTCGAAATGCCTGTTGTCGAAGAACGCGATTGCTTTGATGACTTTTGTGTCCCTCATTTGAAAGTACCACGTGTACGTATTGCGGTAGGGTTTGCCGTCACTCACCGTCGCTTCAGCATCGAACAAAGTGATGACCATATCGCCATCAGCGTAGATGCCGCGGATAGTGGGAACGAGTGGTTTAGACATGCGAGCATTAAACGGATCAATCACCTCGTCAACGAACTCCTTCTTGCTTTTATAAGTCTTGGCCAAGGGGGATGAGCCAACAATGGTCCATTCCACATCAGCGGCCAGAAGCTCAAACGGACCACCCGATCCACTTTTCCAACGATCGAAGCTCGCCCGAACGAGCGATTTGTTGCTGTCTTCTTTTGTGAAATCCCGCGCCATAGTGGTTCTCCGAGGAGCGATGCGATCCGTGTCAGGCCGAAGGTCTCGACCCGTCTCGCCGAGAGTTCCACTGCGAGCGCAACGCGGTCAAGCCTTCAGACCGAGCAAAGCAAAAGCAAGCTCCCTTCGGCGAAGCGCTCGAATTACCGCTTGTGGCACGTCTCGCAAGTTGGTGATCACTCGGGCTTGAGTCCGAAAATGCACGAACTGCGCAAATCCGGACAACCACCCACAGGCTTCAGCATTCCGCCCTTGCGTCCCTAAGCAACGCCGAGGTGATGCAAAATTCGGTCGGAAAATAGGTGCTGCGAGTGAGCAATTCGTTTAGCCGCGAACCGCGATTGTTATTCGACCAAACTCAGCAGCAGCTCGCCGACCTTGCCTCAATAATGCGGCTGCGGTGACCGTTGTGGATACGCTCTAACCGGAAGCACCTCGAGGCACGACAGCGAAGCGAGCGACGTGCCGCGCACCAGTCACCAACCGCAAAGGAGCCGCGCGATTTTGGGTGAGTTCGATGGTCGGCTTCCACGGAGACAAGTTATCCACCACTTTCTTTCGTCTCGCTGGATTTTCGAGTTGCTGATCACGTGGACCGCGCTACGCTCAAGCCGACCGAGACTGGCAGGTCCCGAGGGACTCAAAGGATCGGCAAAGGGCGAGAGCCCAACGGCTCCACTCGTCATGGAGATGGCCAGAGTAGTGATTGGCCAGAAAGGGGACGACACCTCAATAATCACTCCAAACCTGGACTTGGTCTCTATGCGGCTAACTGCGATCTCGTGAGGGTCGCGGACGCTGTACACGCTGAGTGACTCGCGGCTGTAAAGTCGCCGGTAGAACAGGTCGGTGGCTCGGTATCGTTAGGTGGTCCTGGTTAGTACCGGTAGCTCCGGATAAGAGGACGCTCTGAACCTAACCAACCACTCTGAGCGTCTGAGACACGCCCGATTAGGAGCAATCCTTCATC
>DATIYT010000042.1:0-2851 GCA_035517495.1 Allostellaceae bacterium | reverse complement strand
GCCATCCCCGATCGCCTCCGCCACGGCACGAACCTCGCCGAAATCGGCACCGCCATAGGGTATGTAGGCCAGTGGCCAGGCGCCGAATTCCTCGTGCAGCTCGTTCCGGAAAAGCATGGTCATCCCATCCCTCGTGGCTGCAGCACGCCTCCAGAATATCCGGTACTCACTCTCACTCGATGGTCTCAAGGCTTCGTAATGCGTCGATTTTTCGGCGCAAATTTTTCTGCTCGCCGGAAAGAACCGATGCTCCGATCCGTCAGAAATTAGCGCTCTTGAATTCAAAAGAGAATTTTGACGATTCGCGATTTGCTCGGTTCCAGAGACTATCGGCGTCAACCGGCCGATTTTTTGCTGTCGGCTGCTTTCCTGCCGTTCTCAGCCCTGGATGAAAAATACCGTCACCATCACCGCCAGCACAATGCGTGCAATTGCGGCATCTCTCCGCGAAAGGAAAATCATGCCGCCTTGCCGGAGGCCTGCCGCTGCAGCCAGCGCAGCGCGCGTGGATCGTCACAGGCGGTGACGTTGAACCTCATCCACGGCGAGCGCTCCAGATGCGGTCGAAAGACCGCGCCCGGGGCCAGCATGATGCCGTCCTGCCGCGAAGCTTCGGCCATCGCGAGGGAGTCCTCGACGTGCGGGAGGCGTGCCCACACGAACATGCCGTCCGTCGGCACTGTGAACAGTTCCAGCCCCATCCTTTCGAAGGAGCGCACGACATTGAGGCGCGCCTCACCGAGCCGCTCGAGCAGACGTGACAAGTATTTGCGATAGTGCCCGTCCACCAGCATCAGATAGACCAGCCTCTCGGTGAATTGCGATGTGGTGATGCTGGTCAGCATCTTGATGTCGGCAAGATCGTTGGCAATGTTCTGCGCGCAGGCGATGAACCCAACGCGCAGGCTCCCCGACAGCGTCTTCGAAAAGCTACGCGCATAAATCACGCGGCTGAACTGGTCGAGGGTTGCGAGCCGAGGGGTGGTCTTCACCTGCAGATCGCAGAAGATATCATCCTCGACGACGATGAAACTGTGGCGCTCGGCGGCCTGCAAGACCTTGAAGGCCACATGCGGGCTCATGTCGGTTCCGGTCGGGTTGTGCATCACCGATTGGGTGAAATAGACCTTCGGCCGGTGTGCTGCGGCCAGCTTTTCGAGAATGGCGATGTCCGGTCCATCGGGGTTGCGCGGCACCGCCAGCATCTCGACGCCGTGCAGGCGCAGATTGCCGAACATGTTGTAATAGCCGGGATCGTCGACCAGCGCCGCGTCGCCAGGCTTAAGAAGATAGCGGATGACGAGCTCGAGCGCTTGGCTGGTGCCCTGCGTCAGAAGGATCTGGCCGGAATGCGCGTTGATGCCGAGACCGCCCAACATCAGCGCGATTTGCTCGCGTAGCGGCAGGTAGCCGAACGGGTGTCCGTATTCGAGCAGGTAGGCCCCGTTCTTGCGCGCAAGCACGTTCAGGCTCTGGCGGATGCCGGCGTCATCGAGCCATGAGTTTGGCAGCCACGGGCCGCCCATCAGCAGAGTGTTCTCCTCAGCCTCCAGCAGCCGGCGGATAAGCCAGACCAGCTGTTCGTTGCGCTTGTGGTTATCAGACGGCGCGGGATGCGCGACCTCCCCCCGCGAGGGCGCGGCCACCGCGTAGAAGCCGGCTCCGCGGCGTGCCTGAAGATAGCCCATCGCAACCAGTCGATCGTAGGCCTCGACGACCGTGAAGCGGCTCACGCCGTAGGTCCCGGCAAAGTTGCGGATCGATGGCAGCTTGGTTCCGGGCCGAAGATGGCGATCGTCGATCTGCCGCTTGATCCCGGCGACGATCTGATCGCTAAGGGGCAGACCGCTATTCTGGCTCACGCTGACGGATAGCATTCCCGGCCTCGCGGAAATTGGCCCGGTCGCCGGACCAGTACAGTCATGTCAAGTGACATCAAAATTGTCTATTACTGTTCCGGTAAGTGTTTGGCACGATGATGTCCGTGTCAAGCGGAGAGATGGAACAGATACTTTCGGTCTCGCCGCGGCACCGGACAGCAGCCCCTCAGCCGACAGGAGAAGTCCAATGCCACTAATTCAGGTTCGCGTCATCAAAGACGTCTTCAGCAAGGAGCAGAAGGGCCAGATCATCAGCAAGTTGACCGATGCGATGGTGTCGATCGAAGGCGAGAACATGCGCGGCGTTACTTGGTGCGTGGTCGAGGAGGTAGACAGTGGCGACTGGGGCATCGGCGGCAAGGCTCTGACGACCGCCGATGTGCGTGCCCTGGCACATGGAAGGGCTGCATGACGGCGCGGCGTACTGGGCCCGGACGGTCAACGTCGAGCCGGGCCCCTCTTCTTTGGCGCAGATTTCAAGTCCGTCGAGCAAGCGCGCCAAGGTGATTGCGTCGGTGGCAATGCTATTGCCTCCACAGCCGCCGTTGTTGGGGTGCCAGAAAATCTGTGGCGGCGAAAAAAAGCGAACGTCATCATCCCTCGCGGCCCATCGCGTGGGTTGATTTAAAGGAGCCAAGTATTAGGCGATTGGGGTCAGATGGAATTCCTCCTGAGACCTTCAAGCGCTCGTCCTCTCCTATCTTTTATCTTTGCTTCGGCGGAATCGAGGGGTCGCGGCCATTTAGTGGCATCGACATCTATCGCGAGCAAAGATTACGCTGACGCATTCCAATGCCGCCGGTAGCCGCCGTCTGTATGCTCTCCCTCATTCCCACTCGATCGTCCCCGGCGGCTTCGAGGTCACGTCGTAGACGACGCGGTTGATGCCGCGGACTTCGTTGATGATGCGGGTGGCGGCGCGGCCCAGGATCTCGTGCGGGAAGGGGTAATAGTCGGCGGTCATGCCGTCG
>DATIYT010000041.1:0-46737 GCA_035517495.1 Allostellaceae bacterium | reverse complement strand
CCTCGTCGAGCGCTTCTTCAACAAGCTCAAGCATTACAGGGCTATCGCTACACGCTTCGAAAAACACGACGCAAACTACCTCGCCCTCATCAAACTCGCCGCGGTCCGAATCTGGATGCGCTTTATGAGTCGGTGACCTAGACCGTCGAGATATCGGGCGCGTCCACGGCCTTCATACCCACCACGTGATAGCCGCAATCAACGTGGTGCACCTCGCCGGTCACTCCCGCGGAAAGCTCGCTCAGCAAATAGAGTCCGGCGCCGCCTACGTCTTCGATGGTCACGTTGCGTTTGAGCGGCGAGTTGTATTGGTTCCATTTGAGGATGTAGCGGAAGTCGCCGATGCCGGACGCCGCGAGGGTCCTGATCGGTCCGGCGGAGAGCGCGTTGACACGAACGTTCTGCCCGCCGAGATCGACCGCCAGATAACGCACGCTTGCTTCGAGCGCAGCCTTCGCAACGCCCATGACATTGTAATGCGGCATGACGCGCTCGGCGCCGTAATAGGTGAGTGTCAGCAAGCTGCCGCCTGCGCTCATCAGCGGTGCCGCGCGCCGACACACCTCGGTGAAGGAATAGCAGGAGATATCGAGTGTCCGCAGAAAGTTCGCGCGCGTGGTATCGAGGTACTTGCCCTTTAGTTCCTCCTTGTCGGAAAAGGCGATCGCGTGCACGGCAAAATCGAGACGACCCCACCTCTCGCCCACAGCCGCGAACGCCGCGTCGACGCTGGCCTCGTTGGTGACGTCGCAGTCAACCACGAACCGGCTGTTGAGGCTTTCCGCCAGCGGACGCACGCGCTTTTCCAGCGCCTCGCCTTGATAAGTAAACGCGAGCTCGGCGCCGTGTTCAGCTACTGCCTTGGCAATGCCCCAGGCGAGCGACCGGTCGTTCGCGACTCCCATGACTAGCCCGCGCTTGCCGGCCATTATGGGGTCCGCCTGGGCCATGCTCGCAACTCCCTGAAGTCACACGCGATCTCAGCGCTGCCGCATCCTACACGAAAGTGCGGGCAAGCAAAATCTACGCGGGACGGAGACGACGCTGCCTCAGTTCGAAATCCCCGCCAGGTCGCTGCTTGCGGCACACAGCCCAGCGCAACTTACCCTAACAACCTGCGCCCAAGTTCTAGGGCCTTTGGGGGTCGGCCGGGTGCCGCGGCTTTCGAGTTTTCGGAATTGTGACAAGCGTAGGCGTCAGCTTGCCGCCCCGCCTCAAGTATATCTGAACGTAGGCCTTTGGCGCTTTTGGCGGCTTCGGAATTTTCCATAGGACAGATTTCATTGGCTCTCCTCCACTTCTTATTACCGAACCGGCTCCTCAGTTTGCCCCCATCCTGCTGCGCGTATTGTAAGTGTGCTTCGGTGCCCAACGCTCGATGAATTCTGTGAGTTCCGCATCGGGCGGGTCGGGCAGGACCACTCGCAGCTTGACGTATTGATCGCCGACGGCATTGCCTTGCGCGGCTGGGATGCCTTTGCCCCTAAGGCGCAGAATAGATCCGGTATTCGAGCCGCGGGGAACTTTGACGGTAACGGGGCCGTGGATGGTCGGAACCTCGATTTTGGCACCCAGCACGGCTTCCCCGAGACTTACCGGCAATTCGATATGGATGTCGCGGCCCTTGCGCTGAAAGGTCTGGTGCGGCTCGACCTCGATCTCGATATAGGCGTCGCCGGCGCCGCCGCTACCGATCCCGGGCTCGCCTTGTCCCTTGAGCCGCAAGGTCTGTCCGCTCTCCACGCCGGCGGGAATGGCGAGGTCGAGGGTCCGGCCCTCAGGCATGGTCACCCGCTGCTTGGTGCCGAGCGCCGCGTCGAGAAACGGGACGCGCAAGCGAAGTTGCGTATCGGAGCCGCGCTGTCGGAAGTTGCCTCCGCGGAAGCCGCCACCGCGCAACCCTCGACCCAGGATTTCCGAGAGAATGTCGTCCACGGAAAATCCTTCGGGTGCACCCTGCGATTCGCCCCCCGGGCCGCGGTAGGTATAGCCGTGCGGCGCTCGTTCAGCGCCGCTGGCATCGATTTCGCCGCGATCAAACCGCGTCCGCTTCTCGGGATCGGACAACAGCTCGTAGGCAGCGGTCACCTCCTTGAATTGCGCTTCGGTCGCCTTGTTCCCGGGGTTGAGGTCGGGATGCAGCTTTTTGGCGAGCCGGCGGTAGACTTTCTTGAGCTCCTCCGCGGAGGCGGTTCGCGAAACGCCAAGGACGGTGTAGGGGTCTTTCATGCGGGGCTCGTCCGTTGGAAGCGGCCGAATTTAAGCGCGACGGGGCGGCGACATGGCCGCCACCCCGTCATCTCGACCGTGCGGATCAACAGAGATGAGCGGTTCCTCACGCCGGCGGTGGTGGCGGCAATTGGTAAACGTTTGGCGTGAAGCCTGGAACTTGGTTTCCACGGGAGTACATGCACTGGCTGTATGCGTAGTCGTATTGCTGCTGAACGCTGAGCTGGCCATAAGCAGTCGTTGAGGCGCCATAAAGCGTTCCGGCGGTGGCACCGCTTGCAGCGCCGATCGCCGCGCCGCGCCCGCCGCCGATCGCAGCGCCGAGCCCGGCGCCCAGAACAGTGCCGACCACTGCGCTGCCGAACTGCTGATTGTTGATCTGTTGTGCTGCCTGCGCGCTCATTTGGTGCGCGTAGTTGCCGCAGACGGCCTGATCCTGAGCAAACACCTCGGGTGGCTTATTGGGGGGTGGTACCATGTAAACCGTCGGCGCCGTGGCGGGGGTGGCGCAACCGGCCAACAGCGCAAGGGAAAGGCAGGCTGCCGCTTTCAATCGAAGGCTGGTCATTAAGAAACCTCCACGTGAATCATCGAGACCGGGGCGGTGTGGCCGGCGTGACGGTCGTCGCGGCCGGCACCTGTTCCTCATGCCAGCCGCCCGGACAAGACGTGACATGGGGGTAGTAGCCCTGGGGATCATCGCAGCGGTACCAAAACTGGGGCTGCTGCGCGGTGGTTACCGGGGGAGGCCCCGGCATGGACGCTGGCGGCGGCATCGGCGAAGGGGGACCCGGTGGATAAGTATAGGGATAGGGGTAAGGCGAGGGTGGATAGGGGGTATAGCCGTAAGGACCCCAGTATTGGGCCATTGCCGCTGCCGGTGCCAGCACCGTCGCCGTCGCCAATGCGACCGCCAGCAATCTTAAATCGGGCACGGTAACGGTCCTAAACTCACTGCGCAGGTAATACCTACGCCAGGTTCTCGCAAAGCATCCACGCGTTCTCTATCCCCTGGACGAATCAGTGCCGAATACGGCCCACAAGCATATGTTCATGGCGGGAGCCGATTCAATGGGGTAGCTGTTCCCTGGCGCTTGGCTCCTGCCGGGCACCGGGCTCATGCTGGTAGGATGGTTTAAGGAGATAACGGCTTGGTAGACCTGATCCGATACGAGGAGCCATTCGAGGAGTTCGAGCGTTGGTATGCCGACGCGCGGGAAAGAGAACCGCGCGATGCCAACGCGATGACGCTGGCGACCGCGACCGCCGACGGCCGCCCTGCGGCCCGAATGGTGCTGCTGAAGGGCGTCGACGCCCATGGCTTTGTCTTTTACACGAACTTCACCAGCCGAAAAGGAGAGGAGCTGTTCGCCAATCCCCGGGCAGCGCTCTGCTTCCACTGGAAATCGCTGTTGCGTCAAGTCCGCATCGAAGGCGCGAGCGAACGCGTGAGCGACGCGGAGGCTGATGCCTACTTCGCGACCCGCTCCCGCGATAGCCAGTTGGGTGCCTGGGCGTCGGACCAGTCGCAACCGCTCGAGAGCCGCGCCGTGCTCGAGCGCCGCGTCGACGAGGTGGCGCAACGCTACCGAGGCGTGGATGTTCCTCGACCCGAGCACTGGTCCGGGTTTCGCATCGTTCCTGCCTGCATCGAATTTTGGCAAGATCGGCCGCATCGTCTGCATGACCGGATTGTTTATTGCCGCGACGGGTCCGGTTGGCGAAGGGAGCGACTCTATCCGTGACCGAGACGACGGCAATCGATCGGGAGCAGGCGGCGCGGCTGATGCAGCGCGCGACCGGATTTGCCGTCGCGGTCGCAATGATCATGATCACAGCCAAGTTGGTGGCTTGGATCGCGACGGACTCGGTAAGCCTCCTGTCGAGCCTCCTCGATTCCCTGCTCGACGCCGCCGCCTCGGTGTTGAATTTCATTGCTGTGCGTCATGCGGTATCACCGGCGGACCGCGAGCATCGCTTTGGTCATGGCAAGGCGGAGCCGTTGGCCGGTTTGGGTCAAGCGGCGTTTATCGGCGGATCGGCGGTGTTCCTCTTCATCGAGGCGATCCATCATCTGGCCGAACCGCAACCTATTTCGAACTCACTCGTCGGCATTGTCGTGATGATGGGTGCGATCGGGCTGACCTTGGCCCTGGTGCTCTACCAGCGCTTCGTGATCAGCCGCACCGGATCGCTTGTTGTAAGTGCGGACGAGCTGCACTATCGATCGGACCTCATTCTCAATCTGAGCGTCATCCTTTCGCTGATGATCTCGGCCAATTTGAATTGGCCCTATGCGGATCCTCTGTTCGGCATGGCGATCGGCATCTGGATTCTCTACGGCGCCTGGCAGGTTGCACAGAAGGCGCTGGTCCAACTCATGGACCACGAGCTTCCCGATGCCGATCGCGCGCGCATACGCTCGCTGGCGCTGAAACATCCCGCGATCCGCGCCGTGCACGATCTGCGCACGCGCGCCTCGGGGCCGATGGCCTTTATCCAGGTGCATCTCGAAATGGACGGCAATCTGACGCTTGCCGAAGCGCATCGCATTTCCGACGAGGTCGAAGCTGAGATCATGGCTGCGTTTCCCCGCGCCGAAGTGATCATTCACCAGGATCCCGCCGGCCTCGACGAGCCACATCAGGAGTTTCCTCGGCGGGAGGCCAAGGTAAAGGCATGATTGAGGAACGGCGGACATTGCTGCTCACCGGCGCGAGCCGCGGCATCGGCCACGCGACCGTGCGGCGTTTCAGCGAGGCGAGTTGGCGCATCATCACGTCCTCGCGCGATGAAGTCCCGCCGGAGTGCGGGCGCGATCCCAATTGGACCCATCACGTGACCGCGAATTTGGCCGATCCCGCGAGCATCGACGGCTTTCTCGCGCAGGTGGGAGATCTGCTCGACGGCGCGCCCCTGCACGCGCTCGTCAACAACGCCGGCGTCTCGCCCAAATCTCCGCGCGGCGAACGGTTGGGTTGCCTCAACACCGACATGGCCGCTTGGCATGAAGTGTTTCAGCTCAACTTCTTCACGCCGCTGATGCTGGCGCGAGGTTTGGCGCAACCGCTCGCGCGCGGCAAGGGCTCGATCATCAACGTGACATCGATCGCGGGGCATCTGGTACATCCCTTCGCGGGTGCGGCGTATTCGATCTCGAAGGCAGCCCTCTCGGCGCTCACTCGCGAGCTGGCGGCGGAAATGGCGCAGCTGGGCGTGCGGGTCAATGCCGTGGCACCCGGCGAGATCGAGACCCAAATGCTGTCGCCCGGGACCGAGACGCTGATCCCGAGAATTCCGCTCAATCGCCTCGGCACGCCCGCCGACGTGGCCTCGACGATTTATTATCTGTGCAGCGACGCCTCATCCTACGTCACGGGCACCGAGGTCTTCGTGACGGGCGGACAGCATCTTTTTTGAGGATACGCGCGCTTAAGCCACCTGCCGCGGCAGCAGACGCGACCAGACGTCCCGCAGCGCTTCGATCAGGTGATCCATGTCGGCATCGCTGTGCAGCGGCGTCGGCGTGAGGCGCAGGCGCTCGGTGTCGCGCGGCACGGTCGGGTAGTTGATGGGCTGCACATAGATCCGGTGCCGCAGCAGTAACTCGTCGCAGGCTTCCTTGCAGAGCCGAGGATCGCCCACCAGCACCGGCACAATGTGACTTTCCGACCGCATCACGGGCAATCCAGCCGCGGCGAGGCGCCGCTTCAAGGTCGCGGCGCGCTCCTGGTGGCGTGCGCGGAGGTCGGCTGCCTGCTTGACGTGACGAATGCTTGCAAGCGCGCCTGCTGCAATCACTGGCGGCAACGCCGTCGTGAAGATGAATCCGGGCGCGCAACTGCGCAGGAAATCCGCCAGCGCCGCCGAGGTCGCGACATAGCCGCCCACCAGACCAAAGGCCTTGGCGAGCGTTCCCTGGATAAGATGAACGCGAGCCATCGCGCCCTCGCGTTCGGCGATGCCTGCGCCGCGCGCGCCATAGAGACCGACCGCGTGCACCTCGTCCAGATAGCACAGCGCTCCGTGGCGTTCGGCCACGTCCAGCAGCTCGGCGATCGGCGCGATGTCGCCGTCCATGGAATAGACGCTTTCAAAGCAGACCAGCTTCGGCCGCTCTGGATCGGCTGCATCAAGCTGGCGCTCGAGGTCGACGGGATCGCTGTGTCGGAAAATGCGCTTCTCGGCTCCACTGTGGCGGATGCCCTGAATCATCGATGCATGATTGTCGGCGTCCGAGAAGATCAGGCAGCGCGGCAGTTCCCTTCCCAGCGTCGAGAGCGCGGCCTCGTTGGCGACATAGCCGGAGGTAAACAGCAACGCCGCTTCCTTGCCATGGAGATTGGCGAGTTCGCGCTCCAGCAGGACATGGTGTCGGTTGGTTCCGGAGATATTGCGCGTGCCGCCGGCCCCGGCGCCCGTATGGTCGATCGCGCCGTGCATGGCGGCGAGCACGGCGGGATGCTGGCCCATGCCGAGATAGTCGTTCGAGCACCAAACCGTGATGTCGTCCGCGCATTCGCGGTGGGAGGCGCGCGGAAAGGCGCCCGCATGCCGCTCCAACTCGGCGAACACGCGGTAACGCCCTTCGGCTTTGAGCGCGTCGATGCGCCTCTGGAAGAACGCGTCGAAGTCCATCGCCTCGACCGACGCTTCGGTCTCTGCGATACGGCGGCTAGGCGACCGAGGCCAAGCTGGTGCGTCCGAGCTTCGCCGCCGTGTCGTCCAGCGCGCGGCTATAGCGCTTCAGCAGCTCGTCGATCTCGGGTTCCGTGATGATGAGCGGCGGGCAGAGCGCAACTGAATCGCCCATGGCACGCACGATCAGCCCCAACTCCTGGGCGCGCGCCGCCACCATGGCACCGACGCCTTCGGCGGGATCGAACGGCGCCTTGGAGGCGCGGTCCTTCACCAATTCAAGGGCGCCCACCAAGCCTACGCCCCGGACCTCGCCCACCAACGGATTCTGGGCGCAGCGCCGTAGTCCCTCCTGGAAGCGCGGCGACACCTTCTGGACGTGGCCCACGATGTCGCGCTCCTCGTAAATCTTGAGCGTCTCGTTGGCGACGGCGCAGGAGACGGGATGGCCCGAATAGGTGTAGCCATGCGCGAACACGCCGATCTTCTCGCTCTCGCGCACGCACGCTTGATAGATCTCCTCGGAGATGACCGTCGCCGAGATTGGCAGATAGGCGGAAGAAAGCGCCTTTGCCATGGTCATGATGTCGGGCTTGAGCCCGAAGGTCTCGCTTCCGAACATGCGGCCGGTGCGGCCAAACCCGCAGATCACCTCATCGGCGATGAGCAGCACGTCGTATTTCTTCAATACGACCTGGATCTTCTCGAAATAAGTCTTGGGCGGTACCAGCACGCCGCCGGCGCCCATCACCGGCTCGGCGATAAAGGCCGCGACGGTTTCCGGGTCTTCGCGCAGGATCTGCGCTTCGAGGCTCTCGGCAAGCCGCGACGCGAACTGCTCCTCGGTTTCGCCGGGTTTGCCGAAGCGATAGTGATGCGGGCAATCCGCGTGGCGAATATTGGCGATCGGCAGGTCCCAATCCCGGTGATTGTTCGGCAGGCCCGTCAGGCTCGCGGCGGCCACGGTGACACCGTGATAGCCCTTCATGCGCGCGATGATCTTCTTCTTGCGATGTTTGCCGCGGGCATTGTTGTAGTACCACACCAGCTTCACCGCGGAGTCGTTGGCCTCGGAGCCGGAGTTATTGAAGAACACCTTCGACATCTTGACCGGCATGAGCGCGAGCAGACGCTCGGCAAGCTCGATGCTGATGTCGTGAGATTTGTGATTGAACAGGTGCGAAAAGGAGAGCTTGCGCATCTGTTTCGCGGCAGCTTCGACCAACCGCTCCTCGCCGTAGCCGAGCGACGTGCACCAGAGGCCCGCCAGTCCCTCGATGTACTGCTTGCCGTTCTCGTCGGTGACGTAGATCCCCTTACCCTCGGTCAGTATGAGCGGTCCTTCGCTCTCGTGTTTCTTCAGATGCGTATAAGGATGCAGCAGCGTTGCGATGTCGCGGCTCGCAGCCGAATTGCCTCGAATCATGACGGCTCCTCACTGAGTTTGCGGGATCGCGCTGGCGCGGAAAGCATTGACATTACTATCATCCCTCGGTACCCGACGAGTCAAATCGCTATGCCTTTTTGGCAACTGCGTCAGACCGGCCTCGAGGTGCGGCGCTGGGTCGCAGCGGCAAGGAAAAATCTCAGCGACCGCAAACGGCTGCGCAACTGATACCGCTTCTACTCCCGAACTTATCAACAGGGTTTTCCCGGTAACCGCGCGGAAGCCCGGCATTGGCGATGGCGGATCGCAGCGAGCCGTTGCATCTTCGCAACCTCTGCGTGCACATAGAGGGGAGCCGCATGACACGCTTGCCCCCGGTCGATCCTGAGGATGGGCTCGACCCTATTGATCTCGATCGCCTGATCATCGACGGCGAGTATCGCCGCGCGCTCATGCTGCGACTCCGCAACGAAGCGAAGGCCGAGACCCCAGCGGAAAGCAGCGCTGTGCCGCGGCAGGCGTCGGAAACCCCCAAAGATTGACACTCGAGCGAGCGTGCCTATCCTCCCGCGACTGCGGGAGGGTTTGAGGCTGTTCGCATGCTTGCCTTTGTCGTCCGCCGGCTGGCGCAATCCGTCGCCGTCATGCTGGCGGTGGGTTTTATCGCCTTCGCTATGTTTCGCTTCGTGGGCGACCCCGTCAACAGCCTGGTCGGCCAGGACACCAGCATCGAGGACCGAGCAAAGCTCCGCCACGATCTCGGGCTTGACGATCCCTTCGTGGTGCAGTTCGCGCGCTTCCTCGGCCACGCCGCCGAGGGAAATTTCGGCGTCTCCTACCAATTCGCCGAGCCGGTGCAACGTCTGATTGGAGAGCGATTACCGGCAACGCTCGAGTTGAGCTTTACCGCTGTGCTGCTGGCGCTCGCGGTGGGCGTCCCCATGGGCGTCTACACCGGGCTCAATCCCCATACCTGGCTCTCGCGCCTTTTCATGTCGATGTCGTTGGTCGGCGTCTCACTTCCGACCTTCCTCACCGGTATCCTCCTGATTTGGATTTTCTCGGTGGTGTTGGGCTGGCTGCCCTCGTTCGGTCGCGGCGATGTCGTGAACCTCGGCGGTTGGACCACCGGTTTCCTCACGCTTTCCGGCATCAAATCGCTGATCATGCCGGCGATCACCTTGGCGCTGTTCCAGATGACGCTGATTATGCGGCTGGTGCGTGCCGAGATGCTGGAGGTCATGCGCACCGATTACATCAAATTTGCGCGCGCCCGGGGGCTGCCGAACCGGATGGTTCACTTCGGGCATGCGCTCAAGAACACGCTGGTGCCCGTGATCACCATTACCGGCCTCCAGCTCGGCTCCGTGATCGCTTTTGCGGTCGTGACCGAAACCGTGTTCCAGTGGCCGGGGATGGGCCTTCTCATTGTTCAGGCGATCGGCTTTGCCGACGTGCCGGTGATGTCGAGCTACCTGATGCTGGTGGCGTTCTTCTTCGTCGCCATCAATCTCATCGTGGATCTGCTCTACTACGCGGTCGATCCCAGGCTGCGTCTTGACCGCGCGGCGGGTGCTCATGGTCACTGAAAGCGAGCGCCTCGGCGCGGCCGCGGTGGCGTCGGCGCGGTCCGACGGCAGGTTGCGCCGGGCCCTCGACAGCGATCTCATCTATAGCTTTTGCCGCTCTCCGGTGACCGTGATCGCGGCCGTGGGGACGGTACTGATGATTGGGAGTGCCTTGCTCTGCCCGTGGATCGCGCCCCACAATCCTTTCGATCTCGCGAGCCTTAATATCCTCGACGCCACGGATCCCCCGGCCTGGGTCAAGGGCGGAAGCTGGAGTTATCCGCTGGGCACCGACGAGCAGGGCCGTGACATGCTCTCGGCAATTCTCTACGGCATGCGGCTTTCGATCGCGGTGGGCTTCGCCGCGGTAGCGCTCGCTGCGACCTTCGGCGTGAGCCTCGGCCTCATCGCAGGGTTTGCCGGTGGCTGGATCGACACGCTCATCATGCGCATTGCCGATGTCCTGTTGTCGTTTCCCGCGATCCTGGTGGCGCTGCTGGTGGACGGCGTGGCGCGCAGCGTGTTGCCGCGCGACCAGCAGGATGCGATCGCCATTTACGTGGTTGTGCTGGCGATCAGCGTCCTTCCCACCGTGCAGTTCGCGCGCACCGTGCGCGGCTCGACTCTGGTCGAGCGCAATAGGGAATATGTGCAGGCGGCGCGGATCATCGGGGTCCATCCCGCGCTCATCGCGGTGCGTCACATCCTGCCGAACGTGCTGGGGCCTGTGTTGGTGATTGCCACGATCAACCTCGCACTTGCGATCATCAACGAAGCGACGCTGTCCTTCCTGGGCCTTGGCCTGCCGCCGACGCAGCCCTCGCTCGGAACCTTGATCCGCGTCGGACAGAATTACCTGTTTTCGGGCGAGTGGTGGATGGTGCTGTTCCCCTCGGCGACGCTCGCGGGCCTGGCGCTCGCGGTCAACCTGCTGGGCGACTGGCTGCGTGACGCCCTCAATCCGAAGCTGCGGTGATGTCCGGTCCGCTGCTCGCGGTCGAGCATCTGCGCATCGAATTTCCCACTCGACGCGGCATTCTTACCGCGGTCGATGATCTGAGCTTCCAGATCGCCGAAGGCGAGGTGCTGGGAGTGGTGGGCGAATCCGGTGCCGGCAAGTCGTTGACGGGAGCCGCGATCATCGGGCTGCTTGAACCTCCGGGCCGTATCGCCGGCGGTCAAATCCTCTTCGCCGGCCGGCGCATCGACAATCTCGGACGCGAGGAGATGCGGCGGCTGCGCGGCAAGCAGATCGGCGCCATCTTCCAGGATCCGCTCACCAGCCTCAATCCGCTCTATACCGTGGGGAGGCAGATCACGGAGACCATCGAGGTGCATTTGGGCCTCGACGCCGCGGCGGCGAGGCGTCGCGCCCTCGATTTGATGGCAGAAGTCGGCATTCCCGCACCCGAGCAGCGCATCGATCACTATCCGCATCAATTCTCGGGCGGTATGCGCCAGCGCGTGGTGATCGCCCTGGCACTCGCTGCTAACCCGCGCCTCATCATCGCGGACGAGCCGACCACGGCGCTCGACGTCTCGATCCAAGCGCAGATCATCGCACTCTTGAAGCGGCTCTGCCGAGAGCATCGCACCGCCGTCATGCTGGTGACGCACGACATGGGCGTGATCGCCGAGACCGCCGATCGCGTCGCGGTCATGTATGCGGGGCGGCTTGCGGAATTGGGGCCGGTGCGCGCGGTGGTGAAGCAGCCGCGCCACCCCTACACGGTCGGCCTGATGGGCGCTATTCCCGCGATCGGCGGCCCGCGCCATCGCCTGGCGCAGATCGATGGTGCGATGCCGCGCCTGGGTACGATCCCCTCCGGTTGCGCCTTTCATACGCGCTGCCCAAGCGCGTTCGAGCATTGCCTGCGCGAGCGGCCGGACCTGCTCCCAGCCGGCGCGAGCGCGGCGGCATGCTGGCTTTATGCGGAGGGTAGGGCGTGAGGAAAATCCGATCGAAATTTTTAGCCGAACGGCCCTCGCGCGCGCTCGGCTCTGCGACGGGAGTTGCTATGGGGAATTGTCGCTCCGTGAATGTCTGGTCCCATGACTGAATCCGCCGCCGTCGCCGAACCCTTCCTGCGCGTGAGCGGGCTCGCGCGCTATTTCGACGTGTCGCCGCCGCTGCTGAACCGCCTGCTTGAGCGGCGCGAGCGCCTTTGGCTCAGGGCGGTCGATGGTGTCGAATTCTCGATCCGAAGCGGCGAGACCTTCGCGCTCGTGGGCGAATCCGGTTGCGGCAAGTCCACGGTGGCGCGGCTCATCGTGGGCCTCTACAAGCCGACGCGCGGTCGGATCGAGGTCGATGGGGTCGATCTCGCCATGGTCCGAGGGCGAGCGGCCGAAAAGCCGCTACGCCGACGCGTGCAGATGATCTTTCAGGACCCCTATGCGAGCCTCAATCCGCGCTGGCGCGTGCGCGACATCATTGCCGAGCCGATCCGCACCCACCGTTTGCGCGCGGGCGAAACCCAAGTCCGCGCCCGCGTCGACGAACTGTTGGAACAGGTGAAGCTCGCCCCTGCCGACGGCGGCAAGTATCCGCATGAATTTTCAGGCGGCCAGCGGCAGCGCATTTCGATTGCACGCGCGCTTGCAACCGAGCCTGAATTCCTGGTCTGCGATGAGCCCACCTCTGCCCTCGACGTTTCGGTGCAGGCGCAGATTCTCAATCTGATGAAGGAGTTGCAGCGCCGGCTCGGCCTCACCTTGCTCTTCATCTCGCACAATCTGGCGGTCGTGAGCTACATGGCTGACCGGGTCGGCGTCATGTATCTGGGGCGGCTCGTCGAGGTCGCGGATGTCGCGACGTTGTTTACGGCGCCGGGGCATCCTTATACGCGCATGTTGCTCGATACCATTCCCGACCTTTCGATGTCAGGCCACGCGCGCCAGCCGGTCGGCGGCGAGGTGCCGAATCCAATCGAGCCTCCGCCGGGGTGCGCTTTTCACCCTCGCTGCCCCTTCGCCGATGCGCGCTGCCGCAGCGAACGGCCGGAGCCGCATCTTCAGGGCTCGACCTTGGTCGCCTGCCATGGCATTGAGGAGCGGCGGCTGCCGGAAGCCCTACGTCCCGCACCTATCCGCGCGATACCTGAGGAATGATATGCCGATACTGAACCGCATTGCTGAATTTCACCGCGACCTCACGGCTTGGCGGCGCGATATCCACGCGCATCCCGAGACCGCATTCGAGGAGAAACGGACATCCGATTTCGTCGCCGCTCGCCTCGCTGAATTCGGTATCGAAGTGCATCGGGGACTCGCGGGCACAGGCGTGGTCGGGACACTGCGCGGCGCGCGGCCGGGACGCCGCGCGATTGCGATCCGCGCCGACATGGATGCGCTCGACGTGCCCGAGCGGAATCATTTCGAGCACCGCTCCACGCATCAGGGCAAGATGCACGCGTGCGGCCATGACGGCCACACCACCATGCTGCTGGGTGCTGCCCGCTACCTCGCGGAGACCCGCAATTTCGCGGGCACGGTGCATTTCGTGTTTCAGCCCGCGGAAGAAAATGAGGCGGGCGGCCGGGTGATGGTGGAGCAGGGCCTGTTTCAGCAGTTCCCGGTCGAAGCTGTCTATGGCATGCACAATTGGCCTGGCCTCGCCGCCGGTAAGTTCGCGGTTCGTCCGGGACCGCTGCTGGCCGCGGCCGACATTTTCGAAATCACGGTGCGGGGCAAGGGTGCCCATGGCGCGATGCCGCACACGGGCATCGATCCGGTGGTGGTGGCGGCACAGATCACGTTGGCGTTCCAGACCATCGTCAGCCGCAACACGCATCCGCTCGACGGCGCGGTCGTGAGCGTGACCCAAGTCCATGGCGGCGACACCTTCAACGTCATCCCCGAGGAGGTGGTGCTGCGCGGCACCGCGCGGTCCTTCAAGCCCGAAGTGCAGGATATGATCGAGACCAATATGCGCCGGATCGCCGAGGGAATTGCCGGGTCGATGGGCGCGAGCCTGAGCTGGCGCTACGAACGGCGCTATCCCCCGACCGTCAACAGCTCGACCGAAACCGAGATCGCGGCGGCGGCGGCAGCCGAGATCGTCGGAGGGCAGAACCTCGTGCGCGACTTCACCCCCAGCATGGGCTCCGAGGATTTTGCTTTCATGCTGCAGGCGAAGCCTGGCTGCTACATCCTCATCGGTAATGGCGACGCGAGCTCGAGCCTCCATAACCCGCACTACGACTTCAACGACGAAATCCTGCCGCTGGGTGCCAGCTATTGGTCGCGGCTGGTGGAGCGGGTGTTGGGGTAGGCGGACGATTTCAAAGTCCGTCGGCGCCTTGCGGAGCGTCAAAGCCCGCTGATGATGGCTTTGCGACGCCGCTCATATTCCTCGCGCGTGATGGCACCTTGATCATAAAGCTGTTTCAGGGAGCGCAGTCGCTGCCCAGCAAGCGATGCCTCCGGCACTTGTTCCTCAGCGGCGTTGGTCGAGGAGGATAGTGTCGATGACGATCCTGATGCTGTCGGGGGGCTCCCGGGTGGAAGCGGCTGCAGCGTAATGTTGACGACGCTGTCGTATTTCGATGCTCCGCCCGATGCTGCATCGACAACAATTCCGACGACGCCTCCGATCAGTATGTTGCCGAGAACCGCGGGATCGAAACCGGCGGCATCTACGTTGCTTCCATCCTGATAACCTTCCTTCTTACAGGTCACGGTGATAGCGGAGCGGTTGGTGCTGACCTCAGTCTGGCCCGGCGTCGGATTGACGCGCCCAATTACGAGCCCGTCGCGTGAGAGCGCACAGTCGGCGCCGGTCGGGTCGGTGTTAACGGTGATCTTCTGAGAAGTGCCCGAAATTATAGTCGAGCAGCCGCCCAACATCGCTGCGACAGCGATCACGACTGCCATTAGTATCGCTTTCATAGGTGTTCCCCCCTCCAATAGCTAGCAAAGGGAGATTGCCTAGAACACCGGACAAGTGCAAGAGGGGCGATTGACGTTCTGAATTGGGGAGCGGGTAACTTTCAAACCGTCCGTCCGCGCGGATCCAGGGCCTCTTGCAGGCCGTCGGCGCCGAGATTGCAGGCCACCACGACCAGGAAGATGAGGACGCCCGGATAGATCGCGAGCGCCGGCGCTATGGTGATGGTCTCCTGCGCGCCCGAAAGCATCTCGCCCCAGCTCGCAAGCGGCGGAGCAATCCCGAGGCCGAGATAGCTCAGCACCGATTCGAGCAGGATCACGCCGCCGACCGAGAGCGCGGTCGAGACGATGATCACCGAAGCGAGATTCGGCAGGATGTGTACGATCATGACGCGCAGCGGCGAGGCGCCCAGTGCCACGGCGGCGCGCACGAAATCGCGCGCCTTGAGTGAGAGCGTGGCGCCCCGCACCAGCCGCGCCACCGTGGTCCATCCCACCAACGCCACCAGCACAACGATGCGATAGAGGCTCGCGGTTTCCGAGCGCGCGAGTTCCGCGGGAACGCCAAGCTTCTGCAGGTCGATAGCGGCGAGCACGATCAATAGCGGCAGCAGCGGCAGCGCGATCACGCCGTCCGTCATGCGCATAAGGAAGCTGTCGAGCGCGCCGCCGCGATAGCCGGCTGCAAGGCCGATCGCGGATCCGACCACACTTGCGGCGATCGCTCCGAAGATGCCGACGCTGAGCGAAACGCGCCCACCCTCCAGCAACCGCAGCAGCAAGTCGCGGCCGAGTTCATCCGTGCCTAGCGGATGTGCGAATGATGGGCCAACGAGACGCTGATGCAATTGGACGAGCGTGGGGTCCTGGCCCATCAGCCGGGCAAGCGCGGGCTCCAGAATGGAGAGGCCGGCGAGCACCAGCAGCAAGGCGCAGCTCGCGAGCGCCGCACGGTTGCAGCAAAAGCGATGCCAGGCCGCGCGCGTTCTGGAGTTCTGCCGCATCATCGATAGGTGATCCGCGGGTCGATCGCGGCGTAAGCGAGATCGGCCGCGAGATTGGCGAGCAGGGTCATCACCGTCGCGAGCAGCAGTGCCGCCAGCGCCAGGTTGAAGTCATTGCCGAGGATCGCGTCATAGATGAGCTTGCCCATGCCGGGATAGGCGAACAGCGTCTCGGTGACGAGCGCGCCTGAGAACAGTGCCCCGAAGGAGAGCGCGATCAAAGTCACGACCGCGCTCAGCGCGTTGCGCAGCGCATGGCCGACGAGGATGCGTCGCTCGCTCGCTCCCTTGGCGCGCGCGGTGCGGATGTAGTCCTGGCTCATGGCCTCGATCAGGCCCGCGCGCATATAGCGGGTGAAGCTCCCAAAACCGACCAAGGTTAAGGTGGCGGCCGGCAGCAGCAGGTGGCGCGCGAGATCGCCAACCCCGCCGCCGCCCACATCGGCGATCCCGCCCGCGGGAAGCCACCCGAGGCGTGCGGCAAACACCAGGATCAGCATCAAGCCGATCCAGAAGCTCGGCATCGAGACGCTGGCGAAGGCGGCAAGGTTGATTGCGTGGTCCCGCGACGAATGCGGTTTGAGCGCGGCGATGATACCGAGGGGCAGCGCCAGCAGGATGGTGGCGATGAAGCTCACGCCCATCAGCAGCGCGCTGCGCCCGAGCGGCGGCAGCAACACGGTGAGTGCCGGTGTTACGTAAAGCCGCGAATAGCCGAAATCTCCGGTGAGCGCCGCCGCAGCCCAGACCCCATAGCGCTTGAGCAGCGGTTGGTCGACACCCATCAGCGACTTAAGGCGTGCCACGTCGGCTGTCGTCAGGTGCGGGTCGGCGCTCAGCATGAGATCGATGGGATCGCCGGGCATGAGGCCGATGAGGCCGTAGATCACGAACGACATCACTGCCAGCACCACCAGCGATTCCGCAAGCCGGCGCAGGATATAGGCGGTCATGGGCGGCGGGATCCCTCTCCGCCGCCGAGAGAGGCTAGGTCGGGGGAGGCCCTAGTTCGCGAGGTCGTTCGCATCGCGCCAATCCTCGATCCAGAGCGCCGAGGTGTAGAGATGACCGGTGGGGTTCACGCCCACAAGCCATTTCGGGAGGATGTAGCTGTCGGCGCGAAAGAACAGCGGGAGTTCGGGAAGCGTGTCCGCATAAAGCTGCTGTAGCTGATGCCATAATTCGGCCCGGCGCGGGCGATCGAGGGTGATCTCGATCTCGTCCATCAGCCGATCCATCTCGGGGTTGCGATACCCATCGGAATTCTGACCGGAATAGCCGTTCGCGGCCGTCGGAATCTCGCCGGAATTGAGGATGCTGCGCGGCACGTTCTCGGGCGCGCTGAACCAGGCGAAGAGCGCGAGGTCGAAATTGCGCTTGCGCACGGTCTCGCCGAACAGCACGCGCGCCGGTTGGTTGCGCAGGTGGACCACGACCCCGATTTGCCGCCACTGGCTCTGCATCACTTGCTCCAAAAGTTCGCGCGAGCGATTGCCGGAGGTCGTCGCCAGATCGAATTCGAGACGCTCGCCCTTGGCGTTGCGGCGTATGCCGTCGGCGCCCACACTCCACCCCGCCTCGTCCAGAAGCGCATTGGCTCGCCGGGGATCATAGGGATAGTGACGCACGTCCTCGCTCCAGACCCAGTCGAGCGGATGCACGATCGTGTCGGCGACCGGCACCTTGCCGCCATAGAGTGCGCTGCTGATCCCGGCGCGATCGAGCCCGTAGAGCAAGGCCTGGCGCACGCGGAGATCGGCGAGAAACGGATTGTCGAGGTCGACCGCGACATGCTCGTAGCTCAATCCCGGCTTGGTGAGCACCACGAAGCGGTCGCCGTGGCGTTTCTCGAATGCCAGCGCCTGATCGACAGAGACCTGTCCCAGCTCGCCCGAGATCATGTCGATGCTGCCGGCGAGCAGGTTCGCTTCGAGCGCCGCCGTGTTCTCCACCAGCGATAGCACGATCTGTTTGAAGGCCGGCGGTTTGCCCCACCATGTCGGATTTCGCTCCAGCACCACGCGGGAGCCGGGCACCAGCTCGACGATGCGATAGGGACCGTAATAGAGGCCGGGGTTGGTGGTATCCGTATCGTAGCGGGTGCGAAAGCGATAGCTCGCGGGGTCGGCAAAGGCCGCGCGTTCGAGATGCGCCGGCAGCAATTCGAAGTCGCTGAATGCCTGGTATTCGTAGTCGATGCGGTCCTGAGTCACGGTGAAAGTCTTGGCGTCCTTCGCTTCGATCGCGAGGATGCGGCGGAAAGGCTCGGCGTCGGTGACGCCGCTCTTGGGATTGCGGCCAACCTCATAGGTGAACAGCACGTCCTCGGTGCTGACCGGCACGCCGTCGCCCCAGGTGGCGTTGGGCTGCAGCGTGTAGGTCAGCTTCACGCCCTCTTTGCCATTGGGCAATATCACGCGCTCGGCGAGTCCATTCTCGAAGCTCGGCAGCGTGACGCAGAGCATGCAGATGAGCTGCCAATGAGCGTCGAATGCCGTGATCGGTCGGCGCGTCATCTGAAGGACGTAGCTGCTCGCGAGCGAGCTGTTGAGATCGGGATTGAGCGTCGTGGGAAACTGGCTGACGCCGATCACCAGTTGGTCGCGCGCCAATGCCGACGGCGCCACGCCGATGACGGCGAGCAGCAGGACCGCGATGCCCGCGAGAAGGCCGCGGGTTCGCAGCGGTCGCGCCAGTGCGGCGGACACTAGCGGAACTTCGGGATCACCTGCTCGCTGAACAACCGCACCGAGGCGGATGCGTCGGTGATCGCGATGGTGTTGAAATTGACCTGCAGCGAAGCGCTTTCGAAGCCGCCGACCTTTCGGTGATACTCGTGCGCCTGCTCGACGACGTCCGCGGGAGTGCCGATCCAGGCACCGCCCGACGCCACCTGGGTGTCGAAGGTTTCGCGGCTCAAGCTCTCGATGATCTTGTCGTAGCCGGGGTAGTCGGCCGACGACGTGCCTTGCGTCCAATCGGAGGCCGCGTCCACCAGCGAGCGCAGATAGCGATCGAGCGGTTCGCGCGCGATTGTCGCCGCTTCGCTTCGGCTTTGATGGCAGAACATATGAAAGGCAAGCATGACCCGGCCCTGTCCCTGATGTCCCGCCGAGCGCCAGGCTTCGCGGTAGCGGCCGATCAGCTCGCCCATTTTGCCGCCGGCCATGGGGATCGCCATGATCCAGTGGCCGAGCTTGCCGGCGTTATCGAAGCTTTCGGGCGTAGCGATCGCCGCGATCCAGAATTGCGGGCGCGGTCGCTGTGTCGGGCGGGGCAGCGAGGTGGTCGGGGGAAAGCGATGGAACTGTCCTTCGCTTGCGACTTGCCCCTCTTCGAGCAGGCGTCGGACCTGCTCCATTCCCTCGGCGAAGCGCGCCTTGCTTTCGTTGACGCTGACGCCGAAGCGCGTGAACTCATGCGGGAGGAAGGCGCGCGCGAAGCCCACTTCGAGGCGGCCGCCGGAGATCGCGTCGAGCATGCCGACCTCGCCCGCGATCTTCAGCGGGTGGTTGAAGATCGGCAACACCGCCCCGGTGATCAGCCTTGCGTTCTTGGTGCGCTGCGATGCCGCGGCCAAGAACACGATCGGGTTGGGTGAGTAGCCGCCGTAGGGGTGAAAATAATGTTCGACCGTGCGCACATGCCCCCAACCATGGGGATCGCAGAAATCGACGAGGCGCAGGCATTCGTCGAAGTACTGGGCAGCGGACTTTTGCTCCGGCCCGACGTCCGGAAAGAATTGCATGCCGAATTCGAGCCCGATTGCGGTCATCGCCGATCCTCGCGCCATGACGGACGAGCGCCACTCTAGCAATGCCGTCGTTCGCTGACTATCGTCTCGCCGGCATAAGGGAGCGCAGGAATGCTAGTCCACACCATCGGTCATTCGCGGCGCAGCGCCGGAGAGTTGGTCGAGCTGCTGCGGGAATCGACGATCGACCATGTGGTCGATGTCCGCCGCTTCCCGCGCTCGCGCACCAACCCGCAATTCAATGACGACGCTCTGGCGCCGTTCCTCGCCGGGCGCGGCATCGGATACCGGCACCTTTCGTCCCTGGGCGGCCGGCGCAACGGAGACACACGGAGACCCTCGGAGAATACGCTCTGGCGCGAAGCGCCGTTCCGCGCCTATGCCGACTATGCAGAGGGTCTCGAATTTCGCGCCGGGCTCGCCGAACTGCTGAAGCTCGCACGAAGCCACCGCGTCGCGATCATGTGCGCCGAGGCGGTCTGGTGGCGTTGCCACCGCCGCATCGTCGCCGACTATCTGATTTCCTCCGGCGTCGAGGTCCGCCACATCCTCGATCGCGGCAAGATCGAGCCCGCTGTCCTCACGGAGGGTGCGGCGCTCGCGGGCGAGGGGCGAGTCAGCTACCGCAACCCAGCCGATCCGCCGCGGCTGCCGGGAATTTAGGTGGCGAGCGGGGCTTAGGCTTCGGTGCGCTTGCGGCCGAGGCGTTGGGTTTCCGCGATAGTCTGGCGCAGCACGCGATCCGCGCGATGCGACATCCTCGCGAACGCGCGCAGGAAGGCGTCGCTGCGCGGGAGCTGAAACAAGGTCTCCTCGCCGAGTTCATCGTTCGAAACGCCGATCAGCAGCACCTGCTCTTGCGGCGTAATCAGAAGCTCGTTCAACGCCGTGCCGGGACCGGTCACGTATTCGACGACGCGGCAGCGCGTGCGCTCTTCTTCTTGCAGGCGCACCAGCATGCGATAGGGCGATCGCGTCGTTGCGGCCTCGACGAGCGCGCGCGTGAACGGCCGCAGGAATTGCTCGTCGAACCCCAGCACCGCCATCGCCTCGTCGCCCGCCGCATCGGAGCGAATCTCCATCGTGGCCCAGAGCGAGGCGCGTCCGCCGAAATAATCGACCGACGCGAGATCGAGATTGATGCTGTCGATGCCGACGGGGGCGGAGACCGAGTGCGTGCTCAGGAAGGCGAAGCACGCGGGCTCACGCCGCAGCGAGATCACCGTTGTCTCTTCGAGATTCCGGTCGACCAGCGTGTTCGGGATGTCGCTCATCGGCGCCTCCTCGGGGCACGGTATCCACAATCCGGCACCGTTAAGAATCGACCCATTCCGTTAATGCATCGATAATTTTCGCGGTATTCACAGGATACGGCGTCGAGTTGCGGAGTTCTCTCGTCTTTGGGGACATGTCCGTAAGAAATTCGGGGCAAGCGGCGGGCGAGTGCACCTGTAATTCTAGTATGGCTCTTGGAATGAATGGTTTCTCGGTAAGATTGCGGCTGGCCCGCGGCACTTGAGATGCCGGCCTGCCCACACATCCGTGAATCGCCGCGTGCAACTCTCCGCACTGTCGTACAAGGCTTTTTTAAGACCCCCCGTGGACAATTCGGCCGTCGTCCTGGTCGAATTCGGATATGGGTCATGAGCTCTCTCGCGGAAACGATAGAGAACGCTTTCGCTGCCGTCGGCACGGAAACGGAGCGCCGCCTTCACGACGTTAGCGCCGCATTCGAGGCACTGGAACTCGATGACGAGGAGAGGGTGGCAGCCCTCGCAACCGCCATCGCCGCGATTGCGTATCGCCACCACAAACGTCATGTTCCGGTTTACTTGGAGGCGGTGCGGAGCTGGTCCCTCGAGATCGCGGAGATGCTGCAACCGGCGCCGACCGAGCATCGTTACATCCCCGATCGCGACGTGATCGAAGAGGGCGCAAACTGCCTTTATGGCGGGCTCGACGGCATCATCGATCGCATGCGCAGCCAAGGCATCGACATCCGGGATCGGCTCGTGACCGAGCTTGCAGTGTTCGCGCGCTTTCTTGGGCAGCACGATACGACCACGATCACGATCGCCTTGATGGCGGTCACCCGCGCACTCAATGATCCCGCTTACGAGCGCGGCTCCGTGGTGCGGGTGCCGTTGCGCGAGGTCGTGGCGGCGCCCAAGGCGCTGCCGGACATCGAGACGGCCGAGCCGATCGGTCGCGCCTAAGGCGCGCATCCCCGCGGCCGGGGATCGTCCCGGCATTGACAGCATCGGCAGCGAACCGCTTCACTCGCGTGTGAACGCACGAGGGAGGAGTGGCAGCCGTGACCCAATCCCGCCGCAAGACCTACGAGGAATTCCGCAGCGCGCGCTGGCTCGGTGCCAAGGATTTGCGCGCGTTCGGGCATCGCTCGCGTACGAAGCAGATGGGTTTCTCGGCCGAGGACTATGCCGGCAAGCCGGTGATCGGCATCCTCAATACCTGGAGCGAGATGAATCCTTGCCACTACCACTTCCGCGAGCGGGCGGCGGAGGTGAAGCGCGGCATTTGGCAGGCCGGCGGCTTTCCCGTGGAAATGCCGGCGATCTCGCTGGGCGAGCCCTTCATGAAGCCCTCGACCATGATGTACCGGAACCTGCTGGCGATGGAGGCAGAAGAGCTTTTGCGCGCCAATCCGATCGACGGAGTGGTGCTGCTGGGCGGCTGTGACAAGACCGTGCCTGCGCTGTTGATGGGTGCGCTCAGCATGAATCTGCCGGCGATTTTCGTGCCGGCGGGGCCGATGCTGCGCGGCAATTGGCACAACCAGCCGCTGGGCAGCGGCAGCGACGTGTGGAAATACTGGGCGGAGCTGCGCGTCGGCAATATCGACGAGCAGGATTGGCAGGAGATCGAGGACGGCATCGCACGCTCCTTCGGCACCTGCATGACCATGGGGACGGCGTCCACCATGGCCGCGATCACGGAGAGCCTGGGCTTGACGCTGCCTGGTGCGTCGTCGATTCCGGCAGCGGACTCCAGTCATCCGCGCATGGCCTCGGCGTCGGGGCGCCGGATCGTTGAAATGGTCTACACGGACCTGAAGCCGCGCGACATCGTCACCCCGGCGGCGGTCGACAATGCGGTTGCAACCCTGATGGCGCTGAGCGGCTCCACCAATGGCGTCATTCATCTGGTGGCGATCGCGGGACGCGCCGGTATCAAGCTCCCGCTCGATCGATTTGACGAGATTTCGCGGCGGACGCCCGTGCTCGCCAACATCCGCCCTGCCGGCAAATATCTGATGGAGGACTTTTATTATGCGGGCGGGTTGCGCGCGCTTTTGCGGCAGCTAGGCTCGATCCTCGATCTTTCGTCTCCGACGGTGAACGGCAAAACGATGGGCGAAAATGTCGCCCGCGCGCGCGTCTTCAATGACGACGTAATCCGCTCCCCCAACAACCCGCTGCAGGGCGCTGGCGGGCTCGCGGTGCTCCGGGGCAATCTCGCGCCCGAGGGCGCCGTGATCAAACCGCCGGCGATGGAGCCGCACCTCCAGCGGCATCGCGGGCCCGCGGTGGTGTTCCGCGACTACAACGACATGGCCGCGCGCATCGACGATCCGGCGCTCGAGGTTACCAAGGATTCTGTGCTGGTGCTGCAGAACGGCGGGCCGCAGGGCGGACCTGGCATGCCGGAATGGGGACAGCTCCCGATCCCCAAGAAGCTGCTGGCCCAAGGGGTGCGCGACATGGTGCGGATTTCGGACGCGCGCATGAGCGGCACCAGTTATGGCGCCTGCGTGCTGCATGTGGCGCCCGAATCTTTTGTGGGCGGCCCGCTCGCGCTGGTTCGAAGTGGCGACATCATCGAGCTGAACGTGCCCGAGCGCCGGCTTCAGATCGACGTGGACGACGGCGAGCTTGCGCGCCGTCGCGCAGCTTGGCGCGCGCCCGCGCCGCACTATCCCCGCGGCTACGGCGCGCTCTATAGCCGGCACATCGCGCAGGCCCATGAAGGTTGCGATTTCGATTTTCTTGCGGGCACCGCGCCAATACCCGAGCCGGAGATACACTGATGGAACGTTCCCTCGCGCCCAACCGCTTCAAGCGGGGTCTCGCCGCGCTCACGCCGCAAATCGGTTTTTGGCTCAATTTCGCGAGTGCCAACGTCACCGAAGTCTGCGCACAAGCGGGCTTCGACTGGCTGCTGGTCGACATGGAGCATTCTGCCAACGATCTGCCGGAGGTGGTGGATCACCTGCGCGCGCTTGAAGGCGGTACCGCCGAGCCCGTTGTGCGCGTGCCATGGAACGAGCCGGTGTTGGTGAAGCGGCTCATGGATCAGGGCACCCGGAGCTTTCTCTTTCCCTTCGTACAATCCGCCGAGGAGGCGCGCCGCGCCGTCGCGGCGACCCGCTATCCGCCTCGGGGCATTCGCGGCTTTGCCGGCACCACCCGCGCCAACCACTACGCGCGGGTTCCGGGCTACGCAAAGAAGGCCGAGGACGAGGTCTGCGTCCTCGTTCAGGCGGAGACGCTGACCGCCGTGGCGGCGATCGAAGCGATCGCGGCGGTGGAGGGCATCGATGGCATCTTCATCGGACCCGCGGACCTCGCCGCCAGCATGGGCCACATCGGCGATACCCAGCACCCCGATGTGCAAGCAGCGATCCTCGCGGCGGGCGCGCGCATCCGTGCGGCCGGCAAGGCGCCGGGATTCCTGAGTCTGCGCGAGGACGAAACACGCAAGGTGTTCGCGGGCGGTTTCGTCTTCGTTGCCGTGGGCACCGACGTGGCGCTGTTCGCGCGCCAGGTGGACGCGCTCGCGCAGAAGTTTCGGTGAGCCGGAGCTATCCAGCGAGCCGCCGCCGCACGCGGCTGATGTTGTCGGGCGTATCATAATCGACGAGACGGTCCAGCACGCTGAGAGGCAGAAGCCGCCGCCGAGCCATGGTCTCGACGATGCCGGCGACCGTGCCGAAACTCGTGAGGATAGTGTGCAGCATTCCCTCCGGCAGCGATGCGCCGTCATTGGCCAGCAGGCGCCGCAGCACGATCGGGTCGCGCGTCGCAAAGAGCGCCTCGGCGACCCGAGAGGAAAGGCTGCTGCGTTCGGCAATGGCCAAACGGTGTGAGCGGCCGAATTGGCGCGCGATGCGGACCAGAGTCTCCTCCCCGAGCACCGGCGAATGTTGCAACAACGGACGCGCTACCTGCGGCTCGTCTTGCGCAAGCGCGAACACGATGTCGCCGGGGATGTCGGTGAGCCGCTTCAAGCTGTCGGCGAGCACGCAGCGCACCAGCGGTTCGCTGTCGTAAAGCGCGATGCGAAAGATGTCCTCGGCTGCCCGACGTTCCGCCGGCCCGAACTCCCCCGAGCGATAGAACGTCGCGACCTGCTCGATCAGCATGGCGCGGCGGATCCAGGAAGGATTATCCATCGCGCTCAGCGGCGGGGCCTGCGTCTCTGAATTCCAATTCGACATCTTCACGACCCTGAAACGGCTTACGAATCGTCTCTGCCGGCAGTGTCGCTCGCGCCTGGTTAACCGCTCTTTAAGCAAAGTGAACCTTGGAGGCCCACGCGATCAGGGTGAATTTCTCAGCGAATCAAAAAGCTTAACGGCAAGGCGTCGAACCGTGCCGTCGGTTTCGCGCGACGTGCGTGCCTCGAAAGGGCAGGGTCGTCGCCTGCCATGTGTGGATGATGGGTCGGCCTAGGGGACAGAGAACGGTCAATCGAACATGCGCTATTGACGTGCGAGCAAGCCCGACTCGAGCGCCTGCGTGGCGCTCATCCAGTCGCTTTCCGCGGCTTCCAGATGGGCGCGCAGCTCCGCTTGTCGGCGCAGCAAGTCCGTGAGCTTGGTCTTGTCCGCGGCGTTATAGGTGTCGGGGTCGGTCAAATCCCGATCGATCCGAGCCAGCTCCGCGGTGAGCCGCGCGACCAATGCTTCCGCATCGGCGATGCGCCGCCGCAGCGGCTCCGCCTCGCGGCGCCGCTCGGCTGCGGCGCGCCGCTGAGCACGCCGCATCGTGCCGTCGCTCTCGCGGGCATCGGCGGCTGTGCGGCTGTCGCCCAATAGCAGGCGCCGATATTCCGCGAGGTCGTCGGTGAAAGGACGCACCGTCCCGTCGGCGACCAGCCACAGGCGGTCGGCGACCAGTTCGACCAGGTGCCAGTCGTGGCTGATGAGCACGACCGCGCCCGGAAATTCGTTCAGCGCTTCGGCAAGCGCTTCGCGCGCCTCGATGTCGAGGTGGTTGGTGGGCTCGTCGAGAATCAGGAGATGCGGCGCATCGTAGGTGGCAAGCGCCAGGGTAAGGCGCGCGCGCTCGCCCCCCGAGAGATCGCGCGCCTGCACCAGGACCTTGTCGACCCCGAGGCCAAAGCGGGCGAGGCGGGCGCGGATGGTCTCGGCATGCGCGTCGGGTATCAGCCGCGCCAAATGCTCGAACGGGCTCGATCCGGGATCGAGGTCTTCGATCTGGTGCTGAGCGAAAAAGCCGCATTTGAGCCGAGGTGCGCGGCTCACATGGCCCGAGAACGGCTCGAGGCGGCCGCCCAGCAGCTTTGCCAGCGTGGATTTGCCATTGCCGTTGGCACCGAGCATGGCAACCCGGTCGTCGGGGTCGAGGCGGAGCCCGAGGCGCCGAAGCACCGGCCGTCCCGGCTCGTAGCCGACCGACACGCCATCCAGGGTCAAGAGCGGCGGGCGGAGCGACGACGGAGCCGGAAAATCGAACACCGGCGGCGGCACCTCGGCGGCGATCGAGACCGGCACCATCCGCTCGATCATCTTGACCCGGCTCTGCGCCTGGCGCGCCTTCGATGCCTTGGCGCGGAAGCGATCGACGAAGGCCTGCAGCCGCGCGCGCTCTTTCTGTTGGCGCAACGCGAGCGCGCGATTGTGCGCGAGTGCCTCGGCGCGCTGGCGCAGATAGGCGCTGTAGCCGCCGCTGAACAGCGCGAGCTTGCGATCGGCGATCGCCAGGATGTGATCGGCGACATTGTCGAGGAAGTTGCGGTCGTGACTGACCAGGATCATGGCGCGGCGGTAGCGCGTGAGGAACGCCTCGAGCCATAGCGACGCTTCGAGATCGAGATGGTTGGTGGGTTCGTCGAGGAGCAGCAGATCGGGCTCGGCGAACAGCACGGCCGCGAGCGCCACGCGCATGCGCCAACCGCCCGAGAAGTCGCGGAGCGGTCTTGCCTGATCCTCCGACTTGATGCCCAGGCCATGCAAGATGCCCGCGGCGCGCGCCGGTGCTGCATGGGCGTCGATCTCGACCAGGCGTAGCTGGATTTCGGCGATGCGGTGCGGGTCTTCGGAGGTCTCGGCCTCCACGAGCAGGCTCGCGCGCTCGGTGTCGGCCGCGAGCACCGCTTCGATCGGCGTCTGATCGCCGCCAGGCGCTTCTTGCGCCACGAAGCCGATGCGGACGCCGCGCTGCAGCTCGATCGTGCCGGCATCGGATTGCAACGTGCCGCGGATTAGCTCCAGCAAAGTCGACTTGCCGACGCCGTTACGGCCGACCAAGCCGACCTTCCAGCCGGCATTGATCTGCGCCGAGGTCGCCTCCAGGAGGGTGCGGCCGGCTATTCGATAGGTGAGTCCGTTGATTGTCAGCATGGCCCCGGCTCATAGCATGGGCGCAGCCGCCACGGCGAGCGGATCGGATGACGGAGCCGCCGCCGGAACGCTTATACGCTCCGTGCGTCCGGATTTGCACCGATTTGAGCGCGGAAAAACGGGCTGGAGACGCCAAGAACCGCGCCTCAACGCAAAAACGAAGCCAAATTCATCAATGGAATCAACGAATATTGGCTTCGTTTTGGCGAAACGCCCTCTTTCGCGTAGGACTCGGCGACCGGGTCGGTCAAAACCGCAGCGTGGGCATGGGCGCATGGCCTGGGGGATATACGCTATTAGCGTACGATGTTCAAGAGGTTCCTGCTGACCGCGCGCCAATCGCGATCACGCTGCCTTCGAGGGCGTGCCGCAGAGGGGGCAATCGAAGCAGGCACTGCGCCTGCCCGCCTCGACCGCGCGAGCCGCGACCGTCCTCACGGCGCCGTGCAGGCGACCCCACTTGCAGGCAGCTCTTGGCATTTCCTGGTGATCCAGTCGAGATCGGCCTTCGCTTGCGGATTGCTGGGATCGAGCTGCGCCAACTCTTGCGCAATCGCGCGGGCACGGCCATAGAGCGGCGCCGCCTCCGCCGGTTCGCTGAGGCCCGCCACATGCGTTAAGCTGACATAGTAATCGCGCCACCAGCCGGCATTGTTGGGATCGGAAAGCGCAAGCTTCTCTCGAATGGCGAGGCTGTCGCGATAGGAGTCGAGCGCCTCCACGAAAGCAGGAATTTGCTCCCTCTTCGTGCCGTCCATAATGAGCAAAATTCCTACCTGACGAAACTGGGCCTCCCGCACTCCGCCGATCTTGTCGTATGAGACCGCGAGATCTTGCTGCCGCTGCGTGTCCAGGGGCCCGGATTGCACCAGTTTCTGCCGGATGGCGAGACTTTCACAATAGGACTTGAGGGCATCTTCAAGATTTTCCAGTTCGGCCATTTGCATTTCCAGGGAGAGAGGGGGATCCGGCGTCCTGAATGACGTGTCGGGTTGAGACCGGCGGTACTCGTCGAGGAGGCGTGTCAGAGCCTCGGCCCGCACGACGACGTCGCCCGCACTCAGCACGTCACCCACCCTCTCGTACGATACCGACAGATCGCGCCGCCAATCTTCATTCTCAGGGCTGGATTTCAGCAGCATTTCCCTAACGGCAAGACTTTCGCGATAGGACTTGAGCGCGCCCGCTAGATGGCCCTGCGCCTTCTCCACGTCACCTACCTTCTCGTATGCGACCGAGAGATCATGCTGCCAACCGGCGTTCCCGCGGTCGGATTGAGCCAACTTCTCTCTGATAGCAAGGCTGTCCTGATACGACTTCAGCGCGCCCACGAGATTACCCTGCGCCACTAACACGTCCCCAACGACGGAATAGAACACCGAGACGTCGTGCTGCTTGTTCGCGTCGCTCGGATCAAACTTGGCCGTATCTTCGGCGATGATGAGGCCCTTAGCGGCTGCCTCTAGCGAAGCGTCAGCCCGCCTCTTCTGCTCCTCCGCCACTTGCCGCTGCCGCTCCGCAAGTTTCTGCTGCTGCTCGGCTTTTTCCCGCTGCTGCTCTGCGCCCCAGAGGAAGAAACCGGTTGCGAGCGCCAGCAGCGCTAGCGCCGCGGCGGCGTAGCGGGTGCGGCGGGCGAGGCGCTGAGCTGCTTGCGTGCGTTCGCGCTCATGGGCCAATTCGCGTTCGCGCTCATGGGCCAATTCGCGCTCGCGCTCGGCGGCCTGGCGCCTCGCTTCTGCGTCGGCCGAAGCGTCGATGAAATCGATCACCGGCGGCGAGAGCGTATCCCGTCGCTGCGCCAACAGGTCGATCGCACCCGCCAGCAATCGGCCCAGCGGCAGCAGGTAATCGGCCGCCCGGTTGTTGCGCTCCCATTCCGTCGCGTCGCCTTCGACACGGCGGCGGATGCGCGAGAGGTCGCGGTCGGCGGCGATCAGTGATCGTGCGCGCGGCCATTCCAGGGTCAGCGCCTCATGGGCGAGGCGGATCACCGCTCCCTGGCCCTCGTCATTCGCCACCAGCAGGCGTTTTTCCAGCAGCGCCGCGATCAGTGCGGGCATGCCGAGGTGCGCTTCCAGCAGGGCGCGCGACGCCGCGCGCAGCACCGGACGCTGCGTCTCGCCATCGGGATGATCGACCAGGGTCCAGAGCAGGTGCGGTAGTGCGGCTTGTGCCTCGGGCATGCGCTCCAGCGCCGTGAAGGCATCCTCGGCGACGCGGCTGATCGCGCCCTCGATCCCGCCCAGCGCCGCGTAAGCTGCTGCCGTCAGGCGGTTGTGCTGGGTGTCGCGCACCGCATAGAGCGCATCCAAGGTGAACTGCAGCAGCGGCAGCGCGCCGGGCGCGCACGCCGCGCGTTCCAGTATCTCGTCGATGCCTTGGCCGTTCTCGGTCGCCTCGAAGGAGAGATCGGCGGCGCGCGCGGGACCCTGGATGATCTCGCGGATTTCCGCAGATCCTGGCTCAAGCACGTCGAACTGAGCGCCCGTCTCCTTGAGCCGCATAAGCTCGGGCACGCGCTGGAACGCCGGATAAAAATCGCTGCGGAGCGTCGCGATCACCCAGGCCGCGCGCTCGCGCACCAGCGCGTCGAGCACGAGCACCAGAGCCTTCTGTCCGTCGTCCGGGAGCGAGAACAGCTCTTCGAGCTGATCCAGCACCAGCAGCAATCGTGCTTGCGGTGCACGATCGGACTGCATGCGTTGCTGTTCCGCGGCGGCAAACCGATCAAGGGCGGCGCGGAGTGGTGTTGCCGCACCTTCCGGCATCTTGCGGAGGAGCACCGCCAATGGCGCGGCGGTGCGATAGCTGCCTTCAGCAAGCTCCGGCACTGCGCGGTGCAGTTCCGTCGCAAGGCCGGCGATGGGGTCGGCGCCGAGCTGCTGCGGGCGCAGCACCAGGGTGCGCCAGGCTTCGATGCCGGGGACGCCACCCGTTTCGGTCAAGCGCGGCAGCAGGCCGGCGCGCGCCAGCGACGACTTGCCGGTGCCACTGGCGCCGATGAGCAGCAGGAACGGCGTGCCGCGCTGCTCGGCGGCGATCAACTGCGCGCGCGCCTTCTCCACGGCTCGACGGCGGCCAAAGAAGACCGAGGCGTACCGGGCGTTGAACGGTTCGAGGCCGCGGAAGGGTGAGCCCTTACTCTCAGGCCAAACGGCTTGCTCACGCCGCTTCAGCCATTGGCGCAATTGCTTTTCGACGAGAGCTTCGAACTCGTCGGTCGTTTTGAAATTCTGATAACCTGCAGTGAAGTGACCCGCCTCCGATCGGAACCAGCGCATCCAGAAGGCCTGAAAAGCCATGTACTGCGCATGGTCCACCTCGTAGGCACGAGGATCGTCGGTTCGGAATTCCGCCGGCGCCATCTTGCGATAAACCAAGAGGTCGGGGGTGCCCTCCGCCGCGGCGCGGCTCTGCGCGTCCTCGAATTCGTATTCGGTGCCGCTGCCATAGGGGCTGCCGTCGGCTCGATGGTAGCGATCGGGCGGCAGCTCGCTGCCGAGACGCCTCCAGAGGATGCACAGCACCAAGTCCGCTTCCGAGGCCCGGGGAATCTGCGCCTGAAAGTCGGCGGTCGCGGTGTAGTAGCTTTCTTCCCAGCGCACCGCTTCCAGGTGGACGTGGCCCTCCATTTCCGCGTTGAGCCGCGCGACGACCCGCGCCGCTCGCTCGCGCTCGGCCATCACATCGCCGGGAGAGGAGATAAAGACTCGGTAGTTGCGGCTGCTCAAGGAAGGACCGACAAAAGTGCTTGCAACGATGCAACAATAGTGAGATTTAATGGGACGGAGCAGTGATTTGGGTCACTTTCCCGTTACAATTCCCCTCAGCACATCACTTGAACGGATTCTTGCTCACGTTGTTGGCGACCAGGCAGCGCGCGAGCACGGTCAGCGCCTGGCGCGAGCCGCGCAAATCCACGGTCCAGTAACGGCCGTTGCGGAACTGGATGATCATGCGGCTGCCACCCATGAATGCGTCCGCGAAGTCCTGCGACCAGTCCCACCACATGTTGACGCCGTTTTGCGAATAGACCTTCGCCTTGCCGGTCCAGGCATCGCCGCCGATCTTGACCGCGACGTCATAGGTATCCCCGATCGGCAGGCTCCACTGGTTGCTGTCGAGAAACATAACGACGCCGCTCTCGTTCATGCTGAGCGTAAGCATTTCCGGTCCGTTGACCGAGCCCGTCCGCATCCCGCAGAACCCGAACCGATTATTGTCATCGAAATAGGCGAAGACGTTCCAATAGCTGACCTGCCCGAAGGGAACGGTGCGGTCGGCGCGGGCATCGGCCGAGGCCAGCATCATCACCAGCATCGCCGCCGAAATCAGAGCTTTCATTTCTTCCCCTTCAACGGCTTCTCAAGCCATCGAACGATTTTATAAGAGATACTACGTCGCCTTAGCTGGGCAAGCGAATGCCGGGCGAAATTGATCCGGCAGGAGTGCTTCGCCTACTGAAAAATCCGGTCGAAGTTGCCGATGGAAAAGGCGTAGGGCATGCTCACCGTCAGTTCCGCCCCGCGATAGCGCTCGGGAACGGGTGGTACCGGCGATGCTTCGTGGACCGCCTCCAGGATTGCCGCATCCAGCAGTGGGAAGCCGGTGCTGCGTTCGATCCACGCGTCCAGCACGGTACCGTCGCGCGAGATCCGGAAACCGAGCGCGCCACGTCCCTCTTGTTTCTGTTTCTTGGCGGCATCCGGATAGCGCTTGAATTCCGCGATACGCCGTCGCACGCGCTCCAGATAATCGTCGCCTGGACTGGTGAGATTGCCGTTGCCGACGTCGCCCCGACCGGCACCTGCGGTGCCGAGCCCCTGACCGCTGCTGCCACCGCTGCCTTCGCCGGTGCCGGGCGTACCGGGCACGGGCTGAGGCGTGGGGCCTGTCGCTGTTTGCGGCGGCGTCGCTGCCGGTGGCGCGGCCGGCGCGGGGATAGGTCGCGACGGCGGAGCGGCCGGGGTTCCCGCGAGGATGGGTGCCGGCTGCGGAGTATGAACCGTCCGAGGCGGCGGCGGTTTGCGCGGGGGCTGTGGGGGCCGATGCACCTCGGCAGTCACCGATCGCGGCTCGGAAGCGGATGGGGCTGGCGAAGCGCGATGTTCCTGGGGTGTCGACGTGACGGGCCGCTCCTCGGCCGCCGCGGATTTTGTGGGCAATGAATTTGTTTCCTGAGGTGGCTCCGGAGGTGCCGCGGGATGTGGCTCGGCGGTGTCCCTCTCGGTGACCACCGGTTTGGTCTCGCTCGTCCTCTCCACAGTGGCCGGGACAGCAGCTTGGCTCGTCTCGGTCGCCGCGGGATGGCTCTCCGACACTGTTGACGGAGTGGCCGAAGTCTCCGCCGTTGATGGGCTGTTGGGCGACTCGGTGTCGGATTCGGGCGAGACCGCGCCGCCCGCGCTCTCGATTCCTGGGGCACTCGCTCCACCGCCGCTGCCGCCGCTCGCACCCCCGGCGGCGTTGCCGGCGACCAACCGAACCGGGATCGGCGGCGACTCCACCGTTTCCGCCGACGGCCAAAATATTGCCAGCAAAAGGATAATCAGCGCGTGACTCAGAGCCGACGCAAAGGTAGCGCCGGCGCGGCGCCGACGGTCGTCACGCCGCGCGCTCAGCTCCCGCTCGTCAAGCCTGCCAGAGTTCCGGTTCGGCGAGACAAGGCTCGTCGCCATGGCCTCTTGTCTCCGCGTACATTCCAGAAAAGACTAGCCACGGGAGCTTCTAGAGACCAGGGGTCCACCCTTACGGGAGAGTGCGATGCGCGTGGTGATTACGGGCGGTGGCGGCTTCATCGGACGAAAACTCGCGATGCGCTTGCTGGACCGCGGGTCGCTTGCAGGGCCAGAAGGCGCGGAGACGCGCATCGACGAGCTCGTGCTGTTCGACGCGACGCCACCCCAACCAGCGCTCAAGCCCGACCGACGTCTCAAATTCGTGGCCGGCGACATTGCCGATCCCGCGACGCTTCGCGAATTGATCGATCCCAAAACCGCCTCGGTCTTTCATCTCGCGGCGGTGGTGAGCGGCCAAGCGGAAGCCGATACCGACATCGGCATGCGCGTCAATCTCGAGGGAACCCGCGTTTTGCTGGAGGCCTGCCGCGCGCGCCGCACCAAGCCGCGACTGGTGTTCGCCAGTTCGCTTGCGGTCTATGGCGGCGATCTGCCGCCCGCGGTGAGCGAAGCGACGCCGCTCACGCCGCAAACCTCCTACGGCAATCAGAAGGCGTGCTGCGAGTTGCTGGTCAACGACTACAGCCGCAAGGGCTACATCGACGGCCGCTCGCCGCGTCTGCCCACGATCGTGGTGCGGCCGGGCCGCCCCAATCGGGCGGCCTCGACTTGGGCATCGTCGATCTTCCGCGAGCCGCTTTCGGGTGTCGATGTGGTGTGTCCGGTGCGCGAGGATGCGGTGATGGCGCTGCTGTCCCCACGCCGCCTGATCGCGGCATTGGAGCAGCTTCACGATCTTCCCGGCGAAGCGCTGGGAATGACGCGCGCGATCCAGCTTCCGGGGATCAGCGCGTCGGTCGCGGAAATGGTGGCGGCGCTCCGGCGCGCCGGCGGCGAAGCCGCGGTCAGCCGTATCCGCTGGGAGCCCGATCCCGTCATCGAAAAGATCGTCGCGGGTTGGCCGCGTGCCATCGCATCGGCACGCGCCGAACGCCTCGGTCTCAAGGCGGATCGCAACATCGACGAAATCGTGCAGGCCTTCATCGAAGACGACCTTCCAGCGCAGCGAACGCTGGCCGGAACGGGGTGAGCGCAACGACAGCGGGAGCCGCTCACGAGAGCGTGACGCGGCGCGGTGCGATGGGTCCGATCTATGAATTCGTGAGATTGGTGTTAGGCCGACGACGCCTCTAAATACCTTATTGGCCCCGAAGTCAGTCGCCTATGCGTCACGAGAATGTGAAGTTATGCCCAATTCCCTTGGGCTTTATGCTGACGGGTGCGCCATGACTGAACCCGCAGACATACTGATGACGATGAAGCGAGCCGAGAACGCTCGCATCCGTGGGCCGGTGATCGCCATGGTGGGGCTGGCGCTTGGCGCGATTGCCGTGCTGATGCTCCTGGTGGCGCCGTTCGGTTATCGGTATGGCCTGTTGCCGCAGGGCGTGGCGCTCCAGGCTATGCCAGCGTGGGCGAGTTATATCGGAATCGCGGCGGTGGCTGTGGGCCTGTTGGGCGCCGGCACGGCATTCCGCCTCAATCGGGGATGGGCGCTCGCGGCGCTCGCCGGCGCGCTAGTCGGCGTCGGAGCTTTTGCCGCGCCCAATGTTTATTACGCCTCGCTCGGGAGCCCGCCCTCGATCAACGACATCACCACCGACACCGAAAACCCGCCGCCTTTCGTCGCGCTGTTGGCCCTGCGCGAGGCGGCACATGCTCCCGATAGCGCCATCTACGGGGGGCCGCAGGTCGCGTTGCAACAGAAGAAGGCTTATCCCGATATCGTCCCCTTGGAACTGGCCATGCCAGTGGACAAAGCCTTCGCGCTGGCGCTCGAACAGGCACGCAAGTCCGGCTGGACCGTGGTCGCGAGCGATGCCGCGCAGGGCCGGATCGAGGCGACCGACCGCACTAGCTGGTATGGCTTCACCGACGATGTGGTGCTGCGCATTCAGAGCGACGGCACAGGCTCTCGCCTCGACATCCGCTCGCACAGCCGGATCGGCCATGGCGACCGTGGTAAGAACGCAGAGCGTATCCGCGCCTTCCTGGCGGCGGTGCGCGGTGCCGCCGGGAGAACCTGAACGGCATCTCAGGCTCTCTTGTGCTTGAGGTAATGGCGCTGTGCCTTGGCGCGGTTGCCGCAAGCGGCCATCGAACACCAGCGCCGCCGGCCGCCCTTGCTCTCGTCAACGAAGAGCCATAGGCAGCGCTGGTTCGCGCAGTGCCGCAGCCGCGCGCGGCGGGGGCCGACCAAGAGGTCGCCGGCCGACCACAGCACCGGCGCCAGGATCACCGAGACACGTGGCGGGAACGCACGCGGAACCAGCCAGGCAAAATCGCTCTTCGTCGCGACGACGTCCAAGCGGGCAGGGGCGTCGGCGAGCGCCCGATTGAGTTCGGCGAGGTCGGTCGGATCGAAAGCCTTGCCATCGGCCAAGGCGAAAAGCAGTCGATAGAGCGCTTCGCGAAAGGCGATCGCCTCGCGCCACGACGTCGCGGCTGCGAGCGGACGTTGTTCCCACCAGCGCCGGATAACCGCGGCGCTCTCGCGGCTGACGACGTGCTGCCGCTCACACCAGCCAAGCAGATCGCTCGGGCTGGCGATGGTTTCGCTGGGGCTATCTCCGCCGCGCCAATACTGCGTATTCGCGAAATCGAGGCAGAGGTCGGGCGAAAACGCGGGAATCAGATCGGGTGCTTGTGGAGAACCCGAGGTTTTGCTCATGGCCTTCATTCTAACCGATTTGCCGGTTGACACGGAAACGCGATCCTGCAAGTTTCTAACTGGTAATATGGTTATATAGGGAGAGTTCCATGATCCATCACGTATCGATCGGCGTGCGCGATCTCGGACGCGCCCGTCGCTTCTATGACGCGACCTTCGCCCCATTGGGCATTCGGCTGCTAAACGATTTTGGGAACACCATCGGGTATGGCGCTGAAAATTCCCGATTTTGGGTCTCTGCAGTGCCAAAGCCGGTTCCCGCCGATCCCGAGTCTGGTCTGCATCTCTGCTTTGACGCCAAGGACCGCGCGGCAGTCGATGCCTTCCATGCGGCTGCAATGAAGGCGGGCGGCAAGGACAACGGCAAACCCGGGCTGCGCGCGGACTATGGCCCCAACTACTATGCGGCCTTCGTGGTCGATCCCGACGGCTATCGGATCGAGGCGTACTGCGGAAAGGCATCATAGCGGGAGGAGGACCTCCATGATCGCGAGGGTCTGGCGCGGCTATAGCAACCCCGAGCACGCCGATGCCTACGAGGCGATGTTGAAACCCGAGACCCTGCCCGGCATCGGTAAGGTGCCGGGCTATCGCGGGAGCTATCTCCTGCGGCGGGACGCCGGCGGCGAAGTGGAATTTGTGACCATTCTGCTTTGGGACAGCCTGGATGCGGTGAAGGCCGTCGCAGGACCCGACTATGAGAACGCCGTCGTCCCGCAGGAGCGGCGGAAGCACCTTACGCGCTATGACGCGAAGGCCGTTCACTACGAAATCGTTGCCACGCACGGTCTTGCCGATTAAAGCGCCGCGCGCTAGAGCGTGATCCGATCAGACAGAATCGGATCACGCTCTAGATTCGTTGATTTTGTCGCGCAATCTGATGGCGAACCGCTCACACTTCGCCGGATTGCGCTCTAGGGACCTGGGCGAAGCGTGAGCCAAATCCAAAGCTGGGAGGCACGGAATGCCGGAGCAGCCTCGATCCGTGGCCATCGACGCGGCCACGATTACACCGCGCACACCCACGAAGATGCAGCCGTTTGCCGCGAAGACGGTTGGACGCGAGAAGCGGGCGCTCGGCGCTCCCTTCGGGCTCACGAATTTCGGGGCCAATCTCGTGCGGCTGCGGCCTGGGGCAGTATCGGCGCTGCGCCACGCCCATTCGCGCCAGGACGAGCTCGTCTATGTCATCGAAGGCGAGCCCACGGTCATCACCGATGCGGGCGAAACGCCGCTCAGGCCCGGCATGTGCGTGGGATTCAAAGCCGGCACCGGTGACGCCCATCATATCGTCAATCGCTCCGAGGCCGATGCGGTCTATCTGGAAGTGGGCGACCGCAGCTTCCCCGATCATGTGACCTATCCCGAGGACGATGTGGTCGCGGAAAGCGACGCCAACGGCGTCTGGCGCTACACGAAGAAGGACGGCACGCTCATTGTCGAGCCTTGATGGACGAGGCGCAGGGCTGCGATCTATTCTTTCGCGATGGTGAATACAGGGGCGCTGGCGCGCCATCTCGACAACGTGCTGTGGGACGCGACGATCCCCGAGCTGCCGCATCACTACAAAGGCAAGGTCCGCGATAATTACGACCTGCCGGACGGGCGGCGCATCTTGGTCGCGACCGACCGGCTGAGCGCGTTCGATCGAATCCTGACGGCAATCCCGCTCAAGGGTCAGGTGCTCACGCAAATCGCGCGCTATTGGTTCGAAGCGACGCGCGAGATCGCCCCCAACCACGTAATCGAATACCCGGACCCCAATGTCGTGGTGGGGCGGCACCTCGAAATCATGCCGGTGGAGATCGTGGTGCGCGACTATCTTGCAGGCACCACCTCGACCGCGATCCTGCCGATGTATAAGCGGGGAGCGCGCGTGGTTTACGGCATCCGCCTTCCCGAGGGGCTCCGCGACAACGAGAAGCTGCCGGAAACCATCATTACCCCCACCACCAAGGCGATGGACGGCGCTCATGACGAGCCGCTGACTTCAGCGGAGATCGTGGCACGGGGGCTGCTGACCGCGCAGCAATGGGAGGAGGTGACGGCGACCGCGCTCAAGCTGTTCGCGCGGGGCCGCGCCATGGCGGCTGAGCGTGGCCTCATCCTGGTCGATACCAAATACGAATTCGGCTTCGACGCCGAGCGCCGCATCATCCTCGCGGACGAGATTCACACGCCCGACAGCAGCCGCTATTGGATGGCCGCGAGCTATCGGCGTCGGTTCGAGGCGGGCGAGCGGCCCGAGAGCTTCGATAAGGACTTCGTGCGCAACTGGGTCAACGAGCGCTGCGATCCCTACAAGGATCCGGTTCCGGAAATTCCGCGCGAGGTGGTGGCGCAAGCCGCGCGCGTCTACATCGAGGCCTACGAGACCATCACCGGCCGCGCGTTCGAGTTCCCCGACCCGACGGTGCCGCCGCTGGAGCGGATACGCGCCAATCTGAAACGCTACTTTCCACAGGACTGATCGCTGGAGCTGCCGCCCAGGAGGCGGAGCCAAGTTGGCTTGGGGTCGCTGCTCGTCGCAACATCCCCCGATCCCCAAATCATTCCCCCGATCCCCTTCTCAGTTTTTCTGCCTCAGCCAAACAGCTTTACATCACCGCGCCCAGTTGCCAGGGCGTGAACTCATCCTCGCCGAAGCCCAGCTCTTCGCTCTTGCTCTTGCGGCCCGAGGCGGTCGCGAGAACCAGATCGAAGATGCGTCGGCCCACTTCCTCGACCGTCACCTTGCCATCGGCGATGCCGCCGCAATCGATGTCCATGTCGTCGCCCATGCGCTCGAAGAGCGGTGTGTTGGTGGCAAGCTTCAGGCTGGGCGCGGGCTTGCAGCCGAAGACCGAGCCGCGCCCGGTGGTGAAGCAGATGATATTGGCGCCGCCCGCGACTTGTCCGGTCGCCGAAACGGGGTCGTAGCCCGGCGTATCCATGAACACGAAGCCGTGCTGGGTGATCGGCTCCGCATACTGATACACGGCCATCAGCTCGGTGCTGCCGCCCTTGGCGACCGCGCCCAGCGACTTTTCCAGGATCGTCGTTAGGCCGCCCGCCTTGTTGCCCGGCGAGGGGTTGTTGTTCATCTCGCCGCCGGTCTTGGCGGTGTAGTCCTCCCACCACCGTATGCGCTCGATGAGGCGCTCGCCGACGGCACGATTGCGCGCGCGGCGGGTCAGCAGATGTTCGGCGCCGTAGATTTCCGGGGTCTCCGAGAGCACGGCGGTGCCGCCATGGCGTACCAGCAGGTCGACCGCGGCGCCGAGCGCGGGGTTCGCGGTAATCCCCGAATATCCGTCCGATCCCCCGCACTGGAGCGCCAAGGTCAGATGACCCGCCGGTACGCGCTCGCGGCGCACCCGGTTCGCAATCGGGAGCATCTCTTTGAGGCGCGCCACGCCTTCGCGCACCGTGCGCACGGTGCCGCCGGTCTCTTGGATCGTCATGGTCTGGAGGAATGGCCCTTCGGCCAATCCCTCGGCGCGCATCAATCCGCCGATCTGGTTCGCTTCGCAGCCGAGACCCAGGATCAATATCCCCGCGAAGTTCGGATGGCGCGCATAGCCGCCGATGGTCCGCCGCAGCAGGTCCATGGCGAGCCCTTCGCTCGCCATTCCGCAGCCGGTGCCGTGGCCCAGCGCCACCACGCCGTCCACATTGGGGAACTCCGCCAGCGCCGTGCCGCGGAATTGATCGGCGATCATGCGTGCGGCGGTTGCCGAGCAGTTGACGCTGGTGAGGACGCCCAGGTAATTCCGCGTGGCGACCCGCCCGTCGGCGCGCACGATACCCTCGAAAGTAGCACGCTCCGCCTCGGAGACCATGACCGACGGTTTCGCATCGGCGCAGAAGGCATAATCGCGCGCGAAATTGCCCATCGCGAGGTTGTGCGTGTGCACGTGCTCGCCGGCCGCGATCGCCATCGTGGCAAAGCCGATGATCTGATTGTACTTGCGCACGGCCTCGCCGCCGGCGATCGGTGCGGTCGCGACCTTGTGGCCCGCGGGCACGTGGCCCTTGGTGCGCACGGTCTCGCCCGGCAGCTCGGTCGAGGGCAGCAGGTCGACGCGGGCGACCACGACGTTGTCGTTGGCGCCTAGGCGAATGGTGAGCGGCGGCATATCTATCTCCCTCGAAGGGATAAGCGATCCCCAATTTACAGACCGCTCTCCGGCGTGGCAATTTCACCGCCGGAGCCTCGGGGGAGGACTTGATGGCCGGCAGGCTGAGCGGCAAGACGGCGCTGGTGACGGCGGCGGCGCAAGGGATTGGCCGTGCCGCGGCGGCGGCCTTCGCGCGGGAGGGGGCGCGCGTCGTCGCCACCGATATCAACATGGAGAAGCTCGGAACCCTCGCGCGGGAGTGCGGCGATGCCGTCATCGCGCGGCGGCTCGACGCGACGGATGCGGCCCAGGTCTCCGCGCTCGCGTCCGAATTAGGCGCGATCGACGTGCTGATGAATTGCGCGGGCTTTGTGCATCACGGCACCGTGCTCGACTGCACCGAGAGGGACTGGGACTTCACCATGACCCTCAACGTCAAGAGCATGTATCTGACGATCCGCGCCCTCCTGCCGGCGATGCTCGCGCGCGGCAAGGGCGCCTCCATCGTCAATATTTCGTCGGGCGCATCCTCTGTTCGCGGCATCCCGAACCGCTTCGTCTATGGCACCAGCAAGGCGGCGGTGATCGGTCTTACCAAATCGGTGGCGGCCGATTTCATCACCAAGGGCATTCGCTGCAATGCGATCTGCCCCGGAACGATTGCGACCCCTTCGCTCGACGATCGCATCGCCGCGTTGGGGAATGTGGAGGAGGCGCGCAGGGCCTTCATTGCGCGTCAGCCCATGGGCCGGCTCGGTACGGCGGAGGAGGTGGCGTCGCTCGCGGTTTATCTGGCGAGCGATGAGTCCGCCTTCACGACGGGCGCCATACATATCATCGACGGGGGCTTCAGCCTCTGACGAACATCGGACCGCATTCAGGAAACGGGAGCATCAAATGAAACTCTTACGCTATGGCCCGCCGGGCCAGGAAAAGCCGGGCATTCTCGACCGCGAGGGGCGTATCCGCGATCTCTCGGGCGCGATCCCCGATATCGGCCCCGAGACAATTTCGTCCGCGGCGCTCGACAAGCTGCGCCAGCTCGATCCGGCGAAGCTGCCCGCGGTCTCGGGCAATCCCCGGATCGGACCATGCGTCGCCCGCGTGCCGAAGCTCGTTTGCGTCGGACTCAATTACCGCGATCACGCCGCTGAATCCGGGAATCCGATCCCAAAGGAACCGATCCTTTTCATGAAGGCCACTACTTCCATCTCGGGACCCCATGACAACGTGATGATCCCCAAGGGCTCCAAGAAAACCGATTGGGAGGTGGAGCTCGGCATCGTCATCGGCAGCAAGGCGCAATACGTCTCCGAGGCCGACGCGATGAAGTACGTGGCCGGCTACTGTATCGTCAACGACGTGTCCGAACGCGAATGGCAGCTTGAGCGCGGCGGCAATTGGTCGAAAGGCAAGAGCTGCGATACCTTTTGTCCGATGGGACCGTATCTCGTTACGGCCGACGAGGTCCCGGACCCGCAGGCGCTCGATATCGCCTGCGAGGTGAACGGCCAGAAGATGCAGAACGGCAGCACGCGCAACATGATCTTCACGGTGCGCCAGCTCGTGAGCTACGCAAGTCATTTCATGACCTTGCTGCCGGGCGACGTGATGCCGACGGGAACGCCGGCGGGTGTCGGTCTGGGTATCAAGCCGGCGCCGCGCTTCTTGAAACCCGGCGACAGCATGCGTCTCACCGTGACGGGGCTTGGCGAGCAGCTTCAGCGTCTCGTCGCCTATGGTGCGTGAGGGGTAGATCGGGAGGGTGCCGCCAATACAATGCGTCTCATCACGTAATGCTGGCGCGCGCCCGGCCTTTCGCGTTATGCTCAACCGTTCGTAGACCGTGAGTAGAGGCTCCATGTACGACCGTCGGCCCGGATTTTTCCGGAATGAAGAAGCCCAGACCGGCCACCGCGCCGAGGGCAAAGTGAAGTGGTTCAACGCGACCAAGGGCTTCGGCTTCGTGACTTTCACGGACGGATCTCAGGACGCCTTTCTCCCGATGGCGGTGCTGCGGCGCGCCGGCTATGAGGACGTGCGCGAAGGTGCCACGGTCACCTGCGAGGTCGGCTCCGGTGCCAAAGGACCGCTGGTGCTGAGCGTGCTCAATGTCGATGCGAGCACGGCGGTCGCTAATTCATTTAGCGGCGGCGGTCGCAGCGGTGGCGGTGGCGGTGGCGGTGGCGGCTTCGACGGACAGCGCGCGCCGCGCGGCGCCGCGACAACGCTCGAAGGCGCGGTCAAGTGGTTCGAGCCGGATAAGGGTTATGGCTTCATTTCGCCCGACGGCGGGGGCAAGGACATCTTCATCCACATCACAGCGTTGCGTCGCAGCGGGGTAACGACCCTGGGGCCGGGTCAGCGCGTCCGTGTAGACGTGGTCGATGGGCGCAAGGGTCTCGAAGCTGATCGCATTACGCTGATCTAAGGTGCGCCGGCCTTCCGCTGGCGCTCGATGCGGATGAGATCAACGGCCTACTGGCCGTCGAAGGCTGCTTTGGAGGGGCTGCCTTGGAACTCAACGATACGCTGAGAACCTATCGGCTCTTCGCGGGCTCGTACGATTTCCTGTTTGGGCCGATCTTCCATCCCGGACGCAAGGCGGCTGTCCAGGTCGCCAACGACCGACCGCAGCAACGCATCCTCGAAGTGGGGGTGGGCACCGGGTTGTCGCTGCCGCATTTCCGCCGTGACGCGCGCGTGGTGGGTATCGATGTCTCCAAGGAAATGCTCGCGAAGGCGCGCCGGCGCGTGGAGCGTAATCGCCTCGCGCATGTGGAGGCGCTGTTGGAGATGGACGCCGAGCGGACCAGCTTCGAGGATAATTCCTTTGATGCCGTCCTGGCGCTCTACGTCGCGTCGGTCGTGCCAAACCCCGAGCGCTTCGCCGCCGAGATGCGCCGTGTATGCAAGCCCGGCGGCAGCATCGTGATTGTGAACCACTTCACCAGCGCCAATCCCATCATGCATTGGCTCGAACGGGGCCTCGCGCCGCTTGCCAAGCATATCGGTTTTCACGCGGACTTCCCGCTCGACGACTTCGTGCGCACAGGCCGTCTCGACGTGCGGGCAATTCGGCCGAGCAACATGTTCGGTTACTGGAAGCTGCTGCGCTGCATCAATCAGAAGTGATTCACGGAATCCGCATCAAGGCGCGCCGCTGACCGCGGCAGGTTCGTGCGAAGGCGCCGCGCTCTCTTGCCTCGTCCACCGACGCCTCGTGCCGGGCCCGAATTTCCGGCGCGGTCACGAAGGCTCTCAGAGCCATTCGGGACTGAAGCTCATCACTGTGGCGCCGCCGCCAACGGCGGGCAGCAAGGCGGGCGCGAGGGCCAGGCGATGCTCGGCATAGAAGCGCGCGGTCGCGACTTTCGCTTCGAGGAAGTCGCGCTCGTCGCCGGCGCTCGCCAAGGCACGCTGGGCCGCCAATGCTTCCTTCGCGAGAAGCCAGCCGCCGATCACGGTGCCGAAGAGCTTCAGGTATGGTGCCGCACCGGCAAACGCGCGCGCCGTTTCAGTCGCCACCTCGCCGACGACCTCCGCGGTTGCTCGCTCGAGCGCGTCGAGCCCTGCCGTCAGATGAACGCGGATGACTCCTAGATCGTCACCGGGCGCGCGCACTAGTTCGCGCAAGAGGCCGCGCATCTCCGCCAAAAGCTCGCGCGCGGCGAGGCCGCTGTCGCGTGCGAGCTTCCGGCCCAACAGGTCGAGCGCCTGGATGCCATTGGTGCCCTCATAGATCGGTGTGATCCGCGCGTCGCGCAGGTGTTGCGCGGCGCCGGTCTCCTCGATGTATCCGACGCCGCCGTGTACTTGGACACCGATTGAGGCAACCTCCACGCCAATGTCGGTGGACCATGCCTTGACCACGGGGATCAGCAGATCGGCGAGCCGCTGCTGGCGCTGGCGCTCGTCGGCGTCGGGATGTCGACGCGCGCGGTCGATCGTGGCCGCGGCCAGGTAGGTGAGCGCGCGCGCGGCCTCGGTGAGCGCTTTCATCTCGATCAGCATGCGGCGCACGTCGCCGTGATGGACGATCGGCAATGGGCCGTTGCCCTTGACGCCCACGGGCCGGCCCTGGATGCGCTGGCGCGCATAATCGCGCGCCTGTTGGTAGGCGCGCTCGGCGATCGAGACACCCTGCAGACCGACGCCGAGGCGAGCGTTGTTCATCATCGTGAACATGCACTCCATGCCGCGGTTCGGCTCGCCGACCAGATAGCCGATCGCGCCGCCGCCATCGCCATAGGCCATGACGCAGGTGGGGCTCGCGTGGATGCCGAGCTTGTGCTCGAGGCTGACGCAGCGCAGATCGTTGTGTTCGCCCAACTTGCCGCTGCCATCGACCAGGAATTTTGGGACCAGGAACAGCGAGATGCCCTTGGTTCCCGGGGGCGCGTTGGGAAGCCTCGCCAACACCATGTGCACGATGTTGGGCGCGAGGTCGTGCTCGCCATAGGTGATGAAGATCTTCTGCCCGGTGATGCGATAGTGGTCGCCTTCGGGCACGGCGCGCGTGCGAAGCGCGCCCACGTCGGATCCCGCCTGAGGTTCGGTCAGGTTCATCGTGCCGGTCCACTCGCCGGAGATCATCTTGGGCAGATAGAGCCGCTGCTGCTCTGGCGTGCCGTGCGCCTGGAGCAACTCGACCGCGCCAACGTTCAGGAGCGGACACAGGGAAAAGGCAAGGGAGGCCGAGGCCCACATTTCCATGACCGAGATCGCGACCGCCCACGGCAGCCCCTGACCGCCGTGCTCGGGCTCGAAGGGAAGCGCGTTCCACCCGCCCTCGACATAGTGTCGGTAGGCCTGCGCGAAGCCGGTGGGCGTGCGCACCACGCCGTTCTCAAGGCGGCTGTGCTCGCGATCGCCCACCGCATTCAGCGGCGCAATCGCATCGCCAGCGAGTTTGGCGGCTTCGGCCAGCACGAGGTCGACAAGGTCGGGCGCGGCCTGCTCGGCACCGGGCAGCGAGGCGAGTTCGGAAAGACCCGCAATCTCCTTGAGGGCAAAGCGAATATCCGTCAGAGGCGCGGTGTAGTCGGACATGGCGACTCTCCTGGGTGCGGTCGAGCGCGTGTCAATCTTAACGACGGAGCCGGCAGCGTCCAAACGGCCGATCGCACGAGAGGCTGACCTCCAGCCGCAACACGCCTATCATCCCTTGGCAAGAGCGGTTCGGAGGATCGGAGATGAGTTGGCAGCCTGGGCAAGAGCCAAGGGCGTCGGCGGCGGGTGGTACCGCCCTCGACCTCGTACTCGTGCCCCGTGCCCGGGACATCGGGGGATTCGAGGTGCGCCGATCCTTGCCCGCGGGCGAGCGGCGCGCGGTGGGTCCGTTCGTGTTCTTCGATCAGATGGGCCCGGCCTCCTTCAAGCCGGGCGCGGGCATCGACGTGCGGCCGCATCCGCATATCGGGCTCGCCACGGTCACCTACATGTTCGAGGGCGAGATCGAGCACCGCGACAGCCTCGGCAACGTCCGGGTGATCCGGCCCGGCGAGGTGAATTGGATGACCGCCGGGCGGGGCATTGTTCACTCGGAGCGGACCCCACAGGCACTGAGGGTCGCGCCCTCGCGTGCCTTCGGCATTCAGACCTGGGTGGCGCTTCCCAAGAGCCACGAGGAGATGGAGCCGTCTTTCGTGCATATCGGCGCCGCGCAGCTTCCGATGCTCGAGCGCGACGGCATGCAGATTCGCCTGCTGGTGGGTTCGCTCTTCGGCAAGCGCTCGCCGGTCACAACCCCCTGTGACATGCTCTATGCCGATGCGAAACTCCGACCCGGCGCACGTCTCAGCTTTCCCGCCGAGCAGCCCGAGCGCGCTCTCTACATTGTCGATGGCGTGGTCGAGATCGGAGGGCGGTCTTTCGGCGTGAGTCAGATGCTGGTGCTGCAACGCGGCGTCCCCGCGACAATCGCCGCGCCCGAGGGCGCGCGGTTCATGCTCCTGGGCGGCGCGTCACTCGATGCACCGAGGCATCTCTGGTGGAATTTCGTCTCGAGTTCCCAGGCGCGGATCGAGCAGGCGAAGCAAGACTGGAAAGAGGGACGCTTCCCGACCATTCACGGCGAGACCGAGTTCATTCCTCTGCCGAGCTGAAGTGCGCGCGCGTCGGTCACCGGCCCCGGGGTCCCGACAGGTAATGCTCGCCGATCACCTTTAATGCTCCAACGGCCCAGGCAAACGGGAGCCGCCATGAGGATGAGAACACTCGCGCTGCTGGTGCTCACGAGCGTGATCGCGTCCTGCGCCCAGCAATCGGCGTCAACTGGTCAGGCCGCGCCGCCACCGTCGAACGCGGTCGCGCCGCAGCAATTCGTCCTACCTCCCGAAATCGCTGGAGCGACCTGGCAGTGGGTCAGCCTCACCACCCCCGGCGAGGAGATCAAGTCATCCGCGCCCGATCGCTACACGATCCGCTTGGAGGCGGACGGACACGTTGCGATACAGGCGGACTGCAATCGCGGCGTCGGGACCTTCAGCGTCGACGCCGATCGGCAGATCAATTTCGGCCCGATCGCGCTCACGCGCATGATGTGCCCGCCCGGATCGCAGTCGGACCGCTATGTCCAAGAGCTCGGACGAGTGAGCCGTTATATGTTGAAGGACGGAGAACTCCTTCTTGAGGTGACGGCGGACTCCGGAACCCTGCGCTTCCGCAAGCAGCCGTGAACGCCTGCTTGTTGAACGCCTGCTTGTTGCCTGCCGCCCCTCGCGCCCGGGGAAGCCAATTTTACCCTCCAGAAGAGGACATCGCAGAAGCGCGAAAGCATGTCTGCCAGTAGGCGACGTCTGACAATGAGAGTCCGCTTCCCTATTTCGTCGTCCACATCACGGAACAATGCTGAAGCCCGTGGGTGGTTGTCCGGATTTGCGCAGTTCGTGCATGCGTAAGTACGAGGCCTCGAGATGGCGCGTGTAGCGTTCCGTATCGAAGAGCGGGTAGGTTCGTCGGTTCTGCATGAGACGGGCGCGCAGGCGAGCCAGGCGTTCGGGATCGCGTGCCAGTTGCAGCGCCAGCGCCTCGTATTCCCGCGGCGAGGCAGTGATGAGTTCGTCGAGCCCGATCGCCCGCAGCAAGCTGCCCGCCACCCGGCCGGCGAAGGTGTCGCCGGCGCAAGTCAGTACCGGGAGACCGGCCCAA
>DATIYT010000040.1:0-7058 GCA_035517495.1 Allostellaceae bacterium | reverse complement strand
GGTTTCAAATGCCACTGGGAAACGAACGCGACAGGTGCCCTTCTGCGACGTCGCCGATTTCCTGAACTCGGGACCGATCGTGATCGACCTCGAGCAAGCGCAAGTTGGATGGCGCGGCCGTGTGTCGCAACCGCGGAGTGGGCCTCCGATCACACCAGGCGTGATTGCGCCTGCGACGATACGGACCCACCGAGCGTCGCCGCGCCGTCGATGCTGTAGACCTCAATGGCCGTGCCGTTCAGGGCCGGATCGTCCGAGATGGATGCTTGGACATCGTGGACGATGTCCATGTCGGGCCGCCGGATCACATTAAGGGAGATGAGACTGACGACGCCGCGCACGCCCGCGACGGTATCAGCCAGGCCGAGGGCGCGGTGCCGTGTCAGTAACGTGGCGACTGATCCCGGGAGTCGGACGACAGCCCGGTCGGCCTCGACGCCCACGTTATCGGCGCCGATACCACCCTCGCGAAGCAGGCGCTGCTCGACTTGAGCACGCAACACGTCATCCGCTCGTGGCGTGCGCATAGGTTGCGCCCGAACCATCGGCGACAGCAGCAGCGACATCGCAAGGAAGGGTACCCAGCCTCTATCAATCGCCACCACCCGTTTTCAAGGCATTTAGCGCGCGAACCCCGCGCGCAATCCCGAAAGCTGGAGCAAACGAAAATCAAATGGGTGGGCATATCGGACGCGCGCGATAGTGCCCGCGTCTCGAGGCGCAAGCTGAATCGGATTTAATCCGTCGACCACATCCCGTCCAAAATGAATACCTATCTATAACGGTGCGCGTAACTCCGCGCGGCCAGCGGCGAGGTCTGGGTGTCGCGCGCGGCCTATTGGTGGCAGGCTTCGGGATCAGGGCAAGTCTCGGAGCGGGTTGGCGGCGACTGCGAGCGCCGCGTGCTCTCTTGAGCGAGCGACGATTGAACGATGACAGGGACCCGTGGCAATAAGTCGTATGGTCGGAAATCCGCGTGGAGGATTTGGCTAATCGCTCTGGCGGTACTGGTGCTCGCCGACGCCGCATGCATTTATTGGGCTCTCGATCTAGCGAAATCGCACGCCGATCCCGTATATGCGGCCCCGCGCAGCGCCGGACGCGGCGATGGCCGCGCTACCCCTTCGGCAATTTACTGCTGGCGGGGTGCCCTCATGCGGCCGGATACGCATAGGACGCGTGAAGGTTATCTCGAGGCCGACGGCATGGTCATCGTGAAGGTATCCGTGGGATCGCCCGCGGCGCGAGCCGGACTGCGGGCGGGGGATGTCATGATCGGCCTCAACTCCTTCCGGATTGCTACGCCGCGCTCGCTTGCTATGGCGATCGCCGATCGCGAACGCGGCCCGATCGTGGATGTGCGAGTACGCCGATCCGGCCCAGCGGCGACGGCTGCGATCCTCCTGCACGTCCCATCAGCCTCGGGCGGCGCGTGGAGTCCTGACGCATGATCGCGGCCACTAACACAGCCTTCAATTGGAAGACGCGTTGATGGGGATGATAATTCCCGTAAAGGGATCGACCAGCACCTGCATCACCGTGTGGTTATGAGTCGCGGTCGCCTCGTACCGCATACCTTCCCGCCTCAGGTTCTTGACGTCTCGGTACCCTTGCGCCTTGAGAAGTCGAAGCGCATCGGTGGCGCTGCCGGTTCGGAGATGGTCCCAATAATAGTTCCCCGACCGCAGTGGCGTCGCAGCGAGCAAGATAAGCGCGGTCGTCAACCATAGCCTCACGGGCGCCATTCCTCCTCCGCAATCTTCGGCGCCCGCTCGAGAAACCGGCCCGGAGCGGTATAAACGCCGTCGCCCCACTAGATAAGCACGCAGCCTCGATTTTTACCGGCACGTGCAGATGTGGCTGCGCCGGCCACGGAGAAATCGACGAGAGAAATTCGCGATTCCGGCGGTCGCGGGAACGGGTGCACGTGACAATCTTGCGTCTTTCCCTTCCCCGCAATATCGCAGCAGAGACCTCACCGAAAATTAATCCCTGCGTAATGGGTCCCTCAGAATCGGATACCACATGACTCGGCGCAAGACGCGGCGAGCAAGAGAAAGCCGCATGTTTCCACTCTGTTAGGGAGCTTCTCATGAGAAGGATTGCGATCTTCCCGATCGCGCTGATAGCAACAGCTCTGTCGGGAGCGCCCATTGCTTATGCCGTCTCGAGCGGCAGCGCCGAAACGCCGAATACCCCAGCGCTGTCGACGTCAAAGACTGCATCGCCGTCGTCTTCTGCCGCCGAGAATCCGACGGCGAAGCCGAAGACCTTGGAGAAGAAGGCGGTGCATTTCGTCGCTTTCTCCGACCACGTCTCGAAAGCGGACATCGCGGCCTTCGCGAATTGCAAGATCGCTCTAGATCGAGCGATATCGACTGCGGAGAGCGACCTCAAGGGCAAGGCGGTCGAGGCGGTGTTTAAGGCGACGCCAGATCAACCGCATTACGTCGTCTGGGTCATGCGCGAGGGTCGCGTCTACGCGAGCTGGATCGATGGCCGGACAGGGAGAATGACCTGGCACGGGTCCGGCATCGCGCTAGCCCGGCTTTATCCGGGCGAACGCGCAGAATTTTTATCGACCGCGCGGGCACGATCGAGCTTGAGGGATGCGGTAGCTTACGCGCACGAAGATACCGGCAATAAGCCGATCGCCGCCACCTTTGAGAGGATCGACGGCGCCGAGGGATATTATGTGGCGGTGGTCAGCGGCGGGAAGTCGGAGCTGATAGGTATCTCCCCAAACAACTTGCCGACGCTCGCCTCCAAATAAGAGCGCTTCTTCGTCCGGCATCCGCGCGGCACATACCGAGAGGCGCGCGGAAGCCGGAGCGCTCAGCTTCGAATTTCCTGCCGCTGGAAGGAAATGTAAGTAACGGTCAGAATCGCGATCATGGCGGCAACGAGCCCGGTGATCTGCGGCCACACCAACATGAGGCTCTGCGAGAATGGCAACGGCGTACCGAGCACGGCGCCCTCGAGTTGACTGAACAGAATCGGACCCAGGGAGCGCGTAGCGGGATGCAGGAGCGCCAATGCCACCTCACCGAATATCGTGTTCGGTGAAATGCGCGAAAGCGCGAGCTGCAACTGAGCGACATCCAGGCCCGAAGTTTGGAATCCGAGCGATTTCAGCTGCAGGGCCTGCGTGCCGACATCGATGAGCACGGGCCAAAGGAACGCGAAGACAAGCCAAACCGAAACCGCCGCGAGCGCGGACGTGGCGGGCTGGCGGAATAGTACCGAGCAAAGGAGCGCCAAACCTAGCCAAACGCCCGCGTAGGCGAGCGTGACCGCCAGGAAAGCCAGGCCGCGAAGCACCTCCTCCCCGCTCGGAGCCACCCCGAGCTCGATCAAGCCAAGCCCCGTCACCAAAAGCCAGAGCGCCAAGAGCATCACCGCCAGCGTCGCGAGCCCGGCAAGAAATTTCGCGAGGATCAGGGCATCGCGATAGATCGGCTGGGCGAGAATGCGAGGGAGCGTGCGCCTGCTGCGTTCACCGTTGATTCCGTCGAAGCCTAGGGTGATCGCGGTGAGTGGCACGAAGAGCGTGAGAAAGGAGAGAAACGACGGTAGTGGATCTCGGGCGGCCGTCAGGAGCCGCAGGAAGATGAAGGGGTCCTCAGCTACTGTCTGTTTTAATTCCTGGATTGCAATATAGGTTGCGCCGATTGCCGTCAGGATGATGAGGGCGGCGAGGATGCGGATGCGGGCGCTACCGAGCTGATCCGTCAATTCCTTGAGTGCTATCGTCGGCAGACCGGTCCAGGGCGAGCCTTCACGCTGCCTGCCGGACCCGCTCGAAATATCGCGTGTAGATGTCGTCAAGACTCCACTCCTCTAGCGTCAGACCGAGGAGCTTTCCGCCGCTCTCGGTAATTGCCTCGCTTATGTCTGGTCGAACGTCCCGCAATGCCTCCACGCGGTACCGCCGTTTGTCCCTTTGCTCGATGGCACTGACTCCCGAAATCCGCGAGAGAGCAGCATCGACCGCTGGGCCGATGGCCTCGATGGCTATTCGATAAGAGTTTCCGAGCACGGTCCGTGAGAGCTCTTGCACCGTTCCTTCGAGCGCGATGCGCCCCCGGTGAAAAAGCCCGACCCGGTCGCAGATCGTCTGGACCTGATCGAGGAGGTGCGAGGATAGCAGGACCGTGAGTCCGTCCTTCTTCAACTCGCGGATCATCCCGAGGAACTCGCGCGCGCCTTCAGGGTCGAGGCCGACGGTGGGCTCGTCGAGTATGGCAATTTGCGGCCGTCTTATCAGGATTTCCGCTAATGCCAGGCGCTGACACATACCACGCGAAAATGCTCGCACCTGCTTGGAACCGACTCCATCGAGCCCGAGACTTCGCAGTGCCGCCGCAATCCGTTGTCCGCTCTCCTCGCGCGGAATTCCGGCGAGACGTGCGGTGTATTCTAGATTTGCCTCGGCGCTGAGCTGATCGTAGAAGCCGACTGCATCGGGCACGTATCCGACGCGACGTTTCACCTCCAGCGGCTCGCGCATGGGATCGCGGCCTGCGACACGAATTTGCCCGGTGGTTGGCTCCGTCAGGCCCAACATCATGAGTATCGTCGTCGTCTTGCCCGAGCCGTTAGGGCCGAGCAATCCGAAGATCTCGTTGCGGCGTACGCGCAAGTCCAAATGATCGACCGCGAGCGTATCTCCATAGCGCTTGGTGAGGCCGTGGGCCTCAATGATCGGGTCGGTCATCGCCGGCCGTAGCGTCTGACGGAAAAGCCGAGAACGCCGAGTGCGATGGCGATGACGATAACGCCGGCGATGCCCCAGAGGGTGGAGGTCTCGACGGTAACGCGGTATTCCGCCGCGCTCGAGCTGCCGTTCCCGTTCGCGTCGAAGCCCACCATGTAATCCCCCGCGAGCGCCTTCGCCGCGGGTGTCACCAAAGCGGTAACCTTTACGTTGGCGCCGGAATCCACGATGTCGACGTTCTTGGGCTGAAACACGACCTTCCAGCCCGGTGGCGGATCTGAGGAAAGAGTGATACCCCGCGCGGACGCGCTCCCGCTGTTGACGAGCACGAGCGGCATGGGAGTTTGGCGTCCCGCATAGGCCCTGCTGCTTAGCAAGCCCCCTGGGCCGGAGAGAGTGAGCTGTGGCCTACCCTCGACCGCAAGCTTCAGATGGGAAACCGCCTTTGCGGGGCCCGAAATTGCTGCGACCGATACGCCGTAGGTGCCGGCCTTTGCGTCGGCAGGCGGGCTTACGCTCACATCGATGTCCTTCGATTCGCCGGCTTTGACCGGGACGCTTGTGAGCTCCTTCGAGCCGTAAGCCTCCTTGAACGCGACCTGGAAATCTGGCGGAGCCTGTGCTTCGAGATTCACCAGCGCATCGGACCCGCTGTCGTTGCGAACCGTCACTCGATAAGTGAAGGTCGACCTCGCCGTGCCCTGCTGGTCGGGAAGATCGACGGAAAGCGCGAGTTCAGCCGGTAGCACCTGGCCAATCCGCAGGGTGATCGGTAGCGCCGACTGCGTCCCCTCTCCCTGAGCCGTTACGGTAAGGGAATAGCTACCCTGCTGGGCGTTCTCGGGCGGCATGACCTCTAGCTTGGCGTCGGCTGTGGCGTTAGGACCGACGGCAATGGCATCGATCGGTTTGTTGTCGCCCAGCAGCACCACCTTCCAGCCTGGTGGCGTGTGCGACACATCGAGATGCACGATTTGCGGCGGAAGATCATAGTTGTGGACGGTGAGATCGAGCACCGCTGGACCGGTGGCGGATATCGTGCGATCCGGAAAAGGCGTCGAGATCCATAGTCCCTTGAATTCGGGGCCTTCTGCCGCGTGTCCTCGCGCGGCAAGAAGAAGAAATGTGACCGCAAGCAGCGGCGCCCGCTTCCTCATCGTCTGCCTCGTGTCTTGTGCTTCTGCGTGGCATAACTGCGCGCAACTCGGCGTCTCTGCATGCCGACGCGCATAGCGCATCTCTGCGAGTTACCCATCGAATTTGGCACGGTCGCGTCGCAGTCATGGAAAAATTGCGATCTATCGTCGCGGAATGCGACGCTACCGATGCACGACCGCGCCTTTCGGGCAACTCATGAAGCGCTCTTAATGCGTCCACTTCGCGAAGCTAGCTAGATCGAGGCCAAGAGATCGGGTCGCGGGGCTTGCCCGCCGTCCGCGGAGATCGGGCGCGGGATTCTAGGGCTCCGGTGGAGTCATTGCTAGCGGTCACAGAAGACGACGATCCGCATCCCGCGCGATGAGTGGGCATCTGAAAGATATTTAATCCCGCCGCAAGCCTGATGACAGATTTAGCGCCAATGTTCATGAGGAGGAAAAGTGCAGAAAACGCGCGCGAGCGCGCGGATGCGATCGTCATTATTACTAGGGAGCCGAGAATGTTGTTTCACCTGCAGGCTTGGCGAGCTGGTGGGAACTTGCGCCCATTGTTCGCAACGCTCATGGGCGCCGCGCTTTGCGCTGGACTCATTCTCGCCCCCGCGGCGCGGGCGGAACAGCTCGCGACGCCTGCCAATCCTACGCAACTGCCGAGCCTGGCGCCGATCGTCAAAAATGTGATGCCGGCGGTGGTGAACATCTCCGTTCTGGAAAAACCCGAGGCTGCGGACGACGAGGGGCCGACATTTGGCCCTGACGAATCCGGGCGCAGTTCGCCATTTGACGAGTTTCTACACCGGTTTTTCGAGCAGCAGGGCATAGCACCTGAGCAACCGCAGATGCCAGAGCCGAAAACACAGAACATGGCATTGGGATCCGGCTTCATCATCGATCCCGCGGGCTTCGTCGTCACCAACAACCACGTCGTAGAGGACGCCCAAAAGGTCACGGTGATTTTCCAGGATGGTAGCAAGCATGAAGCAAAGATCGTGGGACGCGACACCAAGACCGATCTGGCGCTCCTCAAGATCAGCACGGACAAACCGCTTCCCTACGTCAACTGGGGCGACAGCAACGCCGCCCAAGTCGGTGATTGGGTGATCGCCGTCGGCAATCCCTTCGGCCTCGGCGGCACCGTGAGCGCGGGCATCATCTCCGCCCGCGGCCGCGACATCCATTCCGGC
>DATIYT010000039.1:0-5047 GCA_035517495.1 Allostellaceae bacterium | reverse complement strand
CCTGCGAGCGCCCAGGACCGCCGAGTGCCGAGTTCGGCCGCCGAACTCCAGCTCTCCTTTGCTCCGGTGGTGCAGCGCGTGGCCCCCGCGGTCGTGAACGTCTACGCGTCTCACGTTGTCGAAAACCGCAACCCGTTTCTCAACGATCCGTTCTTCCGACAGTTCTTCGGCGGCGGCATGCCGCGCGAGCAGGTCGAGCGCTCGCTCGGCTCGGGTGTCATCGTCGATCCCGCCGGGCTCGTCGTAACCAACTTCCACGTCATCGACAGCGCCAGCGAGGTGAAGATCGCGCTCGCCGACAAACGCGAGTTCGACGCCGAGGTCGTGCTCAAGGATCAGCGCAGCGATCTCGCCGTGCTGCGCATCAAAGGCGCCAATGAGCGTTTCCCTGTGCTGGAATTCGGCAATGCCGACGAGCTTCAGGTCGGCGATGTAGTGCTGGCGATTGGCGATCCGTTCGGAGTCGGCCAGACCGTGACACATGGCATCGTGTCGGCGCTGGCCCGTTCACAGGTCGGCACCAGCGACTATCAATTCTTCATTCAGACCGATGCCGCTATCAATCCGGGCAATTCGGGCGGCGCGCTGGTCGACATGAGGGGACGCCTCGTCGGCATCAATTCGGCAATCTACACGCGCTCGGGCGGCTCGCAGGGCATCGGCTTTGCCATCCCGGCCAACATGGTGCGCGTCGTGGTGGCATCGGCCAAGAGCGGCGGAGCTGCGGTTAAACGGCCGTGGCTTGGCGCCAAACTCCAGGAGGTTACGCCGGAAATCGCCGACAGCATCGGCCTCAAGCGGCCGAGCGGCGCCCTGGTCGCGAGCGTCGCCGCCAATGGCCCCGCGGCGCGGGCCGGAATCAAGACCGGAGACCTTATCGTCACCGTTGATGGTGTTGAGGTCGATGACCCCAACGCCTTCGATTACCGTTTCGCAACCAAGCCGCTCGGCGGCACCGCCCAGGTCGGCCTCATTCGCCAGGGCAAGGAAATCGTAGTTTCGGTCGCCCTGCAGGCGCTTCCCGACACACCGCGCAACGAAATCGAGATTCGCTCCCGCTCGCCATTCCTCGGCGTGACGGTGGCGAATCTTTCGCCGGCTTTGGCGGATGAATTGCGTCTCGATCCGCAGACCGAAGGCGTCGTCGTGACCCACGTGGCCGAAGGCTCGCCGGCGCAGTCCATCGGGTTTCAGAAGGGCGACGTGATCGTCTCGGTCAACAATCAGAAGATCGCCAAATCAGCCGATCTCGAGCGCGCCACGAGCACGGGCGGCCGGCAGTGGCGCGTCACCATCAATCGCAGTGGCCAGCAGATTTCCGTGATGTTCAGCGGATAATGAGCACGCGCGCAAAGAAAAGCGCACCATCGCTGTTCGCGGCCGGCGGCCTCGATCGTGACGCGCCGCGACCGCTTGCCGACAAGCTTCGTCCCGATGCGCTCGCAGACGTCGTCGGCCAGGATCATCTGCTCGGTCCCGACGGCGCGTTGACGCGCATGCTGGAAACGCGTTCGCTGGGTTGGCTGATCTTCTGGGGACCGCCCGGCACCGGCAAGACGACGGTGGCGCGCCTGTTGGCGCGCACGACCGACCTTTATTTTGAACAGATTTCGGCGATTTTTTCCGGCGTCGCCGACCTCAAGAGAGTGTTCGAGGCGGCGCGGTTGCGCCGCGAGACCGGGCAAGGCACGCTTCTCTTCGTCGACGAAATTCACCGCTTCAACCGCGCCCAGCAGGATTCCTTCCTGCCGGTGATGGAGGACGGCACCATTGTGCTGGTCGGCGCGACAACTGAGAACCCATCGTTCGAACTCAATGCGCCGCTTCTTTCCCGCGCCCGCGTTCTCGTCTTCAAACCGCTCGATGCAGGGGCGATCGAAAGGCTCCTCGGCCGCGCCGAGGCGATCGAAGGCAAAAGGCTGCCGCTCGACGCCGAGGCGCGGACGTCGCTGGTGCGCATGGCCGATGGCGACGGCCGTGCCGCGCTGACGCTCGCCGAGGAAGTGTGGCGCGCCGGCCGCAAGGGAGAGACCTTCGACGCTGCGGCGCTCCAGGACATCGTACAGCGCCGCGCGCCGATCTACGACAAGTCGCAGGACGGCCATTACAATCTCATCAGCGCGCTGCATAAATCGGTGCGCGGCTCCGATGCCGATGCCGCACTCTATTATCTCTGCCGCATGCTCGACGCCGGCGAGGACCCGCTTTATCTGGCGCGGCGGGTCGTGCGTATGGCGGTGGAGGATATCGGGCTTGCCGATCCGCAGGCGCTGGTCATCGCCAACGCGGCGAAGGAAGCTTACGATTTTCTTGGCTCACCGGAAGGCGAACTCGCCATCGCCGAGGCTGTGCTCTATGTCGCTACCGCGCCGAAATCGAATGCGACCTACACGGCCTTCGGCGCGGCCATGCGCACCGCGAAGGAAGCGGGCTCGCTGTTGCCACCAAAGCACATCCTCAATGCGCCGACCAAGCTGATGAAGACCGAAGGCTACGGCTCGGGCTACGAATACGATCACGATACGGAGGAGGCGTTCTCCGGCCAGGACTATTTCCCCGAGGCGCTGGGCCGCAAGCAATTCTACGATCCGCCCGAGCGCGGCTTCGAGCGCGAGATCAGGAAGCGGCTGGAATACTGGGCCAAGCTGCGGCGCGAGCGCTCGTAGCAAGATCGGGTGTGATAGGGCGATGATAACCGGATCGCTGTTGTCTTCACGGCTTACATTCGTAACTAAGATCGTCTTTCCGACACTTTGGATTTCTGGTTTTGGAATAGGCACGATTACTGTGTGGATGAGCTACGGCGCGCCGCCCAAAATGAAATGGGCTTTTCTGGTGGCCTTAGTGGCAGGATCGAGTTTCATTTGGTGGAGTTGCGTGCGACTAAAGCGGGTTCGATGCGAGGGCGGCAATTTGTATTTCTCAAATTATCTAAGAGAAATCGTAGTGCCCCTCGCCGCGGTGGAACGAGTAACGGAAAATCGCTGGATCAATATTCATCCGGTGACCATTTTTCTTCGGCGCAGCACGGATTTTGGCGACAAGATTATGTTCATGCCCAAGACACGAATGATGTTGCTTTGGCGGTCGCACCCGATCGTAGCTGAGATTCAGCGGATGGCCGATGCAGCTGCCGCGAGGAGCGCGTCTTGAGGGGCAGTCGCGGACCACGCCAGCCGGGCGGCGGAAAGCGGATCGCCGGGCCGCGGGATCGCGGAGGTCGTAAATTCGATAGGCTGCGATCTCCCCTCCACCCGCGTAGCGAAGCGGAGCGGCGGGGAGGGGTTGGGGGTGGGGGTCATTTTTCCTCTCAGCAAACTCCCCCCACTCCGGCACCTTCGGCGCGGACCCTCGCCACCGCTCGCGACGGCTCGCGGGGGGAGGGAAAAGTACAAACTGTCGCCGTCACCGCCGACGAATCCGGCATGCGCGTCGACCGTTTTCTTGAAGCACGGTTTCCAGGGCTGAGCTTCTCCCATATCCAGCGCGTCATCCGCAAAGGCGAGGTGCGCGTCAACGGCCGCCGCACGCAACCGAAGAATCGGCTCGAGGCTGGCCAGTCGGTCCGCATCCCGCCGCTGCGGCTCGATCAGCCCGGGCCTCGCACACCCGGCAATGAAGTTGACGAGAAGACCCGCGCCTTCCTGAAATCGATCACGCTCTACGAGGACGCCGACGTTCTCGTGCTCAACAAGCCCATGGGGCTTGCGGTGCAGGGCGGCTCCGGCACTACACGGCATCTCGACGGCATGCTCGAAGTGCTGCGCGATGCGCACGGCCAGCGGCCGCGCCTGGTGCACCGGCTCGACAAGGACACCGCCGGCTGCCTGCTCGTCGCCAAGACGCGCTTCGCCGCGGCGGCGCTTGCCAAAACCTTTCGCTCACGCTCGGCGCGAAAGGTCTATTGGGCGCTGGTTGCTGGCGTGCCGAAAGTGCCGCAGGGCCGCGTCTCGACCTTTCTGGCGAAGGAAGAGCGCGAGGACGAGTCGTTCATGCGCATTGCGCGCCACGGCGACAAAGGCGCGAGTCACGCGGTCACCTACTATGCCGTTGTGGAAACGGCGGGACCGCTCCTCGCCTGGGTTTCCCTCAAGCCGGTGACCGGCCGCACTCATCAGTTGCGTGCGCATATGGATCATATCGGCCATCCGATCGTCGGCGATCCGAAATATTTCGCGCGCGAGAACTGGCAACTGCCGGGCGGCATGCAGGACAAGCTGCACCTCCTGGCACGGCGCATCGCCGTGCCGCATCCGCGCGGCGGTACGATCGACGTAACCGCTCCGCTGCCGCCGCACATGCTGCAATCCTGGAATCTGCTCGGCCTGGATGCCAAGCGCTACGATCCTATCGAGGATGCTCCCGAGGAATGATGCCGAGGAACATTGCCCCTTTACCGGGGATTATGAGCATGCATTTGCATGGGGTTGGAGGCGCGCCATGAAGCCCAACTTCGCCGCCGTTTCCTGTATTTCCCTGACACTTCTATCAATGCCAGCTGCCTCCCTCTGGGCGCAGGGCTACGAGGGATATCCATATTCGATCATGGCGCCGGAGCACGGCACGACGATTGATCACCGTGGCAGAAAGCCGGGCCGTGCACGGCAGGAAAGCGCCCCTCCCGCACAGGTTGCTCCGCTCGTCACACAAGCTCCACACCGTAAATTCGTGACGCGCGGGTCGTCGGGATCGGTGCTGCCGACGCCGTTGCCGCGGACGCCGGCTATTCCACCTGAAGGCGGCGGTCCGGTCACGATCCACGCGCCGCCGGTGCAGCAAGGCCCTACGATCGTCCCTGGCGCTCCGGGCTTAGGGGCCGTTCCCAACCTGCCGCACGGCATCGAGACCTTCCAGGACCGTGCCTCGCGCTGCGCCTTCCAGCAAGGCCTCAACAACGTGCCTGCCGGCGCCAGCAACCAGTACATGGGCGCCTGTATCCAGTAGCTGGCCCCGTGAAGCACCGACGCCCCAAGCGTAACGAATTTTGACGGCTTGACAGGCAACCAAAAGGTTGCATATTGTCGGCATGGATGCGGTGTTCAGGGCA
>DATIYT010000038.1:0-131522 GCA_035517495.1 Allostellaceae bacterium | reverse complement strand
CCTCGTCGAGCGCTTCTTCAACAAGCTCAAGCATTACAGGGCTATCGCTACACGCTTCGAAAAACACGACGCAAACTACCTCGCCCTCATCAAACTCGCCGCGGTCCGAATCTGGATGCGCTTTATGAGTCGGTGACCTAGTCGATGATGTGGTAGCCGCCGTCGATGTAGAGCGTTTCCCCGGTAATCAGGCGCGCCGCGTCGTGCGCCAGGAAGGCAACGGCGACGCCCACGTCGTCGATGCTGACGAGGCTGCGCGCGGGCGCCTTGGCTTTGGCCTTTTCCAGCAGCTCGTCGAATTCGGGGATGCCGGAGGCGGCGCGCGTCGCGAGCGGCCCCGGCGAGATTGCATGCACGCGGATGCCCTTGGGCCCGAGCTCGGCCGCGATGTAGCGGACCGCGCATTCAAGGGCCGCCTTCGCCACCCCCATGATGTTGTAGTTCTCGATCACCATCTGGCTGCCGTAGTAGCTCATGGTGAAGAGTGTTCCGCCGTTCTTCATCAAGGGCTCCGCGAGGTGCGCCATCCGGATGAAGGACCAGCAGGAAATATCCATTGTCGTGAGGAAGCCGTCCCTTGGCGCGTCGGTCACGCGACCCTGCAGCGTGTTCTTGGGCGAAAACGCGATCGAGTGGATGACAAAATCGAGCCGCCCCCATTCCCGCTGGATTCGCTCGAAGACCGCCTCCATCTGCCCCGGTGCCTGTACATCGAGCGGCATCAGCAGCGCCACCTCGGCCTCGCGCGCCAGCGGCTCGACGTAACGCTTCGCCTTCTCGTTGAGGTAAGTGACAGCCAGCTCGGCGCCGAGAGCGTAGAACGCCTTGGCGCAACCCCAGGCGATCGAACTCTCGTTGGCGATGCCGACGATTAGGCCGCGTTTGCCCTCGAGCAGCGGCGCCTTGGCGCGCGGAATCATGGTGTGGCTCCCTCGGTTGCGGCTGACGGCAGACCCTGCTTCGCAATGTCGCGACAGCGCCTTGACCTATGTCAATGGCGGTTTGCGATCTCGAGGTTCTTGAAGCGGGCGAAGGTGGCGGTCAGCTTGCCGGTCCCTTGCGTCGTGGGCTCCTTGCAGCTACGAGCCCCGTCCGCGCGACAATTCCGACAAGAATCTCTCTCGTATTTCCTCCAGGTTTCGGAAACCCGACATCCACATCTGCATCATCGCTTCAGGGCTCATTGCCTGCAACGTGGCGCCGATACGCTGCTCCATTTCCTTGAGCAGCCTCTCCTGCAGGGGTTGTACGTCCGGCAACCCGAAGAACGTCCGCGCCTCCTCGGGCGTGCAATCGATGTTGATGGTAACTCTCATGGGGACGGCACCTCGGAGCTGGATTGGCTCTCGCACGAATCTGCGGCGGCGCTCAAAGACCTCAAGCCCGGAAGCGCGCCGCGCTACCGTCATTCTAATGGCAGCCCCCAAGCTCCAACGAGGCTTGTTTTTTCTCTCCGAAGTAAATGGGCGATATGGTCAAAGCACCCGGTCTCGGCCTCACAAACCCGACCCGGAACCCGAGTAGACCGCGAATCCGAGTTGAGTCGACGGTACGGCAGTTGGAAAGAAAGTGTTCCTGACAGCAACAAGGCACGTTCCCGAGTTTTCGCAGACGTAGCTGGGCGCACGAGGCTCGTTGATCAGAGTTATCGTGAAACCGCTGTTGAAATCGGCGTTTTCAACACCCGCGGTCACGCTATCCATTTGCTGATCGGTAAGCCGCTCCGCTGCCATGGCGGTGTTGGTCAGCAGCGCCGCCGCGGTCAGTACCACCAGGACCTTTCGCATACCACTCTCCGTTCTGTCGGCGCGCCCGTTCGGCACGTCATCACAGCCAACCGATTTGCAGACGTCGCTGTCGGATGCCGGTATTGCTTACGACGCTCGATCAGAACACTAAATTGTGGTGGCGCGCAAAGGCGCATCCGTCGTAATCACTCATCATCATTATTATGTGTAGAGAGGACACGGATTTCGCCTGCGACGGAGGCTAATGAAATCCGTTATTACTACGTTCGATGTAGCTATAGGCGACATTTGCCGTTGAGTGCGCGGCAAAACGCTCAAGGTCAAGGTGTCCGTCGAATCATCTCACCGCCGGTTGCGGGTCCGCCATTCGCGCTGCCCGCTGACCCGCATCTGCGCCAAGCGCCTCATTTGCCTCAGACATTAATGACGAGAGGGCAACGATTTGGGATTGTCACCCTTATCGATGCTTCACGGGCAGGGCAACTGTAATGACAGAGCCGGTTCATGGAGGTGAGAAATTCCCACCCCGAAAGCAGACACTGCGCGGCCATTTTGGTGTCATGCTCGACTGTCAGGGAATCAGAGACGAGCATCAGAAGGCCAAATAGGAAGGCCACCGTAGTTCGCATTATATCCTCCCTTAGTTGTGCGCTTGCACATGTGCCAAGCAGTCCGCCCGTCCTAATGAACAACAACGGCGCTTGGCTTTTGTATTGTTTATCAATACATCTTCGCCGGGTCCGCTTTGATCGTCAATTGTCAACTCTCCACCCCACTAACCTGACGAGTTGTTCACTAAGCTCTCCATCTATTATTGAACGCACTGATTGACCTGGTCGCACTCGGTCTTTCTGGGTTCGCAATTTTCGCGCGTGGCCGGCTGAAGTAGGCTGTTTGCGCATTGCTCGCGCAGAGTCGATACCAGAATCTGCAACGGAGAGGCCGTAATGCCCGACATCCCCACCCAGGCCGGCGGCGCGGACGCATCCGTCGCCGCCGGATCGCCTGACAAGCCGAAGCCCGGTCTGAAGGAGCGCGCGATCAGCAACGGCAAGAAGGCGCTGATCATGATGCTCTACTTGTGGGGCTTTCTGGCGGTCCTCAACCTCCACAAGACCGTTGTGCTCCAGCAGCAGCACATCGACTACAACGGACTTGGCTGGGGCCTCATCAACGCGGTGATCCTGGTGAAGGTCATGCTGGTCGCCGACGACCTGAAGGTAGGCACGCGCCTCCGGCGCAAATCGCTGATCTACCACACGCTGTATGCGTCGTTCTGGTTCGCGGTGGTGCTGGTCGCCTTCCACATCCTCGAAGGCGCCGTGATGGCGCTCGTGCGTGATAAGCCGCTGTCCGACAGCTTGGACGATTTCGGCGCCGGCGACCTGCGCGGCGTCCTCTCGATCGGCGCGATCGCCTTCGTGGGGCTGACTCCCTTCTTCCTGTTTCGCGAGATCGGGCGCGTGATCGGCGAGGAACAGCTCTGGCGGCTGGTCTTCAAGCGCGGAGAACGGAAGTTCACGCTGTTGGCGCAGGACTGAGCACCATCTGCTCGATCCCGAAACGATAATCCCGAATGCCCTGACCGCCGTTCCGAAGCGTGAAGAGGCTGGACATCGCTTCGTGGTTGCCGACAGCGGCGGCTCGGAACCATTGAATGAGGGCGGGTCCGCTATAGCTGCATAATTACATCCCACGCCCAATCGCTGATCTATCCTACGAGTGTGGGAGCGATGCGCCGCCCTCAACTGCTGTTGTGGAAAGGACACGCTATGGCAGCCGATTTTGTGTTAGGCCGCTGGACAATCCCGCCAGGGAATGATGTTTTGTCGTTCTCGTTTTCTTGGTCACCGGGGCAACATCCAAACAAGGGGCCCGTCTTCTGCATGCTGTCTCCGGATCACCCTCCCAAAGCTGAAGATGTAAAGATGACCATCAGCAACTACGCTCAAGCACGTTCCGTCGAAGGGCCGGTTTACTACTATGGACTGATCTCCAACAGTTGTTCTCAGACAGTCAGCGCGAGACTGATGGGCGTCTATTTCCCCGAATTTCAGAGCGATTGGGAGATGTCACCATGAAAGTGACTGTCATCACCGACAAATCCGGCAAGGTCATCAGCACGTACATGCATCCGGAACGGCCTGGCAAAAACGATCCGACGCTCCGCATTTCTGGGGGTTCGGAGCACACGACTCACGAGTTGGATGTACCTGCGGAGTACGAAAAAATCCAATCCGTCGACGAGCTGCATCGCCGCATCGCCGAACACATCCCCAAAAAGCGTTGAATAACTGCAATCGGGAAGTAATCCCGACGCCAAGAATTGCGCAGCCGAGATTAGGGTTCGATTGAGCGAGAGGTGGCTTTGCTAGGCCCATCTGTCGCCGATCTTCATTTCCGATGATGTCGCGCGCCGACCCCATGAATGAGGGAGAGACCGCCTTGCGCCGGTCTCTCCCACGTTGTTGCGCGACGCAAACAATGCCTCGCGTTCTGGCCGCGCTAAGTCTTGTAACTCCGTTCACGCCGTCGGTGGCGCGATCGTGTCGAGTGACAGTCCCTTGGTCTCCCTGCTGATCTGCGTCACCGCGACGGCCGCGATGAGAAGCAGGACCGCAATTCCCGTCATCACGTAGCCGAGACCAAAGCTCGCGAGGAATCCGATCACAAAGACGGAAATGGCCGAACCGAAACGGCCGCCCGCCTGAGCAATGCCGAATCCCGATGCACGCGCATTGGTCGGGAAGACCTCCGAGGTGAATATCTGCATGGAGTTTCCGGCGAGCTGGGAGAAGAAGGTCACCAAGAAGCCGATGATGACCACCATCGTCACCGACGACGAGTAGTAAAAGGCGATCGCAAAAACCGTCGCCAGGACGAAAGCCGTGGCCGAAGTGCGAACGCGTCCGAAGCTCTCGAGCGCGTACATCATAAAGAGGCTGCTCAAGGGGAACGCGAGTTGCATGCCGAGGACCACGGTGAGCGCCTTCGGAATACCGTAGCCGCGCGTCGCCAGGAGATTGGGAAGCCACGCCCCGAGACCAAGCGCGGCGGTGAAAAAGGCTATGAAACAGATCATCGACGCGATGATGCGCTTCCGGTACTGGCGGAAGACCACGCCCATGGGGTCGCTGCGGATGTCGGCGGTCTCGTCTTTCACGAGATCCACTTTCGCGCCGGGCGAGCGGAGCCCCATCTTTTCAAGCAGATCAAGTGCCTGTTCGCCTTGGCCGTGAGTCACAAGCCAGCGCGGCGATTCCGGCAGTCCAAAGGTGAACAGCACCACGATCAGGCCGCCGATACCGATCGCAATCCAAATGCCGTACCAGTCGATAATCGGCAGAAAGTAGAGCGCGAAGAGAGTGCCAATCGGCCAAACACAGGCGCCGCCAATGAATTGCATGAATGCCGTGGTCCGCCCGCGATTGCGCTTGGGCGCGAATTCAGCGGCGTAAGAAAAGCACAGCGGCTGAGTTGCGCCGAGGCCGATCCCCGCGATGAATCGCCCGGCAAGGAACAGCGTCGGAGTGGGAGCGAGCGCCGCGGCAATCGTCGCGACGCTGTAAAGCAGGATACCGAGCTGGAGGATCCGCTTACGCCCGAAACGATCGGTGAACTCGCCTTGACCAAGGGTTCCCACGAACAGTCCGAAGAGCGCAGCGCTTGGGATAGGCGTTGCATCGGTGAAAAATTTCGAGGCCAGAATGTTGGGGATCAGCGCTCCCGTGATGGTGAAGTCGATAACGTCAAAAAAGTAAGCAAACGAGATGAGCGCGAGCACGCGCCGGTGGATCGGCCCGATCTCGGCGTTATCCAGAATCCCGTCAACGTACGATACGATCGATTGAGCCATGACGTCTCCCCCCGGGAAGTCGGCGCGCTTGCTTGCGCGTCCGATTTGAATTGATTTCACTTGACGCTAATGGAAATCCGGTCTGCCCTCAACAGCGAAACTGCGGCAGATCCGCGGGAAACCGATTCCTGGAGAATGCGGGGTGACTGATTACTGGCTGAGCAAGCTCTTCTTCGATCTGCGGCAGCCGGATCGCGCGGCGGGGTACCGGCGCGACCCAGCGGCAGTAGTGGCCGAGTATCCGCTTACCCCGGAACTGCGTTCGGCCGTGCTGGCGAATGATGTGGCGCGGCTTGCGCCGCACACCAATCCCTATCTTTTGCGCTACTTCTTCGCGGCGATCGGAATGTCGGACGCGGAATTCATCCAGCGGCTCCGCGCATCGGGCGCGTCAACGGGAGTGCGCGCCGGTGGCTGACCTGGTCGGCATCTATGCAGCGAGCCACGGTCCGTTGATTGCCCGCGATTGGGAGAAGTTACCGGCACCGCTCAAGGCACGGCTTAGCGCCGCCTTTGACGAACTCGGGCGGCGGCTCCGGGCAGCTCGGGTTGACGTGATCGTCGGAGTTGCGCCCGACCATTGGACCAATTTCTTCCTCGACAACCTGCCCGCGCTTTGCATCGGCATCGGCGTTGAGCACGACCCGCCGCCGGAGCCGTTCCTCGCGGACTTCGCCGCGCGCCACCCAACGATCAGCGGCGCTCCCGCTTTCGCCCGACACATTTTAGCGACGGCACTGGCGTGCGATTTCGAGCCCGCGCATTCGCATCGCCTGCGCCTCGATCATGGACTATGCCTGCCGCTTCAGCGTCTCGGGCTCGAACCACTGCCCGCCGTGGTGCCGATCCTGATCAACGAGCTTGAGCCGCCGATGCCGAGCCTCGGGCGTTGCTGCGACTGGGGCCGTTTGCTGCGCGAAGCGATCCGCTCCTACGCCGAGCCGATGCGGGTCGCGCTCCTCGCCACGGGCGGTCTCAGCCATTCGATCGGCGAACCCAGCATGGGCGCGATCGACGAGGCCTTCGATCGCCGCTGCCTCGATGCCTTCGCGGCGGGCGATCAGGCGAAGTTGCTCGATGTGCTCGAGGCCGGGATGCCGAGAGCCGGCAACGGTGCCCACGAAGTCCGCAACTGGCTGGTAGCGCACGGGGCGGCGGGCGGTCGCGGCTTTCGATGCCTCGACTACATTCCGGCGCCCGAGATCTATCTCGGCTGCGCTTTCGCGGCTTGGGGAACCTGAGGACGCACAATCCCGTCGTCGACTGGTCGAGCCTCACCGGAAACGGCTGAGCGCGCGCTTCACCCTGGCCGACACCATGTGCAGCGCGTGCTCGCGCAGCACCGTGACTTTGCTCTCAAACCAATTGAGCTGCACCACCCGGCGCGGCCCGCTTACCGACGCGTGGCCGTGCCAGGAATTCGAGGTGACGCGGAAGGCCAGCATCGTGCCGGCTTCCGGCGGGATCTCCTCGACCACGTCGTTCAGATCATGCGGCGAGCGCAGCAGGCGCAGCCGTCCTTCCGCTGGTTCCCAGGTCTCGTTCATGTAGATCAGAACGGTGACGAGCTTTCCGCGGCCGTCATTGTGGATGCGCCCGTCTCGCGCGCGAGCTTGTGCGCGGACGGTGATGTTGGTCGGGCGTCCAGAGAGCTCGATCCCGAATTTGTCGGCAATCGCCGCGCGAAACGGCTCGCCCTCCAATTCCCGCGCGAACGCGCCGAAATCCGGCCCAAGCGCAAGCTCGCTGACAGGAAAACTGCCCGGCCGTTCGATGCGCGGATAGTCGGCCGTGACGGCGCGCAGCGCCGCCGGCGGCACGAAGTGCGGGACGATCACATAGGGGAACGGATCATCGTGGCGCGGTGTCGCCGCCAACGCCGGCAAATCCAGTATTGAACCGCCGGACCATCCTGCGTTCGATCGCGCCGGGATCAATCAGGCCTCCAAATTTCGCCGCAAAACCGTATCCAGAATGCCATAGAATTATCACGGACGAAATGTGACTGTCGTGACACCGTTGGAACGGTAACGTGACGGTTTCGTTTCAGCGTTGGCCGCGCACCTGGGATGAAGCTTGGCATCCGAAGCCGTCCTGGAATCATAGAGTTACTGGTCGATAATCTTCCAAAATCCGCATCAGAGAGTGACCGAGGATGTTCTCACTTTGCCATTTGATATTTCGTCGTTCCGCGCGAAATCGGTGGATGTCAATGTGCGTTTCGATCAAATTTGACCGACCTTTATTGCATGATCCGAGCGATCTTGCTGGAAATTGACACGGGTTGGACGCAGTCTCCAAGCATCGCTCGCGATGGAGACAGTCCGCAATGAGGAGGTGGTTCAAAATCGTGTCGCTGGTACTCGCTTCGGTGCTTGCAGCGTGCTCAACGCCGCTGCCGCGATCGGACGAGACGCCGCGCGAGGGGCGTGCGCTCTCCGAGGCTCCCGAGCCCACGCGCCCCCCGAAGCCGCCGCGTAAGCCCGTGACACCTGCGGCGGAGACGCCGCCGGCGGAGCCGATGCCTGACGACTCTGACCATGGTTCCGAGGCTGCGGAGGCCACCCCCGCTTCGCCCCCTGCCGCCCCGTCCCCACCCTCAGCGCCAGCCGCTGCAACCGAGTCGGCAAGGTTGGAAGCGCCGCCCGCCAATACGCCGCCCTCGCCCACGCCGTCCGCGAACGCACCGCCCGCGCCCGAGACGCCGGCGGCTGTCGAACCGACCGTCGGCTCACCACAGACCCCCGAGCGCCTAATCGGCCTCAACCAGGCGCAGACCCGAGGATTGCTGGGAACGCCGACCGCGCGTGACGAGGCGGCTCCAGCGACGATCTGGCACTATGCAGGCCGCCATTGCGACCTCGCCATTTACTTTTATCTCGATCTCAAAAGCCAAGTCATGCGTGCGCTGCATTACGAGGTGGACGCCCATGGTTCAGACAAACTCTCCGGAGAGCGCTGCTTTGCAGAACTCGTCGCTGCCCACCAAGCAAATCCCGAAGGCTCCGCAGGTGCGGATCCTACTCATTGATGATGACGATGAATTCCGAGAATCCCTGAGCCTCAACTTAGTCGACGAAGGCTTTGCCGTCACGACCTTTTCCGATGGCCCGTCAGCGCTTGGGTTTCTCGAGCGCGGCGAGGTCGTCGACGTCATTTTGCTTGATTGGCGCATGCCCGGGATGAACGGCCTCGAAGTGCTGCGCGAGCTGCGCCAGCGCGGCACCAACACGCCGGTGATTTTCCTCACCGCGCTCAGCGACGACATCTACGAGGAAGCGGCGCTGGGCGGCGGTGCGGTCGACTTCATCGACAAGTCGCGCCGGCTTTCGATCCTGGTGAAGCGTCTGGAACTGATCTGCGAGGGTCAGCGCCCGGTTCCGGACCCGAGTCAGACGCAGCCGCGCTCGCAGATGCGGATCGGCGCGCTCGAGCTTCGCTTCGACATTAATCGCGCGTTCTGGCGCGGACAGTCGATCGACCTCACGCTGACCGAATTTCGCATGGTGTCGCAGCTCGCGGTAAAGCCTGGCGAGGATGTTTCGTATCGCGAGCTATACGATTTGGTGCATGGCAAGGATTTTCTGGCTGGCAGCGGAGCCGACGGCTACCGTGCCAATGTGCGAACCTTCATAAAGCGCATTCGAAAGAAATTCCGCGATGTCGATCCGGCTTTCGACCAGATCAACAACTACGCCGGCTTCGGGTACCGCTGGACCGTCGCCTAGGACGGCGCAGAGGGAGCAGGCGAAGCCCGAGACTGGGCGCGCGCGGCCGCGGCGCTGGCGCTTTTTTCGCTCGCTCGCCACCAAGGCCGCGCTGATCGGGGTCATCTTCCTGGCCGTGCCGCTGATCGTCTACGCGCAATTTCGCGCCGCCGACGAGGCGGCAGCGGCGCTCTTGTTGCAAAACGTGCGCGAGCAGGGTCGCGTCATGACGCAGGCACTGCTGCCGATCCTCACCAGCGCCGACAAACCATCCTTTCCCGATCTCGGCCGCGAGCTGGAACGCTTCGCCGGCGCTGCCACGCGGGTAAAGCTGATTTTCGAGCCGGCCGGCCAAAGCGCGTTCTACTACGTGGCTTCATGGCCGACGGTTCCGGCAACGCAGCTCGACCGCGAGCGCGAAGAGCTCGCGCAACAGCATATCCTGGATCGCCTGGGCGCCACTTGCGAGGGCGATCTCCCCTTCGCGCTGCGCTATGCGACACCCGGCGGCGAAGACGAGGTCGTGACCTCGGTCACCCCCGTCAAGGCGCCTTCCGGGTGCTGGGCGGTGATCACCTCGTTCGCGGCCGGGAGCTTCCCTGGTTCCCATCTCGGGCAGCCGTACTGGACCACGCCCGAAGTGCGCATCGCCGCGATCATTTATCTGGTCATGGCGGTAGTGACGCTGACCACGTTCTGGACCGTACGCAGCGGTCTGCGGCGGTTTGCCGAACGGGCACGCGCCATTCGCGAGCGTCACCCGGATGTCTCGTTCGCCGCTGAAAACGAAGTACCGGAGCTCGCCGACGTCGCCGCCGAGTTCGACCGAATGGTTCGCGCACTCGATGCTTCGGCGCGGGAAATCCGCCGTGCGGCGGAAGACAATGCGCACGCGTTCAAGACGCCGATCGCCGTCATTCGACAATCGCTTGAGCCGCTGAGCCGCGCGATTCAACCGGACAACCCCCGCGGCCAGCGCGCCCTTGGCCTGATCGAGAACTCGCTCGATCGTCTGGATGCGCTCGTCTCGTCCGCTCGTCGGCTCGACGAGGCGGCCGCGGATCTCTTCAACACGCCGCGCACCGCCGTCAATCTTTCGATGCTGTTGCACCGCTTGCTGCATGCCCACGCCGACGCGTTCGCCGAGCGCCAGCTCGCGCTCGATGGACACATTCCCTCGGGTGTCACCATCTACGCCAATGAGGAGATGGTCGAGACTGTCATCGAGAACGTGATAGAAAACGCTCTCTCCTTCACGCCCAACGGCGGCGGCATCGAGGTCAGGCTCGACCGCAAGGGCGAGCGCCAAGCCGAGCTGACGGTTGGTGACACCGGTCCGGGAGTGCCTCCGGATAATCTCGATCGCATATTCGAGCGGTATTTTTCGCGACGCCAGGAGATCAAGGGGCAAGCGCCGCATTTCGGGATTGGACTTTGGATTGCGCGTCGAAACGTCGAAGCACTCGGCGGCACCGTGCGCGCGGAAAACCGCAAGCCGCACGGGTTGCTGGTTCGCATCACCTTGCCGCTTGCGCGAACCATTCGCCCGCTGGGCGAATGACACAATTTTGCCGCGCCTTAGACGCGCGCGTATTCGCTACGGTCTTTGCGCGACCACGGCTTCCGCGGCTGTGGTACGCCAAATAACCTCTGTGCGTGCGGCGCTTTGCCCGGCGTCGCCTAGATATCCTCCCTTACTGCGGCCGTCCCGACCGGCCGCAATCTTTTTTTTGGCTAATCGTATGTGACGAGCTGTTTCGCCGCGGCGCGGTCGTAACCGGCGCTCGCCGCGAGGAGCTGAGCGGTATAAGGCTCGCGCGCGCGGCGCTCGGCGAGAGCTTCTCGGTCCAGCTCTTCGACGAAGCGCCCGGCGTTCATCACGGCGATGTGCGCGCAGAGATGCGCCACCACCGCGAGGTTGTGGCTGACAAGCACGTAGGTCAGCTCGTGTTCGCGCCGCAGCCGCTGCAGCAGATTTAGAATCTCGGCCTGCACCGAGACGTCGAGAGCCGAGGTCGGCTCATCCAAGAGCAAGATGCGCGGTTCGAGTATCAACGCCCGCGCGATCGCGACGCGCTGGCGCTGCCCTCCCGATAGCTGGTGCGGGTATCGGAAGCGGTGCTCCGGCCCCAGCCCTACCTCGGCCAGCATGCGCACGATGCGACGCTGCCGATCACCAACCCCGTGAATGCGCAGGGGCTCGGCCAGAGTGCGATCAACGGTCTGGCGTGGATGCAGCGAAGCATACGGATCCTGAAACACCATTTGGAGCCGGCGATGGAAGGCTACGCTCCGGCGCTGCATCTGCGGCTCGCCATCGATCGTCATCTGACCGGACCAGCGCCGATTGAGGCCGCAGAGCGCGCGCAAGATGGTCGACTTCCCCGATCCGGACTCGCCGACGATCCCGTAAGTCTCGCCTCGTCCAACCGAGAATGAGACGCCGTCGACCGCGCGCCGGCCGTCGAACGAGACCTCAAGACGCTCGACCTCGATCATCGAAGCCACGCGGGGTCGCGCGTCAGCACAGGGAGATCGGCCGCTCCGCCCTCGAGTGTCGGCAGGCAAGCGATGAGGCCGCGCGTATAGGGGTGCCGCGCCAAGGCGAGATCGCGCGCGGCGAGCGCCTCCAGCACGCGCCCCCCGTACATGACCAACACGCGATCGCAGAACGCGCCCACCAAGGCCAGGTCGTGGCTGATGAAAATGAGACCCATGCCGCGCTCGCTCACGAGATCGTCGAGGATCGCCAGCACTTGCATCTGCACCGTAACGTCGAGCGCCGAGGTGGGCTCGTCAGCGATCAGCAAATCCGGGTCGGGCGCCAGCATCATCGCGATCATCACGCGCTGTCCCATACCGCCCGAGACTTCGTGCGGATAGAGATCGTAGGCATGCGCGGGCTCGCGGATGCGCACGGCTTCCAGCATGACGAGCGCCTTCTCGCGCGCCTCGCGGGATCCCGCCCGGCTGTGCGCGCGATAGGCCTCGGCGATCTGCTCGCCGACGGTCATCACGGGGTTGAGCGAGAATTTCGGATCCTGCATCACCATGGATATCCGCCGACCTCTGATCTCGCGCAACGCGGCGGGCGGCGCATGCAGCAGGTCGATGCCGTCGAAAACTATCCGCTCCGCGCTCAACGCCGCATTCCCCGGCAGCAAGCGCAAGATAGAGCGCCCGGTGCAGGACTTTCCCGAACCGCTTTCCCCGACGATGCCGAGCTTTTCGCGGCCCATCGCAAAGGAAACGCCGCGCACCGCCTCGACGGGACCGCGCGGCGTGTGAAACGTCACCGAGAGATTGGAGACGTCGAGGAGCGGTGCGGTCGTCATCGCTGCTTTGGGTCCAGCACGTCGCGCAACCCGTCCCCCAACAGATTGAACCCGAGACTCACGAGGCAGATGGCAAGCCCTGGAAACGCCGCCACCCACCACTGGTCGAGGATGTATTTGCGCCCTGTGGAGATCATGGCGCCCCATTCGGGCGAAGGAGGCTGCGCGCCGAGGCCGAGGAATCCGAGGCCCGCCGCGGTGAGAATGATGCCCGCCATGTCGAGGGTCACGCGCACGATCACCGAGGAGAGGCAGAGCGGCATCACGTGCAGGAAGACAATGCGCGGCCACGACGCGCCCAGCAGGCGCGCCGCATTGATGAAGTCGCTGTCGCGGAGGATCAGCGTCTCGGCGCGCGCGATCCGCGCGTAAGGCGGCCAGGCCGTGAGCGAGATCGCGATCACCGCGTTTTCTATGCCGGGGCCGAGCGCCGCCACGAAGGCGAGCGCCAGGATCAGGCGCGGGAAAGCCAGAAAGACATCAGTGATCCGCATCAGCACGGCATCGAGCATGCCTCCCCGGTACCCCGCGACGCACCCGATGAAGAGGCCGAGCGGCGCCACGATCAGCACCACGAGGGTCACGATGCCGAGCGTTATCCGCGCGCCGTAGAGCACGCGGCTATAGATGTCGCGGCCGAGCTCGTCGGTCCCGAACCAATGGGTGGCGTCCGGTGGGCGAAGACGCAGACTCAAATCCTGCGCCTCCGGCGACGCGTGCGCGAGCAGAGGCGCCGCCGCCGCGATCAGAAGCAGCGCGATGACGATGGCGAGACCGATGAGCGCTAGCGGATTGCGGAGGAAACCGAGCGACGTGGCATAGGCATTGACGAGGCGCGCCTGGAGGCGCGAAGCCGGCGCCTCGGCCGTGAGCCAAGCATGCCAGCCGCGCGCTGCTACAACCTCGCTCAACGGGCCCTCGGGTCAAAAACGCGATAAAGCAGATCGGAAAAGAGATTGAGCACGAGATAGACCACGCCTACCATCAGCGTGCCGCCGAGCACGGCATTCATGTCCACGTTTAGCAGGGAGTTGGTGATGTATTGGCCGAGCCCCGGCCAGGCGAAGACGGTTTCGGTCAGCACCGAGCCTTCCAGCAGATTGGCGTAGGAGAGCGCCACCACGGTCACCAGCGGTACCATCACGTTGCCGAGCGCGTGACGCCAGACGATGCGCGCCTCGCTCAGTCCCTTGACCCGCGCGGTCACCACATATTCCTGGCGCAGTTGTTCGATCATCAGGCTGCGCGTCATCCGGCTTACATAGGCAAGCGAGAAGTATCCCAAGATCGAAGCCGGCAGGATCAGGTGCTGGATTGCATTACTGAACACCTGCCAGTTTCCCGCGAGCGCGCTGTCGATCAGGATGACGCCGGTGCGGGGATCGACGACATCCTCGTAGAACACGTCGAGGCGCCCCGGCCCCGCGACCCATCCGAGCCGCGCATAAAACAGCACCAGCCCCATGAGTCCGAGCCAGAATACGGGAACGGAATATCCCAGCAGCCCGAGGACGCGGATGACTTGATCGGGCCAGCGATTTTGCCTCACTGCCGCCGCGACGCCGAGCGGGATCCCGATCAGCACACCCATGAGGGTAGCCGTCGTCGCGAGTTCGAGGGTCGCCGGGAAGAACCGCTTGATGTCGGTCAGCACGGGGTTGGAGGTCAGCACCGAGCGACCGAGATCGCCGTGAAGCACCGCGCTCACATACCGGAAGAACTGGATATAGAGCGGCTGGTCGAGCCCCAATTCGCTGCGGACGCGCTGATAGACCTCGGCCGGCGCGCGGTCGCCGACCGCCGCGAGGACCGGATCGATCGGCACGACGCGCCCAATGAGGAACGTCACCAGAAGCAGGCCAAAGATGGTGAGCACCACCGTGCCCGCGAGCCGCAGTGCCGCGCCGCCCAACTTCAACGCGCGCGGCCTGCTACCCGCCACGAACCATCCTCGCGCTTAGTGCTTTTCGATACCCGCGTAGAGATTGTCGGCAAAGCCGGGGCCCATCACGAAGCCGGTCACGTCCTTGCGGTGTGCCGCCACTTCGATCTGCTGATACATGATAACGAAGGGCGCAATCTTCTGCACTTCGCGCTGTAGCTGCTCATAGATCTCGGCGCGCTTTTTGGGATCGGGTTCGAGCACGGCGTCCTGGGTCCGCTTGGTGAGCTCCGGAATCTCCCAGGAGTTGCGCCACGCCAGGGTCTTTGTCGGTGACTGATCGGAATTGTCGGGGTTAGAGGCGAAGGTCTGCGCATTCGTATTGGGATCCTGATAGTCCGGCCCCCAATCGAGAATAATGATGTCGTGGTTGCGTGCGCGGTACTTGGTGATGACCTGCTTGCCGTCGCCGGGGATCAGCTCGACCTTGATCCCGACCTGCGCCCAGCTCGCCTGCAGCGCCTGGGCGATATCGGCCCAGGGATAGTTGTTCCAGACGTCCATCGTGATGGAGAAGCCGTTGGCGAGTCCCGCCTTGGCCAGGAGCGCCTTCGCCTTGGCCACATCGTAATGATAGGGCTTGTCGTCGATCGCACCGAGGAAGCCCAGCGGCAGGAAGGCCTGATGCACCACACGGGTACCATGCAGGACGTTTCGCTCGATGCCGTCATAGTCCACGAGGTATTTGAGCGCCTCGACCACTTCCGGTTTCTGCAAGTATTGATTTTTCTGGTTGAGGCCGAGGTAGGTGATGGCGCCCTTGACGCCCTGCTGCAATTCGATGTCGGGATTCTTGGAAACCGCATCGAGCTCGTCCTTGCCGAGATTGCGTGCGAAATCCACGTCACCCTTCTCCAGCAGCAGACGCTGGGTCGCGGTTTCCTTCACGTAGCGTACGAAGACGTGCGGTGTCTTCGGCTGGTCACCGCGATAGTTCGGATTGGCGTCGAGAATGTAGCTTTCATTCGCCTTCCAAGAGCGCAGCACGTAGGGCCCGCTACCCGCGGAATGCTGCTTCAGCCAGCCATTGCCGAAATCGCCGTTCTCCTCGTGCGATTTCACGGTGGCGCCATCGACGATTGAGCCGACCCCGGCGGTGAGGCAGTAATAAAAGAAGGACGGCGCCACCGCCTTCTCGGTCTGCAGCACGACAGTCATGGCGTCGGGAGCGTGCACGCGCTCGCCCACGGTATCCTTGTTGATGCCGAACTGCGTCAGGATGAAGCCCGGCGACTTATTGAGTGTGACCGCGCGCGTGATCGAGTAGACGACGTCCGCGGATGTCACGGGATTGCCCGAGGAAAACTTGACGCCGGGACGCAGCTTGAAGGTGTAGGTCTTGCCGTCGGCATCCACCGACCAGGATTCCGCTAAGGTTCCGTAAAGGTTGGCGACGTTCTTGAGATCGTAATAGAGCAGGCGGTCGTACGTGTTGCCGTTAACCTCCCCGCCCGAGAACTCGAAGGTCTCCGCAGGATCGAGTGAAATCATGTCGTCAAAGGCCTTTGCCATGACGACGGTGTCCTTGGGTGTCTCCGCACGCGCTCCCGTCGTCGCGCCCCCAAGCGCCAGCAGCATCGCCGCTCCGGCGAGCAGGAACCTCTCGACCCTCATGTCACGCTCTCCCTTTGTCTTTAGTCTCTGGCCCCGACGGAGTGTGGGATCGATGGGCCGCCGTCGTCAATGCGAGATCGGCGCCATCCTGTAGTTGCCAACGGCTCGTTCCGGACCTAAAACTTTGCACCCCTTGGGGAGTAGCCGCCCGGCGTTGGACCGGGCCGCGCGTCAACATACTTGGCGACCACCGCCATGGCGCGCGGGTGCCTTTGGGCAATGGCGAGACCAACGGACCGATTGGGGCGCAGCCAGGGGCGCCGATCGTCCGTTGTCCGTCAGGAGCCTGGCCCGGAGCGGTGGCATGGAAGCCTTCCTGGTCTCGATCGGTACTGTCGCCCTCGCGGAGATGGGCGATCGCACGCAACTTTTGTCGCTGGTGCTGGCGGCGCGCTATCGTCGTCCCTGGCCGATCCTCGCGGGTATCCTGGTGGCGACGCTCGCAAACCATGCGGCCGCCGCATGGGTCGGCCTTGAAGTCGGGCGGTTCCTCACGCCCGCGATCCTCGACGGCGTGGTGGGGATCAGCATGATCGCCATGGCGCTTTGGACGCTCCGGCCCGACACGCTCGAAGCGACGACTGAGGCCTCGACGCGCGGCGCCTTCATCGCGACCACGATCTGCTTCTTCATCGCGGAGATCGGCGACAAGACGCAAATCGCCACTATTGCCCTCGCCGCGGGCTATGCGAGCCTCCTGGCGGTGGTCGCCGGCAGCACCAGCGGCATGCTCGCCGCCAACCTGCCGGTGGTGTTTCTGGGCCACGGCTTTGCCGCGCGGTTGCCGATGCGGGCGATACACTATGGTGCCGCGGCCCTGTTCATGGGCATAGGAGCGCTGTTTCTGGTGCGGGCCACCCTCGCTTGATCGGCCCCTGCCCTCTCGCTAGTGTCATCCGAGGACGCGCAATCGGCGCCATTTCCGGACAGAAATCATGCAGTTTCGTGACGGTTTTCTCGACACCATCGGCAATACGCCCCTCATAAAGTTGCGCCGCGCCTCGGAAGAGACCGGCTGCACCATTCTCGGCAAGGCGGAATTCCTGAACCCCGGCGGTTCGGTCAAGGACCGCGCAGCGCTCTTTATCGTGAAGGACGCGGAGGAGCGGGGCACGCTTCGCCCCGGCGGGGTCATCGTCGAGGGCACCGCGGGGAATACCGGGATCGGCCTTGCATTGGTCGCGAATGCGCGCGGCTATCGCAGCGTCATCGTCATGCCGGAGACGCAGAGCCAGGAAAAGAAAGACATGCTGCGTCTCTGCGGCGCCGATCTGCGCCTGGTCGCTGCAGTTCCCTACGCCAACCCCAACAACTACGTGCGCTATTCCGAGCGCCTTGCGCAAGAGATCGCCGCCGTCGAGCCCAACGGCGCGATCTGGGCTAATCAGTTCGACAACGTCGCCAATCGGCGCGCACATATCGAGACCACCGGCCCCGAAATCTGGGAACAGACCGACGGTAAGGTGGACGCGTTCGTAAGCGCGGTCGGCACCGGCGGCACTCTCGCCGGCGTCGCCATGGCGCTCAAGGACCGCAATCCCAAGATCAAGAACTTTCTCGCCGACCCCATGGGCGCGGCGCTCTACAGCTATTACGCGCGCGGCGAGCTCAAGTCCGAGGGCAGCTCGATCACCGAGGGGATCGGACAGGGGCGCATCACCAAGAATCTCGAAGGCGCACCGATCGACGGCTGGTTCCAGGTGACCGACGAGGAGATGCTGCCGGTACTGTTCCGCCTCGTGACCGAGGAAGGCTTGATCCTCGGCGGTTCGACCGGCATCAACATCGTGGGCGCGATCAGGGCGGCAAAGCAGCTCGGGCCCGGGCACACCATCGTCACCATTCTCGCGGATTACGGCACGCGCTACCAGTCGAAGCTGTTTAATCCGGAATTCCTTCGCTCCAAGAATCTGCCGGTGCCGCACTGGCTCGATGTGAAACAAGGAGCCGCGCGATGACCGAGCTGCTGTTCCGCGACGATGCCTATCTCAAGAGCTGCTCCGCGACCGTGACGGATGTGAGTGAGCGCGGCATTCGTCTCGATCGCACCGTGTTCTATCCCACCGGCGGCGGCCAGCCCGGCGACACCGGCGTGCTGCGCCGCGCCGATGGCGGCACGATCGCGATCGCCGACACTCGCAAGGGCGATAGCCTTGATGACGTGCTGCACGTGACCGCACCCGGCAGCGTGCTTCCCGCCGTCGGCGAGACCGTGACCGCCGAGATCGATTGGGACCGCCGCTATCGCCTGATGCGCATGCACACCTGCCTGCATCTCCTCTGCGCCGTTATCCCCGCGGCGGTGACAGGCGGGCAGATCTCCGACGGCAAAGCCCGGCTCGATTTCGATATGGCCGGCGAAGCGCTCGACAAGGACGGGGTGACGGAGAAGCTCAACGCGCTCATCGCCGCCGATCACAAGGTCGAGCCGCGATGGATTACCGACGAAGAGCTGCAAGCGCGGCCGGAGTTGGTGCGGACCATGTCGGTGAAGCCGCCGATCGGCTATGGCAAGGTGCGCTTGCTCGACATCGCCGGCGTCGATCTGCAGCCGTGCGGCGGCACGCATATTCGCCACACCGCCGAGATCGGCCGCGTCGAGATCACCAAGATCGAGAGCAAGGGTAAGCAGAACCGGCGCGTCAATATCGCCTTCGCGCCCTGATCCCTCTGGAGTACCAGCCATGACCTACGCCCATCCGGAATCCCTGGTCAGCACCGAGTGGCTGGCAGCGCATCTCGACGACCCCGGCGTTCGCATCGTCGATGGCTCGTTCAAACTGCCGGGCATTGCACCGACGGCGCAGCAAGACTACGCCGCGCGGCACATCCCGGGCGCCCCGTTCTTCGATATCGACGTGATCTGCGATCACGGGTCGTCGCTGCCGCACATGCTGCCGAGCGCCGAGGACTTCGCGCCCCACATGAGCCGGCTCGGTATCGGCGATCGGCATCGCGTCATCGTCTATGACGGCACCGGATGGAACTCGGCGCCACGAGTCTGGTGGATGCTGCGCATATTCGGCCATGACAACGTGGCGGTGCTCGCGGGTGGGCTCGCGAAATGGATCGCGGAAGGCCGCGCGGTGACCGCCGAGATACTAAAGCCCGCGCCCGCGCTGTTCACCGCGCGCTTCCGCCCCGAGCTGGTACGCGATAAGGCCGCGCTCAAGGCCGACCCAGGTCGCAAACGCGAGCAAGTGCTGGACGCGCGTGCGCAAGGTCGCTTCGAGGCAACCGCACCCGAGCCGCGACCGGGGTTACGCAGCGGCCACATCCCCGGCAGCCGCAACCTTCCCTATGAGCAGCTCGTCGATCCCAAAACCAAGATCCCGTTGCCGGCGGGCGAGCTCGCGCAACGCTTCCGCGCCGCCGGCATCGTGTCTGACCGTCCGGTGGTGTGCAGTTGCGGCTCCGGCGTCACTGCCTGTGCCCTCGCCTTGGGCCTGCATCTCGCGGGATGGCCCGAGGCCGCGATTTATGACGGCTCCTGGTCCGAATGGGGCCTTCCTGGCGACACCGAGATCGAGACGGGCCCGGCGCGGTGAGCAGCGGCAAGCTCGACGACGTCGTCACCTATCTGGAAATGACCGCGAAGCCGTCGCGGCCGCCGGCGCCGGTGCCGGCGGCCAAACTCGCGCTGATGCGTGCCGAGCGCTGCACGGTGTCATTCTATCGCTATCTCTATAATACCGTGGGCGAGCCTTGGGTTTGGTTCGAGCGCCGCATCTGGAGCGACGAGGCGCTCGCGAGCTACTTGAAGCGTCCGGAGATCGAGGTCTATGTGCTCCACGCCTGGGGCGTACCGGCCGGATATTTCGAGTTGAACCGCGCGCCTCCCGGCGATATCGAGCTCGCCTATTTCGGCCTGGTGCCGGAATTCATCGGCCGCGGCTTCGGCGCCTGGTTCCTCGGCGCCGCGATCGACGCGGCGTGGCTCAAGGACGCGAAACGGGTCTGGGTGCACACTTGCACCTTCGACCACCCGCGCGCCCTCGGCCTCTATCAGAAATGCGGATTCCGCGTCTACGAACGCCGACCCGTGCAATTCGACGACCCACGCCTTTCCGGCGCGCTGCCGCGCACGCTCAAGCATCCGCTGCTGCCGGAGTTGACTTAACCCCGCGCCTGCGCCTCGACGTGCTTCGCGCGTGATATATCGAGGCGCGCCTCGATATATTCGACGAGCTTCGCCGCCGGATAGCTGATGATGAAATAGATCACCGCCACCTCGGTGAAGATCTCGAAATGCCTGAAGGTGGCGGCGGCGAGGATTTGGCCCGAAAACATGAGGTCGCGCATGGTGATGACCGATACCAGCGCCGAATCCTTGAAGATCGAGACGAAGAAATTCCCCAGCGCGGGCACGACGATGCGCATCGCTTGCGGCAGGATGATGCGCCGCATCAGGAGCCGGCGCGACATGCCGACCGAAAGCCCGGCTTCCCACTGACCCTTCGGAATCGCGAGGATGCCGCCGCGAAACACCTCGGCCATATAGGCGCTGTAGTTGATCGTTAGACCCCAGATCGCCGAAGTGAAGGGCGATAGAATGAGGCCGGCGTAGGGCAGCACGTAATAGATGAAGAAGAGCTGCAACAGCAGCGGCGTGCCGCGGATGAATTGCACGTAAGGCGTTGCAAGCGCGCGCAGCGGCCAGAGCCGCGATATGCGCGCTATCCCCACCAAAAGCCCGACAATGAGCGAAAGGACATATGAGAGCAACGAAACCAGGATCGTGAGCTGGGCACCCTTCAAGAGCGGGGGCAGGAACGAAATCATGTCCTCGATCGAGAAATACATCCGGTCCCCTCTCTGGCTCCGTTGTCAGGTTCCACGACGACGAACGGCCGCCGGCTCGGCGCCGCTCTTTGCGGCGCCGCCGGCGACAGATCGTCATTTCCGTCGCGCTAGTTGTTGTACCCCGTCAGATTCCACTTGGTCAGGATCTTCTTCATCTCAAGCTGATCCTGCATCCATTCGAGCGAGCTCGAGAACGCGTTGCACCACTGCGCGTCGCTCTGGCGGAACGCGTAGCGGCTGTAACCCACCGGGTTCTTGAAGGTGCGCGGCTCGTAGTCCTCGACGAGTTCGACCGGCCACTCCGGGTGGTCCTTGAACGACGCCGCAAGCACCGGCTGGTCGTAGATGATGCCATCGACGCGACCGAGCACGAGGTCCTGAATGACCTCCTGCCAAGCCTTGACGACCACGAGATCGACGCCCTCGACCCCGCGCAGCCACTCCGCATAGTTGGTGCCGTTCAGGGTCGCGATCTTCTTTCCCTTCATGTCGGCGAAGGCGTGGATTTTTTGCGGGTTGCCCTTCTTCACCGCCAACCATTCGGAGTAATAGTAAGTGGGGAAGCAGAATTCGACCACCTTGGACCGCGCGAGCGTCCAGTGGATGGAATCGCCGACGATGTCGAAGCGGCCGTCAAGCAAGCCCGGGATCAATCCGGAAAATTCCACGGTCTGCACCGTGATCTTCGGGATCTTCAGCATCTTCGCGACGTACTTGATGATGTCGGCGTCGAGACCGCTCCACTCCTGCGAGTTCGGCGGATAGAAGGAGTAGGGCCAGTCGTCGGACGTGCCCACCACAACCTCGCCCTTGGACTGAAGCTTGGCCAGAGAATCGTCGCACGGGATCTTCGAGATGACGAAGTCCTTGAACGAGGTGTCGATTTGCGGCTCCGTCGCGGCCCGCACGATGGCGGGAGCCGTGACCGCGGCGACGCCGGCGGCTGCGCCCGATGTCAGGAGTCCGCGGCGGCTGAGCCGCGGAGATTGGGACGGGTAGGTCTTTGTGTCTTCGTTGTCATCCTTCATGTCTTTGCCTCCTCCGTTAAGAATGCCCTTCGCTCCTGGTTGATGCCGCGCCTGGGCTCAAGCCGGGGCATCAATGACGCCGATCCGGCCCGCGGAGCGCCGGGTAGAGCCGGATCGGAAGCGGAGAAAACACTCGGTCATTGGGACGGCGGCGCCGGTTCGACCGCGCCGTTGCCGTTTCGGTCGAGGATCGTCTGCAAGAATTGTCGCGTACGCGCGACGTTGGGTGCGGAGAAGATTTGCTCAGGGCGCCCCTCCTCGAGGATCACACCATCGGCCATGAACACCACACGGTCCGCTACGTCTCGTGCGAAACCCATCTCGTGGGTCACCACGACCATTGTCATCCCGTCGGCCGCAAGCTGGCGCATGACGCGCAAGACCTCGCCCACCAATTCCGGATCGAGCGCCGAAGTCGCCTCATCGAACAGCATGATCTTGGGGTCCATGGCGAGCGCGCGGGCAATCGCCACGCGCTGCTGCTGTCCGCCGCTCAATTGATGCGGGTAATAATTGGCCTTCTCGGCGATACCGACCCTTCGCAGCTCTGAGAGGCCGCGCTTGCGGGCGGCGTCCAGTGGCTCGCCCCGAACGTATACGGGTGCCTCGATTACATTGCCGATCGCGGTCAAATGCGGAAACAGATTGAATGACTGGAACACCATGCCGATGTGCGAGCGGATCTCCTCGATCCGCCGGTCGGGATCCACGACGATCCTGCCGCCCTTGGCATAGCGGTAAACCGGCTCTCCCTCGAAAAAGATGGTGCCGCTGTCGATAGGCTCGAGGTGATTGATGCAGCGTAACAACGTCGATTTGCCGGCGCCGGACGGCCCGATGATGCAGACGACCTCGCCCTTGCGCACTTCCAGCGTGACCTCGCGCAGGACCTGCGAGCGCCCAAAGGACTTATCGATCCGGTCAAGCCGCAGTATCGGTCTCTCACTCGAAGCGGCAGGACCCTCGGCGACAGCAGTCAGACAGTACCCCTTTCCCGCGAGATGACGGCCCGTTGATGCGCCGCACACCCATCCCAGCAAATCGCGTGCCAGCAACCAAAGGCGGACAGCGCATCTCAGGCAAAATCACGTACTCACGCAATTTGCTCCGAGCGGCGCACGAAGCGGCAGGGAATCAACGCACTAGCCACCCCGGATCCCCGCTCCTCCCCCTCCCGCCGGAACCCGTTCGGACCCGCTGGGAGCACACTGCCTAGAGAATATGCACACAAATTATGCTTGTCGTCACGCGCGAGCGAGCGCGGGTACCAAAGGCGCTCAAATCCTGTTATGCAGGGGTCGGATTCCCGCTGGAAGCGGAGGCCCCTCATGGCGGAGCGGCACGAGATTCCGATCGTCGATTTTGCCGGCGTTCGCGCGCATGATCCCGCCGCGATGAGGATGGCCGCGCAAGAAGCACATCGTGCCTGCACCGGGGTCGGGTTTTTCTATATCTCGGGCCACGGCGTGCCGGGCCGCGTGATCGAAAGAGCGGCCGCGGCGGCGCGACGGTTTTTCGGGCTTCCGCCCGAGATCAAGAGCAGCGTCGCCGCCAACGCCAATCATCGCGGATACCATGCTATCGGCGACGCCCTCATGTATGGTGCGCGCAAGCCCGACGCGAAGGAGTTCTATAGCATCGGCCTCGAACTGAGCGCAGACGACCCCAACGTGCGCGCCGGCGAGCCGTTGCGCGGCCCCAACAATTGGCCGAGTTCGATGCCCGAGCTGCGACCGGCTCTATACGGGTACTATGAGGAGATGGCCGCGTGCGGCGCGGACCTGCTCCGCGTGGTGGCGCTCAGTCTCGGCCTCGACGAGACGTTCTTCGAGACGCGATACACCAAGCCGCTGCAGCGCACGCAGATCATCCACTATCCGCCACAGCCTCCGGTTAGCGACGCGGATCAGTTCGGCGTGGCGCCGCATTCGGACTACGGCTGCATCACCCTCCTTTGGCAGGACGACAACGGCGGTCTGCAGGTGCGCAACCGCTCAAGCGGCACATGGATCGACGCGGCCCCGATTCCGGGCACGTTGGTGGTGAATGTCGGAGACTTGTTGGCGCGCTGGACCAACGACCGCTTCAGCTCGACGCCGCACCGCGTGATCAACCGTTCGGGTCGCGATCGTTACTCGATCGCCACCTTCGTCGACCCGAACTTCGCGACCGTAATCGATCCTCGCGATCTCGGTACCGCGGACGCGGATTGTCGCTACGAGCCGGTGCGGACCGGCGACTACATTCTCGGCCGCTTCGATCAATCCTTCGGCTATCGCAAGAAGCTTGCGACGCCGGCTCAGGCGCGGAATTAGGCGTCAGGCATTGGCGAGATAGACCGGCGTGCGCCACTCCGCGTGCTCCGGCACTTCGCCGCGCACGAGGGCAAAATATTTTTGCTGCAGCTCTCGCGTCAGCGGGCCGATCTTTCCGTCGCCCACGGGCTGCCGGTCGATCGAGATGACCGGCTGAATTTCGTAACCCGAGCCGCAGAAGAAAGTCTCTTGCGCGGCGTACAGCTCGGTGCGCGCGATGTCGCGCTCCTGCGTCTCGCGCCCCAGGTATTGCGAGAAGATGCGCATCACCGTGGCGCGGGTCACGCTTTCGAGGATGTCGTCATTGACGCCGGGGGTCATGGGCACGCCGTCGCGCACCATGAAGAAGCATGAGCCCGGGGATTCCGCGACGCGGCCCTGGCTCGTCAGGATGATCACGTTGTCGTAGCCGTCGGCCTTGCCCTGGAGCCCGGCGAGCCGGCCATTGTTGTAGTTGGCGGTCGCCTTGACCCGCGCCGGCATCGCGTTGTCGTCGATGCGCCGCCAGGACGAAACAGCGCAGTGGACACCCTCGGTCACCGCGCGCTGCGGCGGCCGGCGCAGCGCCGCGATCGACCAGCCGATCGGCCCGGTCGCTGTCATGTCCTCTTCACCATCGACCCAGACCAATAGACGGATGTGGATATCCTCGCGCAATTCATTCGCCTTGATCAGGTCGATCATCGCCTGGCGCATCCTCGCATTCTCCAACCGGTGCTCGAAACGCATCACCTTCATCGAGAATTGCAGGCGATTGAGATGCTCCTCCAGGCGGAAGAGATACATGTCCTTGCGCCGCTCGTTCCAGTACCCGCGAATGCCCTCGAAAACCGCGGCGCCATATTTGACGCAGGGGCTGAGCGTGTGCACCTTCGCCTCGGCATAGGGAACGATCTCGCCGTTCATCGAGAGGTATTTCGGGTTCGCCATGATCGGAATCCTCGCGTATTTCCAAAAATACGGCAGCGCCGCGGCGCTGCTGGAGCGTCGCCGCCAATTCCATCCACGACACTGCGATGCATGCAAGGGTAAATCCGCCCGCGCAAAATGCAGAGCAGCCGTGCTTGCGGGACTTGACGGAGCCGCTTACGCTGGCTGTTCCCTGCCGTCCGAGGAGACCTGCCGTGACCGATATCGTGCGTTCGCTCGAGGCCGCGGTAGCCCTCATCGAGGATGGCATGCGCGTCGTGGTCGCACCGGATCACAGCGGCGTCGCCATGGAAGCGACGCGCGAGCTGATCCGACGCGGCGCGAAGAAACTTCGGCTTCTCACCTTGCCGGCTTCCTCGCTACAGGCTGACCTGCTGATCGGCGCCGGCTCGCTTGCGGAAATCGAGACATCCGCGGTTTCCCTCGGCGAACTGGGCACGGGCCCGCGTTTTGCGGCGGCGGCGCTCGCGGGGGACGGGTTGGTCATCAAGGATGCGACCTGTCCGGTGCTGCATGCGGCAGTCCAAGCGGGCGAAAAGGATGTGCCCTTCGCGCTGCTGCGCGGGGTCATCGGATCCGATCTTTTGAAAGTGCGGCCGGACTGGAAAGTGATCGAAAATCCCTTCGCCGCGCAAAGCGTGAGCGATCCGATCCTGGCCGTTCCCGCGATCAAGCCCGACGTGGCGCTCTTCCACGCACCCTTCGCGGACAGGCAGGGGAATGTCTGGGTCGGGCGGCGGCGCGAGCTCTTCACCATGGCGCATGCCTCGGCGCGGACCGTAGTCACGGTAGAAGCGATCCATGACGGTAATCTGCTCGAAAACGGCATCCTGGCCGGCGCCACGATCCCAGGCTTTTATATCGATGCGGTGGCGGTCGTGCCCAAGGGCGCCTGGCCCCTGCGCTTCATGAACCGCTACCCCGAGGACAGCCCGCATTTGGCGGAGTATATGCGCCTGGCCGTCAGCGAGTTGGGCTTCCGCCGATATCTCGAGCGCTATGTCTTCGAGCGCCGCGCGGCATAGTGGTTTTCCGCGTTCGCCTTGAATAGATTTCCATGCCCAACACGAAATTCCATCCGGAAGAGCTACTGATCGACGTCGTGCTCCGGCTCATCGCCGGGGCGAAGCATGTGGCCGTGGGCGCGAATTCGCCGATCCCCGCCGCGGCGGCCTTCCTCGCGCAGCGGCTCGGCGGTGGGCGGCCCTTCGTCTCGCTGCAGCAGAGCCACAAGCACCATCTCTTCACCGATGGCGGCAGCGAGCTGTTTGATGCCGCGGGTCAAGGGCGGATCGACGTATTTTTCCTCTCGGGCGCGCAGATCGACGGTTCCGGCAACATCAACCTCGTGGCGATCGGCGACTATGCGCATCCCAAGGTGCGCTTTCCAGGATCGTTCGGTTCGGCCTATCTCTATTTCGTCGTGCCGCGAGTCATCCTCTTCCGCACCGAGCATTCGCGGCGCAGCCTGGTGGAACGGGTGGATTTCGTAAGCGCGCCCGGCGTCAGCCCGCCCGGCATCTATCGCCGAGGCGGACCAATCGCGCTCGTGACGCCACTCTGCCATTTCTCGTTCGACCGAGAGCGCGCCGGCTTCCGCCTCGAAAGCGTGCATCCCGGACATACCCTCGAAGAGGTACTGGACCATACTGGCTTCGCCTTCGAGCGGCCGGAAGTTGTGCCGGTAACGCCATTCCCGGAGCCCGCGACATTGGCGCTGTTGCGCGAGACCATTGCGCCCGAGCTCGCGAGCCTTTATCCCAAATTCGCCGCCCGCGTCTTCGACCTGCATCCGGCGGCCGTAACTTCAGGGAGCACGCCATGAGCGACGACAACCGGCCCGGCGCACTCGCGGGCATCAAGGTAATCGACTTGACGCGCGTCCTGGGCGGTCCCTACTGCACGCAAATGCTGGGCGACCACGGCGCCGAGGTGATCAAGATCGAGCCGCCTCAGGGCGACGAGACCCGGGGTTGGGGCCCGCCATTTCAGGGCGACGCCGCCTCCTATTTCATAGGGGTCAATCGCAACAAGCGGGGCGTGGCGCTCGACCTCACTCGTCCCGAAGCACGCGACGTGCTGTTCCGCCTTCTCGAAAACGCCGATGTGCTGATCGAGAATTTCAAGACTGGCACCATGGAGCGCTGGGGCATGGGCTATGAGGCCGTGCTGAAGCAGCGCTTTCCGCGTCTCATCCACTGCCGGGTCTCGGGCTTCGGCGCAGACGGCCCGCTCGGTGGATATCCCGGTTACGACGCCGCCGTGCAGGCGATGACCGGGCTTATGAGCCTCAACGGCGAGCCCGAAGGCGAGCCGGTGCGCGTCGGCGTGCCGGTGGTCGATCTGGCGACCGGCATGAACTCCGCGATCGCCATTCTGTTGGCGCTGCAAGAGCGCCATCGCTCGGGGCGCGGCCAGTTCGTCGAGGTGACGCTTTACGACAGCTCCGTCGCCTTGCTGCATCCCTATGCTGCCAACTGGTTCCTGTCGGGCAAGCCGCCGAAGCGGACCGGCAACCAGCATCCCAATGTGAGCCCCTACGATCAGTTCCGCACCAAGACCAAGCGCATCTTCGTCGCGGTCGGCAACGACCGGCAGTACGAACGCTTCTGCACCGAGATCGGCCGGCCCGACCTGATCAACGATCCGCGCTTCAAGACCAATGCCGACCGCGTGGTGCGCCGCGCCGAGCTGAGAAAGGAGCTGGAGGCCGGGCTTGCGTCGATCGACGGCGCGGCCCTGGTCGCGACCTTGATCGAGAAGGGAGTGCCCTGCGGCGCGGTGCTGGATGTGCCCGACGTGGTCAACCATCCGCACACCCGCCACCGCGGCATGGTCGTGGAGCATGGCGCCTATCGCGGCACCGGCAACCCCATCAAGCTCTCGCGCACGCCGGCGAGCGTGCGGTCGACGCCGCCAAGTTTCGGAGCGGAGACTCGTGCCGTGCTCGCCGAGGCCGGCTATAGCGCGGCGGAGATTGAAGCGCTTATCGCCGGCGGAATTGCCATGGAAACGCCCCGCAAGGTCGCCGCCGAATAGATGGGCGAGGCTGGCGAGCGGAGCTTGACGCCCGCGACCGAGCGCGGCGCCTATTCGATTTGGACTTACGACAAGCTGCGCTACGGCGACACCGACCGGCAGGGCCACGTCAACAACGCCGTGTTCTCCACCTTCTGCGAGACCGGCCGGGTCATGTTCCTCTACGACGAGCAGCTCGACCTGGCCGGTCCCGGTGCCAGTTTCGTCGTCGTGCGGGTCGAGATCGACTTCCGTGCCGAACTGTTTCATCCGGGGATCGTGGATATCGGGACACGGGTGCTCAGCGTCGGGCGTACTTCGTTCCGCCTGGGCCAGGGCATCTTCGACGGCGATAGCTGCGCCGCAACAGCGGAGACGGTTCAAGTGCTGATGGACGACACGACGCGCAAAGCGAAGCCACTAACCCCACAGCTCCGCGCCTGGCTCGAGGTACGGTTGGAACGCTAAGGTCAGGAGACAAAAACCTCAATCCGTTCCTTGCCTTTTCCGATGTTCTTGCGTTTCAACATTATCTTCCCGACCTCGCTCGTCCGCCGCAAATGCGTGCCTCCGCAGGGTACGCGCGCGAAACCCGGAACCTCCCAATAGCGCCGCTCAGTGGCCTCATCGCTAAAAGCGCTCATGACCGCCTCGTCGGCATCGATTATGGCTTGGGCCTCGCGCTGGAGGTCAGGCAGGACAGGGGCTATGCTGCCGGTCCAGCCAAAGTCGATTCTGGCTTTTTCTTGAGCGATGTGCGCTCCGACTTTCGGAACACCCTCGAACTTCCGGTACATCAGTTCGAGGACGATTTCCGCGGCAAAATGAAGCCGCATCAACCGATACCGCCGCTCCCAGTCGATCGCGACAGTTACCGGATCGCCGACGCTCAATCCATGGCCGGAATCAAGACGGTAGACGATAGTCGGCCCATCCTTTCTCGCCTCGATCACCGGGCGACCGCCGATCGTTCCCGCGTCGCTCTCCTGGCCCCCCGAAAGCGCGTAGAAGATAGTCTGCTCCAGCGTGATCTCGTTTTCTCGCACCGCGGCGACACGGGTGTCGAGCTTGGTCAGATAAGGATCAGCCCAAAACATCTTGGTGGTCATGGCGCTCCGAGTGCGTATAGCGGGGCCGGCTGGACGTTATAGTCAGCGAACGTGAGGTACCACTGCAACTTATGCCACGAACGCATGAGAACCTTTGCAGCAACCAAGTTTTTATGCATGATTTTTTGGACACAGACGGCCCCCCTTCCGGGCTGTATGGGATATCGGGGCCCCTCCGAGTGGGGGCGGGCGATGGCCCCTGTGTCAGCGAAAAAAGCACGGCCGGTCACGGCTGGCGCCCCAGGGAACACCTAGAAGCACGGAGTCTCGGATGGCATTCCTACCTTTCCTAGATAAGAGCCACACAATTGCGCCGCCGGGATACAGTCGGTGGCTCATTCCGCCTGCAGCGCTCTGCGTCCATCTCTGTATCGGGCAGGCCTACGCGTTCAGCGTCTTCAACCTGCCGATGACCAAGCTGATTGGCATCACAAAATCAGCGCCGGACGATTGGGCGCTGACCGACCTCGGTTGGATCTTCAGCATCGGTATTTTCGTGCTGGGTACCTCTGCCGCGTTGCTCGGTCGATGGGTTGAGGAAGGCGGTCCCCGGCAAGCGATGTTTACGGCGGCTCTCTGTTGGGGCGGTGGTTTTCTGATCTCGGCGCTGGGAGTCTACGTGCACAACATTTGGATCGTCTATTTCGGCTACGGCATCGTTGGGGGCTTCGGCCTGGGCATCGGCTATATCTCGCCGGTCTCGACCCTGATCAAGTGGTTCCCCGACCGGCCGGGAATGGCCACGGGAATGGCGATCATGGGGTTCGGTGGCGCTGCTTTCATTGCCTCGCCGCTCTCGGTCTGGTTGATGAGCAAATTCTCCACTGATTCCCATGTCGGCGTCGCCGAGACCTTCATCACCATGGGTCTCGTCTACATGGTCTTCATGATGGTTGGGTCGATCATCGTTCGGATCCCCGCGCCTGACTGGAAGCCCGAGGGATACGTGGCACCGGCGCAACCCAAAAAGCTGATCACCACCCAGAACGTCTACGTCTATCAGGCGCTCAAGACGCCACAGTTCTGGCTGATCTGGTGGGTGCTCTGCCTCAACGTGACCGCGGGAATCGGCGTGCTCGGACAAGCTTCGGCCATGAGCCAGGAAATGTTCCCCGGCCGAGTGACGGTCGTTGCCGCGTCTGGGTTCGTTGGGCTCATGAGCCTCTTCAATATGGGCGGACGGTTCTTCTGGGCATCGATGTCCGATTACCTCGGGCGCAAGAACACCTACTTCGTGTTCTTCGCGCTGGGCACTGTGCTTTACGCGATGGTGCCTTACACGGGCGCAATCGGAAGCGTTGTGGCGTTCGTCCTGGCGTATGCGGTGATCTTCAGCATGTACGGCGGCGGTTTCGCGACCGTGCCGGCATATCTCCGCGACATGTTCGGCATGCGCTATGTCGGCGCCATCCACGGCCTATTGCTTACGGCGTGGTCCATGGCAGGGATTTTTGGGCCGACGCTGGTCAACTACATACGCGCTTACAACGTGGCCCACGGCGTACCGAACGCCCAGGCCTACAATGTCACGATGTACGTGATGGCGGTCCTGCTGATCATCGGCTTCATCTGCAACTCGTTCATCCGAGCGGTCAACGAGAAGCACCATATGACCGCCGAAGAAGCAGCCGAAGTGACACCCTAGGTCGGGAGAGAAACGATGAGCAACGGTATGAAATTGTTCCTCGCCTGGGCGTTCGTCGGCATTCCGCTGGCTTGGGGCGTGATTCAAACGGCCATCAACGCAACGGCACTATTCAAGTGACGAGAGCGGTGGCGGGCAAAGACCCGCCACTTTTTTCGTAGGGCCTATACCGCGTAGCCCTTTGCTTGGCGGGCGAGGCCACCGAATAGATCGAGCATCCGTTCGCGCCACGCATAAACCGTGTCGTTCGGCTCCAGCAGCTTGAAGTCGCTGATGGAGCGCGCCCACATGAAGGCGCCGAACACGATGTAGTCGCCGTAGAGCGGCCGATCACCGCCGAGGAATGGCTCAGCCTCGAGCGTGGTTCGCAGGGGTTGCAGACTCTGTCGAAATGCGGGTAGCCGTTCCTCGCGCCCGCTCTGGAAATTTTCGAGGGTGGTGCCGAAGCGCTCTTCGCGCGACTTGCGGAAATAATCGCGGTCCCTGTCGTCGAGGTGCTTAAAGATATCGAGAAGCACCAGGCGGATCAGGCCAGGGTGCAGGAAGCCGTCGGTCCAGGATTGGATGAACCGCGACGTGGCCCTCCCGCCGAAGCCACCGAACAGCGAAGGCCGATCCGCGTACGTGTCCTCGAGATGTTGCGCGATGGTCCAAGAATCGTTGACCCACTTGCCGCCGTCGACGATTACGGGCACCCGCCCCTGCCCCGTTGCCGCAATCTTGTCTTTCTCGGTCAAGCGCCAAGGAATTCTCTCGGCGTCGAGGCCCTTGTGGGAGAGCGCCATGCGGATGCGCCAACAGTAAGGGCTGAAACGGCGATCGGGCTCCGCGCCCGCGAGTTCATAAAGGGTGATGCTCATTGGGAATCTGCCTGTTCACAGTTGCGCAAACTTCTCGCTCGCCTGCCAGAGCCGGCGCGCCGTCGTATCGTCTTGCGCCGCGGCGGAAGGCAATGCCGGCGCCGACTTCACGAAATAGCCGCCGCTCACGCTGTCGAGACCGGGCGCAGACGCCAAATGCACGACGGTCGCGGCGCCTTCCTCGGGGCGAATTGCCGCCACGCGCTTTGCAATCCCCAATGTCAGCCCGAACCAGCCGCGGTTGTTGTCGCCGAAGCGGGTCGCGACGAAGCCCGGATGCAGTGCGTTGGCGGTGACGTCGCTGCCCGCGAGGCGGCGCGCCAATTCCCGCGTCCACAGAATATTGGCGAGCTTGGAGCGGCGATATGCGAGCCAGCCGTCATACCGGCGTTCCATATTGAGGTCGTCGAGATCGAGCGTCGCGCCTTCGTGGGCACGCGATGCCACGCTGACGATGCGCGCGGGCTTCGAGGCCGCAAGGCGTGCGCGCAGCTTCTCGGTCAGCAAAAAATAGGCCATGTGGTTGAGAGCGAAGGTCCGCTCCAAGCCATCGGCGCTCACCTCGCGACGCCGGAACATCGCGCCGGCATTGTTGATGAGCACGTCAATACGGGGATAAGCCTGCAGCAGCTCGTCCGCCACCCGCCGCACCTCCGCGAGCCGAGCGAGGTCGGCATAGTGCATCGCGATTTCCACCCCAGGTACCATCGTCTGCAAGCGCCGCATCGCCGCTGCACCGCGCGCGGGGTCGCGGGCGATCAAGGCAAGGCGAGCCCCCTTTCGGGCCAGCGCCTCCGCGGCCGCCAGACCAACGCCCGAGCTTGCGCCGGTGATCACGCACAGCTTGCCCTGCACGCCGTCCCTCGCTCGATCGATGCGGCGGGACTGTAACAGCGTGATCAGACCAAGTCAGCCGTCCGTCGGCGGGACCCCGATCGTCAGCGGAAGTGGGACGTTTAGCCCGTGCGAGCGCGAATTTGGCCCAGCAGGCTGGCCGATGGCTGACCATCGACCGGCAAGTGGTTGTCCTGTTGATAATGCCGGATCGCCGCTTCGGTCGGGGCAGCAAAATTGCCGTCGGATGGGCCTTGATAGTAGCCGAGGCGCGTCAAGCCCTGCTGAATGTCGCGCACGGTGACTGTGTCATAGGAGGCTGGCGCACTTGCGACCGTTCCCGGAGCGGGCGCGGGATAGCCAGACTGATCCCCGGGCGACGGTCCGCCCGGTGCCGGCTCGCCCTCGCCGCTCCGCCAGACCGGCTTGCCGAGATCCACCTGTGAGGGCGAGGTAACGGCGCCCGCGGTGCCCCCGACTGCGCCGCCGATCGCGGCACCGGCGAGCGGTCCGAGTCCGGTGACGGCGCCGATGACGGCACCCGTCGCGGCACCAATCCCCGCGCCGCTGACAGCGCGATCTGTCGTCGTCGTTCCGCACGCGGTAAGCGCCAGTGGCAACCCCGCCACGATCACCTTCAAGAAGATGCTGCGAACCATCGTCGTCCCTCGCGACTTGCCATAAACGGGCGACGTCATCATCGGCGGGGAATGTGGAAAATCAATGACGACTCGCAGTGATCGGAGTCGCGACTCGAACAATTCAACGGAAATCGGCGGGACGACTCCGCGTCGGTGGCGCCACGCCACACCAGCGATTTCCGAGTCGCGGCACGCTTCCGCCTCAGTCGCGGTCTTGCTTGCGAACGAATTCCAGCCAGTTGTCCTTGGGTGCCGTGCAGCGCCCGCCACCCTGCGTGCTTGCTTCGAGTGACACTCCGCCGAAGCTCCATAGCTTGCGCCAGAGCACGACATCCGCGAGCGCCTTCTCGCGCACCCGCCGCGCGATGCGGCGGCGGATGAGCGCCTTGCCAAGGGTGAGATAGAGGACGATGCCCACCGCCGCAGTCGCCAATCCCACTTTGTATCCCACCGCGAAGCCCAGGACCAAGCCCAGCCCCAGAAAGCCGTAGACCCACTGATTGCTTTCCGCTTCGATATTGACCGGGCTGTCGAGCTTCATCAGCCGTTTGCCATCCAACTCGATCTTGACATGCCCCGCGCTGTAGCGGCGCCGCAACCGCACCAGCAACTCCTCGGCTGTCTCGGCGGTTGCCGCTGTCTCCGGAATTTGACCCGCAGGCCCCTGTGAAGCCGTCGCACCGGGCACCAGCGGCGGCGCGCCAGGACGGAGCGGATTCTCTGGGCGAACCCATGGCCCGGGATCACGGAAATTGTGCGGCGTCGGCCCTGCCGGGGCGGCGCTCCGGTCTTTGTTGTCTGACGACATGGCCACGGGTCGACTAGAGTGCTGCATCCCTTAGCTGTTACCGGCAAATGCCACAGCAGCGATATGCACGCAACAGTATCCTCTGTTAGAGTGTGAACCAAAGAGACATACCGCTTTCGGGGGGCTGCCATGAATGCCATCGCACAATTGATCGGTCGTATCCTGCTCGCCAGCATCTTCGTCCAGGCGGGGTACCGAAAGCTGTTCGACGGCGGCATCCAAGGGACAATCGACAATCTCGCTAACCACGGATTTCCCTTCTCAGTGCCGCTCGGATATGCCGCTGCAGCCGGCGAATTGATCGGCGGCGTCATGTTGATCCTCGGATTTTGGACGCGCTTCGCCGCCATCGCGTTCTTCATTTACGTGGCGGTGCTGGCGGCGGTCTTCCATAACTTCTGGGCCATGGAAGCGGCGCAGCGCGCGCAACAGATGGCAATCTTCTACTTTCACCTCGCCATCATGGGCGGCATGGCTTACGTCGCTGCCTTCGGAGCGGGCAAGATCAGCATCGACCGCCGATAGGACGCGCTCTCCGCCTGAACGGGCGGCCATTTCGCTATCGTCACCGCTGCTCTGGACAGGCAGGGCAAGGGGGCTAACGTTGTGCGCATGGCGTACGATGTCTTCATCAGCCATTCGTCCAAGGACAAGCGGATCGCTGACGCCACCTGTGCTAGCTTGGAACAGGCAGGAATTCGCTGTTGGGTTGCGCCTCGCGACATCCTGCCGGGGGCGACCTGGGGCAAGTCGATTGTCGACGCGATTCATGCCTCGCGCGTCATGGTCCTGGTGTTCTCTGCCAACGCCAATAATTCGCCCCAGATTGAGCGCGAAGTGGAGCGCGCCGTCAGCAAGGGCGTTCCGGTCATCCCGTTTCGGGTCGAGGACGTGAAGCCTTCGGGCGCGCTCGAATACTTCCTCGGTACCCCGCACTGGCTCGACGCGCTCACTCCACCACCGGAACAGCACCAGCGGCGCTTGGTCGACGTGGTCCGTCAAGTTCTCGCAGCGTCTCCCGTCGAAATGGGCCTGCCGGTCCCAAACGAATTTGGCACTCTGCCAAGCACCGCGTCGCGGGACCGATCGGGTCGTCCGCGCTCTTGGATCCGCGGGCCGCAGTTGATGGGACTAGCGATCGTCGCGCTGCTTCTGGTCGCGTTCCCCAGCTACCTTTATGTCCGTTCCGCATACGGACCAACACCACCGCCGCAGGCGACCATGCCTGCAACGGCGACATCTTCCGTCGCGGCTCCCGCTGCAGCCCCGGAAAGCGTTCCGTCCTCCACTCCGCCTGCGGTCTTGTCGCCGGCATCGAGCACCGGGGTCAGTCCGCCGTCCACGCTTGAACCGAAACCGGCACCGGCCGGGGCTGCGTCGTCACCTGGCGGCGGCCCCATGCCTCAAGCAGCGAGCGAGCCCGCTCCCGGTGCCGCTTCACCCGCGCCACCCGCAATGCCGTCAACGCCTGCTCCGGTACCTGCTCCACCCGCCGCTCCGGACCTCTCAAAGGCGCCAGCGGCGACGCCGACTGTGGCATCGCCCGCGGCTACCACGCCGCCTGCTCCCGCGGCAGCTCCCGGTGCAATGCCGCCGCAACTCGCGGCTCGCCCGTCCACCAGTACGCCTGGGACAGCCGCGCACGCGCCGGATGTACGGCGATTTGACGGCGTATGGATCGGCTCTCTCGTCTGCGCCAGCACGGATAGGGGGTTGCCTGGCTGGAAATACAGGTTCGTCGCAAAGGTCGCGAACGGCGCCTTGCACGGCGAGCGCGGGCACCAAGGCCAGCCCGGCTCTGAAACATGGGACGGAACAGTCAAGGCGGATGGCACCATCGAGGTTTTGCAGAAAGGCCTCAGCGGCGATAGCGCCAGGGATCCGTTCCATCGTCCTGCGGGCACGGAGTTTCAGAACACCTATGCCGGCAAGCTGAGTGAGTCGCACGGCACACTCACGCGGCTCAACCGAGCCTCCTGCAATATCGATTTTGTCCCGCAAGCGACCGCGCACCAATAGGAAAACCCGGAAGCCCGCTTTTTCCGCCGCTTGTGATAGCCTTGCCCCGACGCATCCCGCGTCGGCGGAGAATGACGATGCCAGCCGATCGAATTCTCGGCGCGCCCGCCATGGGTAACGGGGCGAGGCTCAATCAGCCCCCACCCCTCGTCGATTACAACCTCTTCACCACTGACGCCGCGCTGCGGGAGGCGGTGACTCGCGAGGGCGCGCAATGGGCCGCGGCTGATCTCACAAAGCTTGGTGCCGAGCTGGGACTTGCCGACACTCTCGAGTGGGGTGCTGCGGCAAACCGCCATACGCCCGAACTGCACAGCTTCGACCGCTATGGCCAGCGCCGCGACGAGGTCGAGTTTCACCCGGCTTGGCATCGGATGTTGGCGCTCGCTGTGGCGCACGGCCTGCATACTTCCCCTTGGGCCGCGCCACAGCCGGGGGCTCATGTCGCGCGCGCCGCTGGCGCCTACATGCTGACGCAGGTGGAGAGCGGTGTTTATTGCCCGGTCGCCATGACCTATGGCGCGGTGCCAACCGTGCGCCGCGAAGCAGCGCTCGCGCAGGAGTGGCTGCCTCGTCTTTACTCGCGCCGCTACGACGAGCGCTTCCGACCCGCTCCCGAAAAGACCGGAGCGCTCATGGGCATGGGCATGACCGAAAAGCAGGGCGGATCGGATCTCCGCGCCAACGTGTCGTGCGCCGAGCCGAGCGGCGAGGGCGACCGCAGCTACCGGATCACCGGCCACAAGTGGTTCCTTTCCGCTCCGATGTGTGACGCTTTCCTCATGTTGGCACAGACCGCGAAAGGCCCGACCTGCTTCCTGGTGCCGCGCTGGTGTCCGGATGGAACGCGCAACGGACTCCATTTGCAGCGGCTCAAGGAAAAGCTAGGCAACCGCTCCAACGCGTCGTCCGAGGTGGAGCTGGTGCAGGCTTGGGCGCGCATCGTGGGCGATGAGGGCCGCGGTATTCCCATCATCATCGAGATGAGCAACCACACCCGGCTCGACTGCGCCGTGAGTTCCGCCGGACTGATACGTCAGGCGACGGTGCAAGCGATCCACCACGCGCGTCATCGTACCGCGTTTCAGCGGCGCCTGGTGGATCAGCCGGTGATGGCGAACGTGCTCGCGGAGCTCGCGCTCGAAAGCGAGGCCGCGACCGCCCTAGCCTTCCGCCTCGTGCGCGCCTATGACCGCCTGGCCGATCCGGCGGAAGCGCTCTTGGCGCGGCTGCTGACTCCGATCGCTAAATACTGGAACTGCAAGCGCGCGCCCGCGGCGATCCTGGAGGCGCTGGAGGTGCTGGGTGGTAACGGTTACGTGGAGGAGAGCAACCTGCCGCGCCTCTATCGCGAGGCTCCGGTCAACGCGGTCTGGGAGGGTTCCGCGAACATCATCTGTCTCGATGTCCGCCGCGTCGCCGAGCGCACGCCGGAGGCCGTCAGTGCGCTGCTCGATGAACTGCGGCGCGCGAGGGGTGGCCATGCCGCGCTCGATGCCCACCTCAATGTCCTCGATGCCGATCTTGCCAAGACGATCGGTACTGACGAAAGCCAGGCGCGCCGGGTGGTGGGGGGAGCGGCGCTGGCGCTGCAAGCGGCACTGCTGGTGCAGCATGCGCCGCCGGAACTTGCCGACGCCTTCTGCCGCACGCGGCTCGTGGACGGTGCTCCAGCGGCACTCGGGACGTTGCCGAGCGGTCTCGACTTCGCCGGCATCATCGAGCGCGCAATGCCGAGCTAGATAATCCCCGCAAGACCCAACGCGCCGGCGCCCGCGAGCACCCAGACGGGATTGATCCGCGCGCGCAGACTGAAAAACGCGCTCACCGCCGTCACCGCAAGCGTGCGCCAGTCGTGATCGGCGGCGCGGGTCAGGATGTAGCCGCTCGCCAGCACCAGTCCCACCGTAAGGGGGGCGAGCCCGGCTTCCATCGCCGCGCGCCAGCGCGTGTGTCGATAGCGCTCCCATACGCGAATTACGCCGTATGTGAGGAGGCAGGAGGGTCCGCACATTGCCGCGGTCGCGACGATGGCGCCCCAGAAGCCGGAGGCGCGCCAGCCGATCATGGTCGCGATCAGCATGTTGGGACCCGGCGCCGCGCGAACGATCGCGTAGAGATTGGCGAACTCCGCATTGCTCATCCAGCCGCCGACCTCGACCGCCTGGCGATGCATCTCCGGCACGACGGTGTTGGCGCCGCCGACCGCGACCAGCGACAGCGAGCCGAACAGCAGCGCCAATTGCAGCAGAGAGACCGGCTCCTTCACCTGCGCACCCATGCCGCGGCGACACTGACGGGCACCAGGACCGCGAGCACCGGTATGATCGGCCACTGCAGGAGACCGATCGCGACGAACGCCAGCGCGGCGAACAACACGGCACGAGGAACGCGGCCGAAGAGCCGCGCCATTTGCAATCCCATCGCCAACACCAGCCCGGGCGCCGCCGCCGAAATGCCGTTCAGCACGCGATCGACCGCCGGTATTTGTCCAAATCGCTGATAGAGCACCGCCAGCGCGAGCACGATCGCCATCGGCGCGAGAACCAACCCCGCGAACGCCGCGAGCGCGCCACGACGCCGCGAAAACGCTGACCCACGACAATCGAGAGGTTCACGACATTGGGGCCCGGCAGGAATTGGCAGAGGCTCAGCGCCTCGACAAATTGCTGCTCGCTCAACCATCTGCGATCGAGCACCAGGGTCTGGCGCGCAAAGGGAAGCGTGCCGCCAAAGCCCGATAGCGTGATGCGCAGGAACGCCAGGAACAAATCACCAAGAGAGACCGCGAACGGCGAGCCGGCGATCTCATGCTCTCTCGCCTCAGCCATGGCCGCTCGAATCCCGATTGCCGCTGCTCTTGTGCCTTAACATGCGACACCGCCGGCCGCAATTGCGGCGAGGGCGTTGCCCCTCGCTCACCGCAAGGGCATGCTCCACTCCCACACCGCTCTGCTTCCCAGGAGAATTGCCGATGGCCACCGCCGTTTATTACCGCACCAGCCTCACCTATGGCATCAGCTTCGGCAACGCGCTCGCGATCGCCATCTCGTGGTCGCAGAACCACAGCGTGCTCTGGGCGATCATCGATGGTTTTCTGAGCTGGCTCTATGTAATCTACTACGTGCTCACGCAAGTCTGACCAAGGGAGGACTCTGCCATGCTGTTGCCGCTTCAGCGACGCCGCCTCTACTACGATCTCATGGGCCCGGAGACCGGACCGCTCGTCTGCTTCACCCACTCGCTGTCGTCGGATGGCGGCATGTGGGCGGAACAGCTTCCGCCCCTGCTGGCCAAAGGCTTCCGCGTCCTGCGTCTCGACATGCGCGGGCATGGCGGGAGCGATCCCGTCGCCGGCGACTATACGATGAGCCAGCTTGCGGGAGACGTCGCGATCGCGATCGATGCGCTCGGCCTCGACCGCGTGCATTACATCGGTCTATCGATCGGCGGCATGCTGGGTCAGGCCTTCGCGATCGAGCATGGCGCGAAGCTCAAATCGATGATGCTGTGCGACACGCTGCCCGCGACCCCCGCGGACGCCAAGGCCGCCTGGGGACCGCGCGTCGAGGCGGTCAAGAAGGCCAATTCGCTGGAGCCGCTCGCCGACCCCACCATGGAACGTTGGTTCACGGACGCCTTCAAGCCCAGGAAGCCCGGACGGTGGAAGGAGATCCGCCAAACGATCGCCGCGACGACACCCGCGGGATATCTCGGCTGCGCGTCGGCAATTCAGAATTTCGATTTCGTTTCCAAGCTGCCGACGCTCAAAGTGCCGACCCTGGTGGTCTGCGGCGCCGAAGATCCGGGCACGCCGGCCTCCGAGAACAAGCGCCTCGCGGCGCTGGTGCCGGGCGCGCGCTATGAGGAGATCCCGTCGGCGCGCCACTTCCCCAATGTGGAGCATCCCGACACCTTCAACCGGATCATGATGGGCTGGCTCGAGAGCCGACGCTGAACCGAATGACGGTCCCGCGCACAGCGGGGGGTCGATGACCGAGAGCATCGCGGTCCGCTGCTGCATCGCCGGCGGCGGACCCGCGGGAATGATGCTCGGCCTGCTGTTGGGGCGCGCGGGCATCGATGCTTTGGTGCTGGAAAAGCACGGCGACTTCCTGCGCGATTTCCGCGGCGATACGATTCACCCCTCGACGCTCCGCCTCATGGATGAGCTGGGCCTTCTGGGGGATTTTCTTAAGCTCCCGCATCAACGCGCCGAAGAGCTCGCGGTCGTGATCGGCGGTCGGCAATACCGGGCCGCTGATTTCCGTCACTTGGGTCAGCATGCGAACTTCATCGCGATGATGCCGCAATGGGATTTTCTGAACTTCCTGGCCGCGCAAGGAGCACGCTATCCCGGATTCGGCTTGCGCATGCGTGCGGAAGCGACGGGCTTGCTGGAGGGGCAAGGCCGCGTGGTCGGCATTACCGCCGCAACTCCCGAGGGGACGATCGAAGTGCGCGCCGACCTTGTGGTTGCGGCCGACGGGCGGCACTCGACATTGCGCGCACAAGCGGGACTTGCGGTTCGGGACTTCGGCGCTCCCATGGATGTGCTGTGGTTCGCCCTTTCGCGACGCGCCGACGATCCGGAGGAGACGCTCGGCTATTTCGACGACGGTCTTATCTTTATCCGCATCAATCGCGGCCAGCATTGGCAATGCGGCTATGTGATCGCGAAGGGGACGCTTGAACATCTTCGCGAGGCCGGGCTGCCCGCCTTCCGCGAGCGAGTTCTGGCGCGGCTCCCTTTCGTGCGCGATCGAATTGGCGAGATTGCTTCGTGGGATAGCGTCAAGCTGCTGACCGTGCAGGTTGATCGCCTGCTCCGATGGCATCGGCCAGGGCTTCTCTGCGTTGGCGACGCCGCCCACGCGATGTCTCCGGTAGGCGGCGTCGGCATCAACCTCGCGATTCAAGACGCGGTCGCCGCGGCCAATCTGCTGGCGGGGCCGCTTCGATCGCGCACGGTCACGGAGGAACACTTGGCCGCCGTGCAGCGCCGACGCGAGTTTCCAACCCGCGCTACGCAGTGGCTGCAAGTGCAGGTGCAGCAGCGCCTGATATCGCGCGTGCTCGCCCGCCGTCGTCGTCTCGAGGCGCCGCTCCTGCTGCGTCTTTTCGACCGCAGCGCGCTCTTACGCCGAATCCCCGCCTGCGTGGTCGGGATCGGCATCCGCCCCGAGCACATACGCATTTAGCGCCGCTCTCGCGGTGGCTACAGAAAGCCAATTGAGAGCCATGGCACGGCGGCCACGATCGCGAGAGCCGCTGCAAGCACCGCAAGGTAGGGCCAGATTCGCGCCATGGCGTTGTCCGGCGAGACGCGTCCGATCGCGCACGCGACGTAAAAGCCGACGCCGAAGGGCGGCGCGAAAAGACCGAGGCCCATGGCGAGAATGACCACCATCGCGTAGTGCACCTCGTGAATGCCGATCGCGCGCGCGACCGGAAACAACAGCGGCCCAAACAGCACCACCGCGGGAATGCCTTCGAGGACGGAGCCCAGCACGGCAAAGGCCACGATCGAGAGCGCGAGAAAACCGGCGGCCCCGCCGGGCACGGCGGCCATGGTCGCCACGAGCTGCCGCGAAAAGCCCGATTGCGTGAGTGCCCAGGCCATCGCCGTGGCGGTTCCGATGATCAAGAGGATGGCACCCGAAAGCGATGCCGTCTCGACCAGCATCGGATAGAGGCGTCGCCAATCGAAGCGGCGGAACACAACCAACCCCGCCACCACCGTGTAGGCGATGCCGATGGTCGAGACTTCGGTCGCCGTTGCAACGCCCTCGACCACCGCCGCTCGGATCAGAAACGGCAGCGCCAGTGCCGGCAACGCCACAAGGAAACGGCGCGCCACCTCGCGCGCGGAGGCGCGGCGCACACCCGAAAGGTCCTCTTGGCCCGACCGCCACAGGGCAAGCGCGGCGAGCGCCAGCGCGAGCACGAGCGCCGGCAGCAGTCCGCCGGTGAAGAGCGCCGCTATGGAGACGCCGGTCACCGAACCAATGGTGATGAGCACGAGGCTCGGTGGAATCGTCTCCGACATCGCTCCCGATGCCGCGAGCAGCGCGATCAGCTCTCCAGGGGGCGCGCCGCGACGCTTCATCTCCGGGAACAGCACCGGCGCCACCGCCGCCATGTCGGCAGCTTTGGAGCCCGATATGCCGGAGACCAGATACATCGCGCCCAGCAATACAAAGGAGAGACCGCCCCGCACGTGCCCGAGCAACGTCGCGAGAAAATCGACCAGCGAGCGCGCCAAACCCGTCATCTCGATCAGCAGGCCGAGAAAGACGAAGAGCGGCACCGACAACAGGATCAGCGAGGACATTCCCTCGTCCATCCGGCTCACCACGATTGTCAACGGCACTCGGGTGGCAAGAGCCAGATAGGCAATCGTGGCGGTGCCGAAGGAAAAGGCGATCGGCACACCGATCGCGACGCACGCCGCAACGAGCACGACGAAGAAGATCAGGAGATTGAAGTTGCCGAGCGTCAGGAGGACCGGGCGCAGCAGCATCAGCACAATCGCGATCCCGGCCACGATCGCCCCCGCAAGCACCAAGTGTCTGAGACTCGCTGTCTCGGCCAGTCGGGCAATCGCGATCGCCATCATCAGAACCGCGCCGACTTCGAGCGCGAGCACGCGCAAGCTGTTCGGCAAATTGAGCGCGGGCGTGGTGATGAGCGCCTCGTCCTCCACGTGCTGATAGGCGGGCGCAAGGATCAGAAGCAGGAAGACGGCGATGATCATCGCCGCAAGGGTCTCGAGAAATTCGCGCCGTGCCGGAGCCATGCGGCTCGCGATCGCCGTCAGCCGCATATGCTCGCCGCGCCGTAGCGCGATCACCGCGCCCAGCATCGCCAGCCACAGGAACAACAGCGACGCCAGCTCGTCCGACCACACCAGCGGCGAATGCAGCGCGTAGCGCGCCACGACGCCCGCGAACAGCACGACGATTTCCACAAGGACCAGCAGCGCGGCCGGCACCTCGGTTATCCAGGCAAGGGTCGTATCGAGCGCAGCGAAGCGCCGGCGTGCGCCCGACGACGCCTCATCAATGTGCATCTGGCTCGACCCGTCGCGGACGATCAGCCCAGCGCGCCGACCTCCTTCTCCAGCAGCGCCCAGGCCTCATCACCGAATTTCTGATGCCACTGCGAATAGAATCCGGCTTGGCGCAAGGTGTCGCGGAATGGCCCGGGGTCGGGCGCATTGAATACCATGCCCTTCTTGGTCAGTTCGCCCTCGAGATTGTCGTTGAGCTTCTTGACGTCGGCGCGCTGGTCGAGCGCCGATTTATTGAAGTTCCGCGCGATGATGTCGCGCAGATCCGCGGGAATGCCGTCCCAAGCGCGCTTGTTGGCTAGGAACCAAAACCCGTCCCACATGTGATTGGTCTTCGAGCAATACTTCTGCACCTCGTAAAGCTTCGCGGTGTCGATGATCGCGAGCGGGTTCTCTTGCCCCTCCACCACCTTGGTCTGGAGCGCCGTATAGACCTCGCTGAAGTTGATGCTCGCGGGCGCCGCCCCGAACGCCTCGAACATCGAGGTCCAGAGCGGACTGACTGGCACGCGGATTTTGAAGCCCTTGAGATCGGCCGGCGTGTTGATCGGCTTGGTACTGGAGGTGATCTGGCGATAGCCGTTGTCCCAAATCTTCTCGAACACCACCAGTCCGGCCTTCTCGATCGCGGCACGCACATAAGCGCCGAGCGCACCATCCATCGCCTTCCAAACCACGTCGTAATCCTTGAATGCGAAACCGACGCCGTTGATCGCGGCAACGGGGACCAGGGTCGCAAGGATCAGCCCGGAAAGGTCGAAGAACTCGATCGCTCCCGAACGCAACTGCGAAAGCATGTCGGTGTCGCCGCCGAGCTGATTGTTGGGGAAGATGTCGATCACGACGCGGCCGTTGGTTTCCTGCTTGATGCGTTCGACGGCCTCCTGCGCGCGCACGTTCTTGGGGTGCGTGAGCGGCGAGTTGTTGGCGTATTTAAGTTGAAACTCCGCCGCTCCAGCGCTTGTGCCGAAAACCGCCGGCGCGGCGATTGCGGTGGCGGCACCGGCGACGAAGCGGCGGCGAGTGACGTGCAGCATGCGCATCCTCCTGTTGCTCTGCTTTGCGGCGATCCTAGCGGATACAAGGGCGCGGGGACATGTCCATGGCGTCGCAACACGGTTGCGCGCCTTGCAAGGGCCTTTCCCCAGCCCTGCCCTTATTTATCCCCGCCCCCCGTCGCTTGTGCTTTACTACGGCAACCCTGAACGCCGGAGAAGAGCACAAGGGAGGGAGAATGCGCAGAAGACTTGGCCGCCGCGCCCTAATGCGCGGCGCGGCCGCAATTGCCGCCGCACCGTTCATTCCCGCCGCGCCCGCGATCGCCGAGGCAGAGCCGGTCCGCATCGGCCTCCTCACGGTGAAAACCGGTCCCCTCGCCCAGGGCGGAATCCAGATGGAGCAGGGCATCACGATTTTCCTCAAGCAGAAGAACTTCACGCTTGCGGGCCGCAAGATCGAGCTTTCCGTTGCCGACACCGGCGGCAACCCGGCCGGCGCCAAGACCAAGGCGCAGGAGGCGATCGAGCGCGATCACGTCGACTTTATCCTGGGCCCGCTTGCGGCATTCGAGCTGCTAGCGATCTCGGACTACGTCGCCGCCGCCAAGGTGCCCATCCTGAGCCTCGCCGCCGCTGAGGATATGACGCAACGCCATCCAAATCCGTTCTTCGCGCGCGCTTCCGGCACCGCCGCCCAGTCTAACCACCCGCTTGCCCATTACGCGGCGACCGAGCTTAAGCTCAAGCGCATCGCCACCATCTCCGAGGATTTCGCCTTCGGCCACGAGCAGGTCGGCGGCTTCCAGCGCGTCTTCGAAGACGATGGCGGCAAGATCGTCAAGAAGCTCTGGCCGCCGCTGGTCACCGCCGACTACACGCCCTATCTCGCGCAGATAGGCAACGTCGATGCGGTGTTCCAGGGCTTTGCCGGATCGAACCCGCTCCGCTTCATGAGGCAATACGCGGATATGGGCCTCAAGATGCAAGTGCTCGGCGGCATCGTTGCTCTCGACGACGCGCTGCTCAAGAGCATGGGCGACGAGGCGCTCGGCGTCATCTCGTGCGGCACCTTCGGATCGGAGATCGACACGCCCAGCAACAGGCGCTTCGTCGCCGACATGCTCCGCGACTACGACAATGTGCCGGGCGAATACGCCGGCGGCCTCTATACCAACGGCATGTGCATCGAAGCCGCGCTTGAAAAGACCGGCGGCAAGATCGATGACAAATTGGCGGTGATGACGGCGCTGCGCGCGATCTCGCTCACCGATACGCCCCGCGGCCCGATGCACTTCGACCATCTGGGCAACGTGGTCGGCGATACCTACATCCGCCGGTGCGAACGCCGCGACGGAAAGCTTGTCAATGTCATCATCAAGACCTACGAGAACGTGAGTCAGTTCTGGACTTACGACGAGAAATGGTTCCTCGAGCAACCCGTCTATTCCCGCGACTATCCGCCGGCCAAGAACCTCGAACCTTGATGCGAAACCGTCGGCCGGCATAGGCTTAGCGGATTATGTCTCGCTCCGACGTCTCCCCCGGTGGAACCCTGCCCGTCTCGCGGCGGGTGATGAACCTCGCGCATTTCCTCACCGCGGCGGCGCGGCGTTTCCCCGACCGCCCCGGCTTTATATGGGGCGAGCGGCGATGGACCTGGGCGGAAATCGACGCAAGGGTTTCTGCTCTTGCGGCGGCTCTCGCCGCGCACGGGATCGTCAAAGGCAGCCGTATCCTGGTGCACTCCAAGAATGGCAACGAGATGTTCGAATCGATGTTCGCGGCGTTCCGCCTCGGCGCCGTGTGGGTGCCCACGAATTTCCGGCTGCTTCCCGCTGACGTCGCCTATCTCGCTGAGGCTTCCGGCGCGAGCGCGTTTCTCTGCCACGGCGATTTTCGCGAACACGTGGCAGCGGTGCGCGCGGTGGTGCCTGGCATATTCGTCGCGAGGATAGGTGCTGACCCGGAGAACGAAATCACCGGCGCGGATTTCGGCGACAAGGCCGTCGCCACACTGATCGATGCGCATCTCGGCACCCGCAGGTCCGACGCGTCCGTCGAATACGACGACCCCTGCTGGTTCTTTTTCACCTCCGGCACGACGGGGCGGTCCAAGGCGGCCGTGCTGACCCACGGACAGATGACTTTCGTCGTCACCAACCACCTCGCAGACCTGATGCCGGGCCTGACCGAAGAGGACGCGTCACTGGTGGTGGCGCCGCTCTCGCATGGCGCCGGCGTGCATCAACTGGACACGGTGGCGCGCGGCGCGCCGACGATCCTGCTCCCGTCGGAGCGCTTCGATGTGGAAGAGGCGTTCCGGCTCATCGAGCGGCATCGGGTCACCAACGTGTTCACGGTACCGACCATCCTCAAGATGCTGGTTGAGCATCCCGCGGTCGACCGCTACGACCACTCGTCGCTCCGCCACGTGATCTATGCCGGCGCCCCCATGTACCGCGAGGATCAGAAAGCCGCGCTGCGCAAGCTTGGCAACGTGATCGTCCAATATTACGGATTGGGCGAGGTCACCGGCAACGTGACCGTGCTGCCGGCGGCTGCGCACGATCTTGAAGACGGCCCCGCGGTCAAGCTTGGCACCTGCGGTTTCGAGCGCACAGGCATGCAGGTTTCGATCCAGGACGACGCCGGCAACGAGCTGGAACCGGGCATCGCCGGCGAAATCTGCGTGATCGGGCCGGCGGTGTTCGCCGGGTATTACAACAACCCCGAAGCCAACGCCAAAGCCTTCCGCAACGGTTGGTTCCGCACCGGTGACCTCGGCCACATGGATGAGGAAGGATTCGTCTACATTACCGGTCGCGCCTCGGACATGTATATCTCGGGCGGCTCCAATATCTACCCCCGCGAGATCGAGGAAAAAATCCTGACGCATGGCGCAATTGCCGAAGTGGCCGTGCTCGGCATGCCTGATCCGCACTGGGGCGAGATCGGCGTCGCGGTTTGTGTCGCACGCGAGGGAGCGCAGGTGAACGAGGCCGAGCTGCTCGAATGGCTTTCCCCGCGCATTGCACGCTACAAATTGCCGAGGCGCGTGTTCTTCTGGGAGGCGCTGCCGAAATCGGGCTACGGCAAGATACCGAAGCGCCTCGTGCGCGAAGAATTGTTCGCGCGCGGCGAGCTCGCGGACAACCCGACGAAGGCCGCAAGCTGATGGATCCCGCGCGTCGCATCGTTCAGCCGGGACCGCCCGCGACAAAGCGCATCGAATATGCGGAAGGCCGCGGCGTACCGCTCGAATTTCGGTTGGAACCCGGACTCGACCTCCTGGAAGCGTTGCGCCGCCCGCTTGCCTCCACCGGCCGGCCAAGCGCGGTATTGCAGCTTGAAGGCGGTGCGTTCGCTCCCCTCGTTTATGCAATGCCGGCGCTGTCGCCGACACCGGAGCACGCGGCGTTCTACAGCGAGTTTCTCCGGCCACCCGGCCGAAGCCGCATCGAGTGCGCCGCCGTCACCTTTGGTACCAGCGGCGCCGCGCCGAGCCTGCATTGCCACGGCATCTGGCGCGAGGCCGACGGGACGCGGCACGGCGGCCACGTCATTCCCGGTGAAACGGTCGTGGCCGAACCGATCCACGCCCGCGCTTGGGCACTCGACGGTATTGGCTTCGAGACGAGGCCCGATGCCGAAACCAATTTCTCTTTGTTCGAGCCGGTGACGCTTTCGGAGCAGAAGGACGGCCGCGGTTGCGGGCGCTTCCTCGCGCTCAGATTGCGCCCCAATCAGGATATCTGCTTCGCCCTGGAGCAGTTCTGCCGTGATCGTCACATCACGAAAGCAGAATTGCGCGGCGGGGTCGCCAGCATCATCGGCGCCGTTTTCGAGGATGGGCGCGAAGTCGAGCCTTTCGCGACCGAGATGTTCATCCGCTCGGGGCGGGTGGCCACGACGGACAGCGGCGCGATGGAAGCCACCCTCGACATCGCCCTGGTCGACTATACTGGCGGCCTGGCGGAGGGCCGGCTGCGGCGCGGCGCCAATCCGGTTCTCATGACCGTCGAAGTTGTGCTCGAGGCGCTCGCCTGATTTACTGTGAGGCGGCGCCCGGCGCATGGGAATGAAATATAAATTTCGCGTCACAGGGATGTGATGCGGTTACGGCTTCATAAAACCAGTGCGGGAATATCGGCGCAAATGACGACGTTTTCTGGTCGTCAAGAATGTGGTGTGGAGGAGAGGATGCGTAGATATCGGCTCACCCGATGGCTCGCGGTCGGCGGTCTCATGACCGGTCTGTTCGCGCTCGGCGCGTGCGCGGTCGCGCCGCCGATGGGACCGAGCATACTGGCGTCCCCGCCCAGCACGAAACCCCCGGAGATTTTCCAACAGGACGATGCCGGCTGCAGGCAGGTCGCTGCGACACAGACGGGAATCTCACCCGCGGACGCTGCGGCGCAGAGCCAGATTAATAGTGCGGCTCTCGGTACGGTTCTCGGCGCGGGTCTTGGCGCGGCGATCGGCGCCGCGGCCGGAAATCCCGCAATGGGGGCCGCGATCGGAGCCGGCAGTGGCGCGTTGCTGGGAACGGCTCAAGGCGCTGGTGCCGCCGCCTTTTCGGGCGCCAGCGTGCAACAGCACTACGATCTCGTTTATGCGCAGTGTATGGCCTCCCGAGGGAATCTAATCCAGCAGCCATTTGCCGGGGGCGGCGGCTTTCCGGCGCAGGATGCCTTTGGCGGTGGTTTTCCCGTTGCTCCTTATCCCTTCGGTTCTCCATACTTCGGGCCCTATGGCTATGGACCGGCATTCGTGGGCGTTGGGGTTGGGGGATGGGGCTGCTGCTGGAACCGAGGTTGGCGCTGGCGTCGTTGGTATTGAGAAGAAACGCGTTGGCTAAACGTTTTTTAATTTCGAAACCTAAGTTTTTATTAACCAGACCGGAGCGACTCTTCTCGCCGTGCCGGAATAGGCTTCGTGCATTCTGATCCGGCCACGTGACGTGAGGCCTTGGACGACAAATCCGGGTGGGCTCTGCCATGGCGGAGCCCACCCGCTCCCACTGAGCCCGCTCGTCAAGCCATCTCGTCAAACCATGCGCGCCGGCATCACGGCGACACCACAAGCGAAGCGCTGCATAAAGGCATGCGCAATCGTCGTGCTTTCAAAATAGAAGAACGCCGCTTCGACGCCGAGATCGTTGGGCGCGCCGTGAATGGCAAAGTGCCCCCGCCCCACATGCATGTTGAGCCAGCCGTGCATCTCGTCGAGCTGCCGGCCAAATCCGCCGGGCGGCACCGCGACGCGCACCCGTACGGGAAAGAAGCGCTCGGCAAGCGCGTGTCCTGAGGTGCTGCGGCGCACCAAGTCATCGCCTCCAGAATATCGTTCTCTCTTTGTTCTTACCTCGACAAGCAAGCACCGTCAAGGAGCCGGCGGGTTTGGCTCGGCCGCGCGACAAAAAGCCGATGAGCCTCTCGCCGCGGCGCGCCCTCAGCCGCGGCGAAAGCCCGAGACCTATTTGTTAATGGTCGCTGCGCCTGCCGTGCAAACCGCTTCGTCTTGAGACCCTGTGCCGCCGGAACAACCGATGGCGCCGATGATCTTGCCGTCTTCGATCAAAGGGATCCCGCCGCGGGACGCGACGATGTCATCCAGTGACAAGATATATTTGAAGTCCGATTTCTGAATCGCGTCTTCGAAAATCTTCGTCGGACGGCGGTATTTCACGGCCGCCCGCGCTTTGTGCTCGGAGATCGCGATCGAAGCGAGCTGAGCCCCGTCCATCCGCGAGAAGGCGACGAGGTTGCCCCCGGAGTCCAGCACCGCGACATTCATTTGCCAGCCGCGTTCCATGGCTTCGGCCACCGCCGCCTGGACCGCCGCCTGCGCACGTTGCAGCGTGATTGGCGCTCCATATGGAGTGCTGAACGGCATCTTGTCCGGGACGACATCGAGCGGATTTGCAGGTGCGGCTGCCTGCTGCGCGTTCGCGTAACCTGCGGCGACAAAGACCGCCGCAAAAAGCAGCAATCGGACCCGAGGTACTCTCATGGTGCATCCCTCCCTATATGCTTGTAACCCTCATTTTTATTGTTTCTTGTAGAACATACAAGAGAAGGGGGCCACAGCAAAATTCAGCCGGCGCCAGCCAGGTCATTCGGCTCCAGAAAAAAAATCGCAGGCCATCGTGACAGCCGTCACATCGAATTGGCGTCCGAAGGCTTAGTTTTGGGTGGGACAGACAAGGAGGGAGCCATGTACGCCGGTCAGAGTCTCAGCGAAGGGCTGCTGCACGCAACGCATACGGAGCCGCTGCCAGCCGGGCTTTTGCTCACGGTTGCGGTCGCGCTCACCGGTCTCGTAGCGTTTGCGTTCAGTGCCGCTTACGTCCCAGGCTTTGCGACCTTGGTGGCGACGGCATTGGCGGCCGCAGGCTAAGAGGGCGCGCTCAGTCGCTCGCTCTAGCGCGTTTCAGGCGGCGCGCACTTTTCGGTTCCCATATCCGCGGGAACGGAGACTTCCAGCAGCTCGAAGGTGTCGGACGTGCGCAACTCATTGTGCGGCAGGCCGCCCGGGATGAACACGCTGTCGCCCGCCTCCAGCCTGAGCAGCGGACGGTCCGCGAACTCAAGCTCAATCCAGCCGCTGAGCATGTAGACGAACTGCGCCTCGCAGACGTGATAGTGCCACCCCGTAGGCTTCGACATACCGGTTTTCGCGGCCGTCACTTGCGCCCGAATTCGGCCATTGCTCGCGGCGGAGACACCAAGATCCCGGTAGGTAAAGAAGCTGCGCCGTCCCTGGACGAAAGTGGGCGCCGACGCGCTTGCAACCGCGACCTGCATGGCCGCTTCCGACTTTTGAGGCCGCTTCGTGGCGGTCGTCGCTTTGCCGATCATGGGAGCTCCTCCTGCTGTATTGCGGGATCATAAGGAAGGCTCCGCCCGTGTAAAGCGCCCGGGGGTTAACAGGAGACCGGCACCTCATGCCGATTGAATTACTTCGATGATTTCAGCGCCAACCGAAACCGATACTTAAGCTTTTCACGCAAGAATTGTGATGGGGACCTTTGGGGCGCGAATTGCCGCGGTGACCATCAGGAGACCCGACGATGAGAATCTTATTCAATGCCATAGCGTTGATTGTGCTTGCGCCGCTCTTGGGCTGCGTGGACCCGACTGATTTGCCAAACCAAGGTGGCAGCACCGGCTATCAGCGTGCGATCGATCAGGACGTCTCGGTCACTCACAATTCCGATTACGGGACCGTCCGAAACGAAGGGGTAATGACGCGCCTCAATTGGCAGTAAAGCGCGGGCGCCAGCCGCCGCGGTCGCCGGGCTTTCCTGATTTTCTCGGCGCCACGTGACCCCAGTCACTGCAAAGGCCTACGATCGGGCGCACACTCTTCGCAAAGGACCGCAAAAGTCGGTCCCGCCGGGAGTGAGGCAGATGTTAAGCTGGGAAGACGTTACGGGTATCGCTACAGTGGCTACCGCGCTCGCGATGACGGCGCTCGCGGTTTTGTCGCTGCTCATGTCGTGATCGCCGCACTCAAGCGGCCTGCTCTTCAAGGTCCGCAGACATGTCCCAAAGCCCCGGAGGGAGCGAGATGCCCCGACTCTTCGCTGTCACCCGCTCGCAGGGCGCGGCCTGGGATCGGACACGGCCTCTGGAGGCACAGTCGGGGTGGCGCGCTCACGCTGATTTCATGAACGCCTTGCACAAAGGCGGGTTCGTCGTGATCGGCGGACTGGGTTCGCCGAGCATCGGAACATGACACGCGCTGAAGCCATCAGGAAGCGACTGAAGGAGATTGAAGCGGAGATGGAAGCTCTCGGCGCAGCGGATGCGTCGCTCGACGATGTCTCTCGGGGTCTGCAGGAATTGACGAACGAGGAGAAGTGGGAAGAACGGCGCGCTAAGCTCGCAAAAGAGATGCGCACGCTATTGCGCGAGCTCGATCGCCTTCCCGGCCGCAACAAGCGCGACCGCGGCCGTTGACGCTACGCGCGCGGTGTCACCGCGGCGATGCCGCTGTTTCGTGGTGGCGTACGCAAAAGCAGCATCATCAGCAGCACGGCGATAACGGCGAACCCCAGCACCATGAAGCAGTCGATGAAGGCCAGAACGTAGGCCTGCTTCTGAACGGCGTCCGCTAGGAGCGCCGTCGCGCGCGCATTGGCATCGTCTTGGCCCACCGAGCGGCCCACCACGATGTGAGCGTAGTCCTGCAACCGCTCTCCCGTCAGAGGGTTGCCGGCAGTGACATGCAACCCGATCAGATTGGAATAGACCTGCTCGCGTACCCTTAGGAAGGTCTGGATGAAGGCCGATCCCAGCTCGGCGCCAAATAGTCGCCCGGTCTGCAGCAACGCGCCAAATGTCAGGGCCTGGCTTGGCTGCAAATGCTGCAGGAAGAACCAGACCAGGGAGGTCAGCCCCACCGATTGACCAACCGCCTGCATGATCTGCGACGGCAAATAGTCAACGCCAACCCAGTCCTGTGTGAGCTGCGCAGCCATGAAGCACGCGCCACCGATGAGCGCGAAGCCAAAGGCCATCGTCCATCGCGGATCGACGAACCGGAGGATCGTCGCCACCACAGGCCCGAGCAGAAACTGCGGCAGGGCGATCCATATAAGAACACTGCCGACCTCTATCGCGCGGTAATTATGAATCGTGATCAGAAATTGCGGGATGATGTACGCGGTCGACAGAAGCATGAAGCGGAAAAAGGTGATCAGCAGAAAAAGGAACGGGATATTCCCGGAGAACGCAAAGCGGAGATTGATCCAGGGGTGCTCGGTCACGAGCTCCTGCACGAAGAAGGCGATGATCAAAAGACCGCCGCCGAGCAGGAGCCCGTTGATCAATCCGGAATTCAGCCAATCGAGACGGTTTCCCTGGTCGAGCGCGGCGTACAGCAAACTGAATCCGAGACTCGCATAGAGCATTCCGTTCCAATCCGCGGTTTGCAGCAACTCGCGGTTCACCTTCTGTCGCGGCATGCCGAAATAGACGCAGGTCAGCATGAACGGCGCGATCAAGGCCGTATCCCAAAAGATCCATTTCCAGGACAAGTGATCGTCGAACCATCCCTCGATCGAGGCGGCAATATTGAGCGATAGTTCGAGATTCATCGAATAAGCCGCAACGCCATACACGACCAAGCGAGGCGGAAGACTTTGCACGACGAAGCCGATGGTCAGGGGAATGAAGGTTCCAGACGACAGGCCGCTGATAAACTGGAACGCGAAGACCCAATAGACGTTGGGCGAGAACGGCAGCAACAGATTCGAGACCGCGAAGATATTGCCGGAGATCATGAGAACGCGGCGCGGGCCAAACACCATCCCGAGCCAGGACGAAACCGGCCCGATCATCATCTGGCCAAAGGCAGCGGCGGTCGTGATCCACGCCCCTTCGTCGAAGCCGGCATGAACCGCGCCTCGGACGTCGGCGAGGCCGAAAACCGTGATCCGGCTGTCGAGAGTCGAGATCATCGACCCCAAGAGCACCGCCAGCAGGCCGATAAAAGGGCGGGTGGTTATAGCGGGTGGCGACTTGGCTGCGACATCACCGTGATGACCAAGGGATCGGATCGGCGCCGCCGCTCGCCACGATGCCGCATTGGATGAAGGGGCTGCCATGCGAAGGTGCCTCGAAACGGCGATCTATCGGGCGCTCGTTGCCAATCCAGGCGACAGCGAACCAGTGTCGATGGTGGCGATCACCGACATGCCCGGCCGCAGCAGATCGGCGATGGCGGGATCGGGATCGAGCAAGATCTTCACGGGGATGCGCTGCACGACCTTGGTGAAGTTGCCGGTGGCGTTGTCGGGTGGGAGCAGCGAGAACTCCGCGCCCGAGGCCGGCGACCAACTGTCGACGTGGCCATGCAGCACGACGCCCGGGAACGCATCCACCGTCACCCGGGCGGGCTGGCCTATTCGGACGCGGGTCATCTGAGTTTCCTTGAAATTGGCGATGACCCAGACGTGGGGGAGCGGAACAACCGAAATCACCTCGGTGCCGGTGCTGAGATACTGGCCGGCCTGAACCAGGCGGCGGCCCACCATGCCGTCCACCGGCGCCGTTATGCGGGTATAGCCGAGATTGATCTCCGCGAGGTCGCGCGCCGCTTGCTGAGCGTTGAGCGTCGCGTGCGCCTGTCTTTCCTGGCTTGCGAGCACGTTCAGCTGCTGTCGCTGCTGGTCAAGCTGTGCTCTGTTGAGTTCGAGTGTCGCCTGGGCGCGTTTCTCGTTGTCGACCGCCGCCTCGGTGATCTGGCGCGTGCCCGCGAGCCCTTCCGAAAGCAGCGTTTGCTGACGCACGGCCTCCAGGTGATAGCGCGTCACGTCCGCCTCTGTCGCGTCGATCGTCGCTTGCGCCTGCTTGATCAGCGCATCCTGCAGCAGCTTTTGCTGCTCGATGTTTTGGATCGCATCCTTGGCCGCCGTGACATTGGCCTGCGCCTGATCGAGTGTGGCGCGGTAGTCGTCATCGACGATCTCGACGAGCAGGTCGCCGGCCTTGACCCTTTGAAAATCCTGCACGGGGACCCGGCGGACATAGCCCGGGACCTTGGCGGCGAGCGGCGTCAAATCGGCCTGGAGATAAGCGTCATCGGTGCTCTGCTCGCGCGCCCAACCCACCCACCAATCCCACTCATACGCCACCACGACCACTAAGCCTCCGGCCAAAAGCAGAATGAACAGCCGGATGCCCCTCGCCAGCCATAGAGACCGACGAGTTGGCGCTTGCCCGACGGACTGGGCCGGAGGCACTTGGGGTGCAGTCAAATTGTGGTCAGACGTGGCCGGTTGATCATTCATGGCCCTTGCGCTACCGCCCCTCGGGCGATGCAACCTCCTCTTCAGGTTTCGTACCCTGCATCCAATCGGTGTGCATTCACAAAGCAAACCGTGGTGTCAAAGCCCGAAGTCCGCTTATGCCGGCAGAATCCTACGATGGGCCGGGATTGAATCAAGAGCAGGGCTGTGACGCGCAAGCCCGATCGATTCCAATGTGCTCGCGAAGAGTTTCCAAGCTTCCGCCTGAGATTCAGGGCTTGCAGCGGCCCGCGGGTGGGGAAGGACCGAGAGCGAGCGCACGCCCTATGCGCCGTGGATCAGCACGCCCTCAATGTCGGCGGTCGCGGAGGCGATGGCATTGATCGTGAGGTTCGGCAGCCCCTAGCGCCAGAGATTTGACCCCGCGAGGTTGACAATCTCATCCAGTCTGCCGCTCAGCACGGCCTTCACCATGTAGAGCGTGAAGCCCTTCGCCATCTCCGTTGTGATGGCCGGGGGCATGGCAAGCTCCGTTCGGTTCACGACCGCATCGACGACGACCGGACCATCATGCGACAAGGCCGCGGCGATTCCGCGCTCCACATCGGCCGGCCGTTCGATCCGAATCCCTTTGATGCCGACCGCCTCCGCCATCGCCGCAAAATTGGGATTCTTGAAGTCCGTTCCAAATGGGAGGAAACCCGTCGATTTCTGCTCGAGCTCGATGAAACCAAGCGCGCCATTATTGAAGACGACGACCTTTACCGGGAGTCCCAGCTGCACGAGACTCAGAAAATCGCCCATTAGCATGGTGAAGCCGCCGTCACCGGAGAGGGAGATCACTTGTCTCTTCGGAAACGCGGCCTGGGCTCCGATCGCCTGCGCCATCGCATTGGCCATGGAACCATGCCAGAAGGATCCGATGAGCCGCCGCTTGCCGTTCATCGCCAAGTAACGCGCGGCCCACACGGTCGGCAGGCCGACATCGCAGGTAAAGACGGCGTCGGCCGAGGCCTGATCGCTGATCGCCTTGGCGATCTGCTGCGGATGCAGCAGACGATGCTCCGTCTTCCCGCCGGCCAACTCGTCGAGCGCCTTGCGCGCTTTGCCGTAGTGCTCTCGAGCCCGCGCGAGATGCGCGCCGTCACTCTTCGGCTGCAACAGCGGCAGCAAACCGGCGAGAGTCGCCTTCACGTCACCCACCACACCGAGATCGACGGCGGCGCGGCGACCAATGTTCTCCGCCCTGATGTCGACTTGCGCGATCCGAACGCCGGGCCCGCTTGGGTAGAATTGCCGATAGGGAAAATCGGTTCCCAGCATCAGCAACGTGTCGCATTCGAGCATCGCGTAGTAGCCCGAGGAGAAGCCGATCAGGCCGGTCATGCCGACGTCGTAGGGATTCTCCCACTCCACATGCTCCTTGCCGCGGAGCGCGTGGACCATCGGAGCCTTGAGGCGCTCGCCCAACGCCAACAGCTCGTCGTGGGCGCCCTGGCACCCCGATCCACAGAGGATGGTCACCACGCTGTCGCCGTTCAGCAGCTTTGCAAGATGCTCAAGGTCCCCTCGCGCGGGTGTGACGATCGGCCTTGGCGGGAGCAAACCCTCGATTTTGGCCGGCGGAGCATCGGCGGCAGCGTGGAGAGCAACATCGCCGGGGATCACCACCACCGACACGCCGCGCTTGCCGACGGCTTCGCGGATTGCCACTTCGAGAGTGCGTGGCATTTGATGCGCGCCCGAAACGAGTTCGCAGTAGTGACTGCACTCTTTGAAAAGCGTCTCGGGATGAGTCTCCTGGAAATACCCGGCGCCGATCTCGGGCGACGGTATGTGCGCTGCAATCGCCAGTACGGGCACGCGCGAGCGGTGGCAATCGAATAGTCCATTGATGAGATGTAGGTTCCCGGGCCCGCAACTTCCCGCACAGACCGCGAGTTCGCCTGTCAGGTGGGCTTCGGCCCCAGCCGCGAAGGCGGCGACTTCCTCATGCCGGACGTGAATCCACTCGATCTTGCCCTGTCGGCGGATCGCGTCGGTCAGTCCATTCAAGCTGTCGCCGACAATCCCATAAATCCGCTTGACGCCCGCAACGGCCAGAGTTTCCGCGAATTGATCCGCCACAGTCCTTGCCATGTTGCCCTCCTTCGGGAATTGCGCGCGCACCATGGTGAGATCAATCGGACCGGCGCGTGGTCCTCAAACCGTTGCAGAAAGGCTGGAGTGCGAGCGAGTTTGTCGGAACCAACCACATCAGCAGAAACAGAACGGAGTCCAACCGAACTTGGATTTCACGATCGCCGCCGCTTTTGTTCAATCGCGCCACAATCATAATGGGTGCCGGAACTGGGCCGGCAACCCGCGGTCGCCGCCTTTCTAAACCTAGGCTTTCGTATCGTTTGCTAAAACGCAACCAATGCTTGGATCTCCGAAAGGGAATGGGGTCAGCGCCTGCTGGAATCCCTACCCTCTTTGCTGTCGAACGTGCGATCCAGTTCGTCGGTTTGCTTCAACAAGTCATTGACCTCGTTCTCCACGTTATTTGTGGTCGCCGCCGACGGGTCGGCTTCGGTCGGCTGGTGCTCATGAAAATCGTAGATGTTTCCTTCTCGAGTTGGAGGACCGGAAGCCGGCTGGCCAAGTGTAAATATGGGTGCGAGCAACAGTGCGATTCCGACGGTGGTCGCAATGAATCGAAGTGAAGGCGTTGTCATCGTCAATTCCAATGGCGTCGACGGAGGCAATGGCGGTTGCTTCAATGGCAGTAAGTTATGTCATCGCCCTGGCACCCCATGTTGTACGCGCGTTCGAGCTCTTGCTGGCCGCGTGAAGCAGACGGAGAATTCGTGCCGCAAGCGCCAAGCGGCCCCAGCAGAAGTGCCAACACGATGATCGTCAGCGAGAACCTTGACATGTTGACACCCCGGATTTCACCCTTTCGATTCAGAGATCGTCGAGCGCCACCCCTCAGCCGTCAGATCCGCTCCAATAGCGCAACCGTGCCCTGAGCGCCATCGGCACAAAGCGAAACGACGCCTCGGGTACCTGAGCGCAGCGCGGCGATTTCCTTGGCCGCTTGGCTCAAGATGCGCGCGCCCGTCGCCGCAAAGGGATGGCCGATCGAGATAGATCCGCCATGCGGATTCACCCGGTCCCACGGGAAGGAGCCGAGATCGGCATCAACGCCCGCCTTGGCGCGCCGGTATACAGGATCGGAAGCGGCACGGACATTGGCGAGCACCTGAGCCGCAAATGCCTCGTGGATATTCCAGGACGCGATGTCCGCGAAGGCTAGCTTGTGCCGAGCGAGCAGCCGCGGGATGGCGCGGGCGGGCGCCATCAAAATCCCCTCCTCTTCATGCAAAAAATCCGTCGCGGCAATTTCCCAATCGACGAGCTTCACGGTCGGTTGAACGCCGAGGCGTTCCAACCCTTCGCGGTCAGCCACCCACAGCGAAGCGGCACCGTCGGTAAGCGGCGTCGAATTGCCGGCGGTAAGGGTGCCGTTCTTGCGGTCAAAGGCGGGCGGGAGCTTCGCGAGCTTGTCGAGCGAGGTATCCCTTCGCGGCAACATGTCGTGATCGACGCCGTCGAACGGAATCACGAGATCGCCGAAGAAGCCCGCATCCTGGCCCGCAATTGCGCCTTGGTGGCTGAGCAGCGCCCGCGCATCCTGGTCGGCACGCGAAATGCGGAAATATTTCGCCGTATCCTCGGTGTGCTCGCCCTGGGAGCGCCCGCTCTTTCGATTGACCCACCCGTGGAGGGGAAGATCGAAATCCGCGGCGGTGACGTGCGAGAGACTCTCCAGAGCTGAGCCAGGGTTGGTCAAGGCTGCCGCGATAAAGCGATCGGCGATCGGCGTCTTGAGAGCGATCGGAACGTGGCTCATTGTCTCGGCACCACCGACCAAGGCCAAGTGCATGCCGCCTCGCCCCACCATGCCCGCGGCCTCCACGGCGGCCATGAAGCTCGTCGCGCAAGCAAGCACCGTCGAGAAAGCGGGTGTCGTCGCATCGAGGCCCGCCTCCAGAACCAACTCGCGCGCGATATTGGAGATCGTCGGGTCGGGGATCACCTGTCCCCACACCACCAAGTCCGGTCGCGCCCTTGCATTCATGGCGGCCGCGATCGGGACCGAGAGAGACAAAGCGGAATGACGCGCGTAAATGCCCCCGGCCTTCACGAATGGTGTGCGCACGCCAGGGACCAGATAGACGTCAGTCATGGGACGCTCTCCGTCATGATGCTTTCCCCCGCCGCCCTCGAATGCCATCACCCTCGAATGCCACCGACGATGGCGGCATCCGAGAGCTTCCACGCCGATGCGAGATTGGACCGGCTCTTTGCCCCGTCGCAATTGCAATAGCCGGTGGCGTCAGCGCATGCGATGCCGAGACCCGAGGAAGCCGCCAGTATATTACCGATCGCAAGTGATCGCGACCGGATCACTCGCAGGGAAGGTTAGTTCAAGCGCCGCATCCAGTTGCTTGTCGATCCGCCGAGAAACGTCTTCGCGCTTCGGGTGTGCCGTGGACCGCTTGCTCCGCTTGGGCCGCGTTTGCGCCGCCCTCCGTGACATCACGATTGCGGGTGGTTGGCGCGTCATTGCAGCGAGCTCAATCGTCGCCGTTTCCGCGGCGAGTGGCCTCGAAAAGGAACCAAACGCGCCTTTCGGCCTCATCGATCCACACTTCGATCAAACTGGCGCTCGCGACGTCCCCGTGTTCATCGCACAGTCCATGCGTCTCGCGCATACGCGCGGCCAACTGGGCGTTGTCCTCGCGCAATTCTGCCAGCATATCCTGGGGCGTGACGTAGTCCGCGTCATTGTCGGTCACTCGCTGGAGGCGCGCGATATGGCCGATCGACCGGACCGTCGTGCCGCCGAGCTTCCGCACGCGCTCCGCGATCGTGTCGGTCATCGCAAAAATCTGGTCGGCCTGTTCGTCCAATAGCAGGTGATAGTCTCGGAAATGCGGACCCGAGATATGCCAATGAAAATTTTTGGTTTTCACATACAGCGCAAACGTATCGGCAAGGAGTGCGTTGAGCGCGCCGGAAAGGTCCCGAACGGCATTTGCGCCGAAACCCGTTGGTGTGTTGAGCGGCGACTTCCTTCTCGCCGTTGCGTCCTTGGAGCTCATGATCCCTGCCCCTTTGTTGGAAGCTGCTATGCGGCTAGTTGGTTGCACTCGTGAGCAGGAGTGCCACGCCGTACGCGGCAAGTCCCATGGCCGCTAGAAGCAGCGAGGCGCGTATCCCTAACCATTTGCGCTGATAGAGCATACCGAGCCCTCCAGAGATACACGCCATTTATTTGGTGTCCGACCGATAGGAACGTCAACCTCACCTAACGATATGTCGGTGTCAGGCAATCGCTCGGGAAGAGGAACCCAGTGACGCTGGTCGGCGCCGCGGACATTCCGGGAGTAACGATACCATTCCACTGCCGCGACAGCAGGGTTTCAAGATGGATCACCCTGCCCGCGATTAAAATTTCGACCCACTTCTGCGCACCTGGGTAATCCGATGTTAACTATGTCCATTTACCGTCAATCATCGACTGAGATTTCGAGAACGATCATGCTGGATACCCGCATGCCCGATACTCGGATGCCCGCGACCCGAAAAATTCTGGTCGAGTTCGCTTGCGCGCATTGCGGCCGCTCAGGCGTTGCAATGGCTCCGATAGCGACGCGCAGCGTGCGCTGCCGTTGTGACAAGGAGGTCGTCGGCGAGCCGCTGGCCCGAAAGCCGTAACGTCTTCGCTGCGGCGGCTTGGCCCTAGGGCAGCCCTGGCCGGACTATCCCGATGGATTGAAAGGGATTGAGGCCCGACCCAAGCTGCATAATGGGCCCTTGAAAGCACAATTGGCAGATCGGCTGCATTTGGGTCGTCAGGGACGGCACACCCGGCACAATGGAAGCGGCCGCGTCGGCGGTCGAGAACGCCGAGAACCCGCCGGTCACCGCGTCCATCTGATTCTCTGTAAGCGGCTGAGCCGCGATGGCGTTGCCGGCCAGAAACGGCGCCACGCCCAGCACAAGAATAAGCCTCCGCATATCAACCTCCCGACAGAGCCAGTTGCGAATGCTGCTAACATCGCTGCGCCAAAACACTAAATTGTGGTGGCGCGCCGTGCAAAGGCGCATCAGTCGTAATCTCCCTTGATCTATTTGCCCGGCGATTCTGGCAGATCGGGGTAGCCGCCACGGGTCCGACCATCCCTTAAGGGCGATATTTCGGCGATACCGCCCCCTCAGTTTGGTACAACCGACCTTGCAAGATTGTGGGGCATGAGGGGATGACGGGCGAACTCTTGTGGCTGGCGGCAGGTGTCATGTTCGCCGGCGTGGTCACCGGCATCCTCGCGGGGCTGTTCGGCATCGGCGGTGGCGCCATCATCGTTCCAGTACTGTTCGAGATGTTCCGCTTTCTCGGCGTCCCCGAGGCCGTGCGCATGCAGCTCTGCATTGGCACTTCGCTCGCGGTCATCGTGCCGACGGCGTTGCGCTCTTACCGGGCGCACAAGGTGCGTGGCGCGGCGCTGCCCGATGTCATGCGCCGCTGGACGTTACCGTCGGTCGCGGGGGTCGCTATCGGCTCGGCCGTCGCGGCGCTTGCGCCCCCCGATACGTTCAAAATAGCGTTCGTTCTGATCGCCTGCCTGATCGCCGCAAAGCTTCTGTTCGGTAACGAGGGCTGGGTCCTGGGCAAGGAGCTTCCCGGACCGCGGGCAATGACCGGATACGGATTTGCAATCGGCCTCTGCTCCTCTCTGATGGGTGTCTCGGGCGGCTCATTGGTCACGATGATACTGACCTTGTACGGCAAATCGATTCACCGTGCCGTGGCAACCGCGGCGGGCCTGGGGGTCCCGATAACGCTCGCCGGCGCGATCGGATATGTCGTGGCTGGCCTGCCGCATCAGGATTTGTTGCCGCCGTTCTCGCTCGGGTTCGTATCCATGATCGGGGTCGTCTTGATCGCACCGCTCTCAAGCTGGGTGGCGCCGTTAGGGGCGCGCCTCGCGCATAGTCTACCCAAGCGAAAGCTCGAAATTGGGTTCGGTCTCTTTCTTCTGTTCGTCGCATTGCGATTCCTGGCGGACCTCATCGTTTCAGCGATCTGGTAGGTGAAGGCATGCGGCCTGCACGGGAACAAAGTTAAGAATTGATCTGCCCGACGCCGGGGTCGATATTGAGCATGCCTATGGCCAATATCGCGATCCCATCGAGAAGATCGCAATCCCGACGCAGGAGGATCCGATGACTGAGCCGGCAAAGCCGCGCCTTGTAGGCTTCAATCACGTGGCACTGGAGGTGCGGGACATAGAAGAGGCATTGGCGTTTTATGGCCGTCTCTTCAAGTTCGAACTGCGCGGCAAGAGCAAAACCATGGCCTTTATTGACCTCGGCGATCAGTTCATCGCCCTTCAGAAGGGGCGCAAACAGTCTGCCGACGATGGCCGCCATTTCGGCCTTGTGGTCGACGATAAGGAGGCGGCGCGCAAAGCTCTCCAGGCTGCGGGTGTCCCTCTGGTGGACGGTCCCTTCCTTGACTTTCGCGATCCTTGGGGGAATCGCGTCGAGATCGTCGGTTACGACAATATCCAATTCACGAAAGCTCCCAATGTGCTCCGCGGCATGGGGCTTACTCACTTGACCAAGAACAAGAACGCCAAGAAAGAGCTCGCTGAAAAGGGCATGGCATCAGAATAACTACCTCCACCGACTGGATGAAAAGTGTCGAACAAATCCACCCCCGCCCTTCGCCGAAAGGAAACACTCATGCGACAGATCATGTCGGAGACGTGCGCGCGGATCACGCGACGCAATGCGCTGGCGCTCATGCTGGGTGCAACAATTGAATTGGGATATTCGATTGCCGATCCGGCGGAAGCGGCAACGGCCGCCCAGATAAACCACAACGTCAATACAGCGCTGGCGCAGCTTCGGGCGTCCAGCCCAAAGGCGAAAATGCTGCTACCGAAAGCAGTCGGCGTCCTCGTGTTCCCGAAGATCATCAAGGGCGGTTTCATTGTTGGCGGCCAATATGGCGAAGGCGCGCTGCGCGTCGGCGGCAAGACGGTCGGTTACTACAATATCGCCGCGGCATCCTTCGGGCTGCAGGCGGGCGGCCAGGCATTCAGCTACGCGCTGCTGTTCATGAACCAAGCCGCGCTCGACTATCTTCGCAAGAGCGACGGATGGGCCGTGGGCTCCGGTCCCAGCATCGTTGTCGTCGACAAGGGTGCGGCCGCGAGCGCGACCAGCACCACACTTACCGAGGACGTGGTCGCGTTTCCGTTTGGCCAGCACGGCTTGATGGCCGGGCTCGGCATTGAAGGATCGAAGATCACGCCGATTACCCCTGGCAAATAGCCGGAGAACGCGCGCGGCGCTACGCGTGACGCCTCACCTGCGAAGTGAGGCGTTACCGCATCATACGACTTGCTCGGCTCTATTATAGGGGTACCACGATCGGGCCGATCACCACCGGAGGCCTGACGAATAGCGACCACGCAGGCGTGCACCCAGGGTTCACATTCGCGAGCCGCGATCGTGACCGGCTCGTTTTCGAACGATCGGGGGAACCGCGTCCTGCAGGATGCGGTCGGCGTTGGTTACCCGTTCATGCTGCCGCAAATGTTCGAGCCATGATTCAACATAGAATGTCTCAATAAATCGACCGCCTGCGGCGGCGTCCTCGAACACTCCCCAGGCGTAAGCGCCGTCGCGGCGCCGTTCGTGTGCCAGCTTCTCGAGCGCTTGGAGAAAGGCATCACGATCGTCCGCTTTGATCCGGTATTCGACTGTCACCAATACCGGTCCGCGATCGTGTTCGACTTCGTGAGTTGTGACAGGCGTGGGCCAGTGGAGAGAGGGCGTGAGATCGGGTGCCGCGCCTGTCTGCAGCTTCCAGCGCCTGGTCAAGGGAACCATGACAAGGGCGCCCGCCGCCGCCGCCAGATGCGCCGCTGGCAGGCCAAACATTCCCGCCGCTTTTCCCCAGAGCGCACTGCCGATCGTCAACGCGCCGAACATGACGGTCATATAGAGCGCAAGGCCTCGCGCGCGCACCCACTCCGGCAATGCGAGCTGGGCGGAAACATTGAGGCTTGCGAGCACGGCGATCCAGCACATACCGGCGATAAGGCTCGCGCAAATTGCGACGGCGCTGCCTTGCGCGAGGCCGAATAGCGCCAGGGCTACGGCGGTCCCCAAAGTTCCGCCGGCGACGAGGAGGTCCGGCCCGAGCTTTGTCTTGAGCCAAGGAAGAAGAAAGGCTCCGGCGACGGCGCCCGCACCGATCACACCCAGCAATATTCCGTAGAGCTGGGGCCCGCCGGCGATCCGCTCGCGCGCCACCAGCGGCAGCAACGCCCAATATGCGCTGGCAAACACGAAAAATCCGACACCGCGGATGAGGGTGGCGCGCAGATCCGGGTTATTTCTGCCGTATCGAATGCCGGAAACGATGGCGCTGCGGAACCGTTCCGCGGGTAGGTGCCCGGCGCTTGTTTTAGGCGAGCGCCACCAGATCAAGGCTGCGATAATACCGAGATTGCTCACGGCATTGATCCAGAACGGCGCGGCGATCCCGAGCACGCCAACGATGATGCCGCCGAGAGCGGGACCGATCGCGCGGCTAATATTGAAGCCGACGCCGTTCAGCGTCACCGCCGGAGCAAGGTCTCGCTTTGGGACGAGCTGCGGCACGATCGCCTGCCATGCCGGCGCCGTCAGCACGCCGCCAACTCCAATCAGAAACGTGAAGAGGAGAAGCGAAATCGGAGTGACCGCGCCGAGCCAGACGAAGGCCGCAAACACGCCGGCAATCACTGTCGTCACGGTCTCGACGACGATCAGCAGGCGGCGCCGGTCGATCACGTCGGCGAGGGCGCCCGCGGGCAGCGCCAAGAGGAACATCGGGAGGGTTGTCGCGACCTGGACCAGCGAGACGATGAGCGGGTCCGGCGCGAGATCGGTCATCAACCAGCTCGAAGCCGTGTTGTACATCCACGTGCCGATATTGGAGACGAGGCTGGCGAGCCACAATACCGTGAAGGCTGCGCGACGAAACGGTGCCCAAGGTGACGCAGCCTCCGCCACAGGCGCTACATCCAACGGGCCGGGCTCATGTCGGCTCATGGGCGCACCTCGATCCGGCGGTCGATGAGTCTCCGACTGCTGAGCAGCTAAGGGAAAGATGTAGACGTATAGATCGGCAGCCGTTCAGGGCTTTGTGCCCCCCGGAACCTCCGTCCCGCCGGTTCCCTGCGGTCGGGCGCGGCCAAGTCCCGGATGCTCGGGAAGCTTGGTCAGCACGTGCTCGACAATATCATGGGCCGGGTCAAACGAGCAGCCGATCGTGCGCGCGCGCTGGATCGCCGAGGCGTTATCCGCAGTCGAGACCGCGATCGCTGTCTCCACGGACATGCCGGGTCGCGCAAGAGCCGCGTTTGCCTCGCTCGCGTTGAATCGGACGCGCACCGTGAACCGGCGCACGATCTTGGTGAAGTTGCCGGTGGCGTTGTCCGGCGGGATCAGCGCGAATTCCGTCCCGGAGGCCGGTGCGATCGACTCCACATAACCGCAGAGTGGCGTCTCTGGATGGGTGTCGATGTTCACCCGCACGGGATCGCCCGGCTTCATGCGCCCGATCTGGGTTTCGCGATAGTTCGCGTCGATCCAGAGATCCTGGGTCGGCACGACCGACATCATGCGGGTCCCAGCCGCCACGAACATGCCGACCCGCGTCTGCAAGTTCGCGACGACGCCGTCGATGGGTGCCCAGACTTCGCTATCGGTGAGCGCGAATTTGGCCGTGAGCAAAGCAGCCTCGGCGGACGCGACCCTCGCTTTGGCCACGGCTTGTTGTGAATCGATCACCGCGATCTGCTCGTGCTCGAAGGCGACATTCGCGGAGGCTTGATCGATAGCGGCATGCGCTTGCGCGGCGGCGGCGGTGTCGGCGTCGACGGAGGCTTGAGTGGCGAAACTCTTTGCCGCCAATATGGTCGAGCGCTGCAAGGTTGCGTCGGCGTTCTTCGCCTGCGCCTGGGCCGCTCGCAAGGCAGCTTCAGCAACTTGTATTTTCGACTGCTGAAGCTCGCGCTGGGCATCGATTTGGGCCAGATCCGCCTTCGCTTGATCGAGCGCAGCCTGGCTCCTCTCGACCGCCATGCGGAAGTCGCGGGGATCGATGCGGACGAGTATCTGACCGGCCTTGACCGGCAGGTTCTCGTCGGTCAACACCTCAACCGCATATCCGGAGACGCGAGGGCTGATCGCAGTGATCTCGCCGCGGACATAGGCATCGTCCGTCGTCTGTACGTCGCGCGACCGTTCGTACCAGCGCTGCCCGAAGTAGCCGGCCGCCCCTATGGCCACAAGCAGCACCAGGGCAATCGCAATACGTTTCAAACCCGCGATCATGAGGCCCTTTTCGAGAGGAGCAAACCGCCCTTCGGCGCCTGCGGATCGCCGCGCATCGACGGCGTGCGCAAGGGCGGCAGCATCAGCACCAGAAGAGCCGATATTCCCAGCGCAACGGTAACAATGACGAAGGCATCCGCGAACGCAAGCACGTAGGCTTGGGTCGAGACCAAGTTCGAGAGCGCTGCCCAGGCTTGCCGCTCAGCGAGGACCGGGTCGCCATGCGTTGCAAGAAAGGTTGCGACCAGGCCGTTGAAGCGCTGCGCCATCTCGGGATTGTCGTTGCTGATGCTGTCCACCAGGATGGCGGAGTGGAATTTCTCCTGATAGGTGATCAGCGAACCGATCACGGCGGCACCAAAGGTTTGCCCGATGGTGCGGCTCAAGTTGAACAAGGCGGCGGCGGTTGTGCCCTGTTGCGGTGCCACGTCGCGCGTCGCATAGAACAGCGTCGGTACCAGGAAAAGACCTTGCCCGAGTCCGATCGCGATTTCGGTCAATCGAAAATCGGAGGCCTGCCAGGTCGGCGTAAGTCGCGTGCTCAGGAACGCGCCGACGGCGAAGAGCGCGAGGCCCAGCGACAATGGAATCCGGGCGTCCCAGCGAGACGCCCAATACCACGCCAGCGGAAATGCCGCGCATTCCGCCCAGAACATCCAAATGTTCGCATCGGCGATTTCCGTCACGCGGAAACCCTGCAGACGCGTGAGCACCTGCGGCACGACGAAGGCGGTCATCACCATGCCGAAGCGGTAGAAGGTGGCAAGCATGACCGCCCAGCCGAACGTAGTTTTCATCAGGGAAAGATCGAGCAGCGGTCGGGGGCGGACGGCAAAGACAAGGATCGCGGCCGGAATGAGGATGGCCGCGATCACGCCGGCGATCACGATGCGGGAATTGTCCAGCCAGAAGAACCGGTCTCCTTGCTTCATGAACAAGATCAACGCGGCGCCGCCGGCGGCCAAGAGAAAATATCCGGGCCAGTCGATCTCTTGCAGCCGCATCGCGCTTGCGGTCGGGCGCAGCACGGTGATCGCGAGCGCGAGCAGGACGAGTGCCCAGGTGATATCGAACGCGTAGAGCCCCCGCCACCCCCACCATTCCGTCACGAAAGCTGCGACGGTGGCGGTGATCGCGTACGGTGCGGTGGAGGCAAACCCGAAAAAGGCGAGCCCGATGCTGCGTCCGCGCCCGGGCGGCAGCGTCGCCATCACGGCCACGAAGAGCAACACGGAGATGGTGCCGCCGCAAAAGCTCTGGATCGCACGCAGGACAAGAAGCCCGACTTCGCCTGGAACCCAGAGGCTCGCAAGCGCCGAGAGCACGAAAATACCGGAGGTCCAAATGACCAGGGTGCGCAAAGTGACCGCACGAGCCAAGGTCGCGGCGATGGGGATAGAGGCAACCTCGGCCATGGCCGCAACACAGGATATCCACGAGGCGTTGTCGGCGGAGATCGAGAAAGCGCCGCCGATATCCGCAATGTTCAGGTCGATGAGCTGAGAGGAAATGCTCGAGCCGAGCATTCCGATCGCGATCACGCCGATCGTTTTCAGCGCCACGCGAAGCGGCGGAAACGGAGACTGTGGCACGGGGGCCGGTGTGTCGTGCGTCACGGAGCTTCGCCTCAATTGAGGAGCGCGTCGATGCTGAGGGCTCCGGCGCCGTGGACGATCAAGAGCAAAAAACCGCCGACGATAGCGAGATGCTCAAGGCTGGTCGTCATCTGCTGCTGGCGAGCAGCACCCGTGAGGCCGGCTACCCGGTGTCCGAGCAGTGTGGCGACCACGGTGAAACTGAGGAGCACGAGCGCTCCAAGACGCACCCGGAATCCCAGGAGCACCATAAGTCCGCCGGCAATCTGGCAGAGGATGGTCAACGCCAAAAAGACCTGTGGCATCGGCAGGCCGAGCGCCGCCACCTCGGCAGTCCCTCCGACGGGATCGCGCAGTTTGGTGATCCCGCTCCAAAGAAAGACCAGGCTAAGGCAGAAGCGAGCAAGAAGGCTGCCATAGTCAGTCATGGGGCGTTGGCCTCCGCCTTTGAGTCCCTTAGAAGGCCCAGCACGAGCACCCGAGAGCGCCCCAGAAGCTCTTGACGTCGGAGATCGGCAGACGAGCCGACCAGACCGCGGCATCGCCGTGGCGGTGGACGGCGCATGAGTGCGCGCGGCCCCGAGCGGATTCATTGATCAGCATCGCCTGAGCTTGCGCGGACGAACTTGCCCATGCGCCATATCCTCCAAAAGCGCGAACCGGCGACCAGTCCGGCATCGCCGGCGGCGGCGCACCTTCGTCGTAGCGAGCAAAGTCACGCGCCGCATAGACGATCCGGCCACCCACGACCGTGAGGTCGGACGTAGTGTCGGCAATCTCGCTTTCGGCGCAGGCGAAGTAATCTCGATCCGGCACGATGAGGTCAGCAAGCTGGCCTGCCTCGATCCGCCCCTTTACGCCCTCCTCGTTGGAGAACCAGGTGACGTTCTCCGTCCACATCCTGAGCGCGGTCTCGCGGTCGAGGCAATTGCGCTGCGGATAGAGCCGCAGTCCCGCCACCGTCCTGCCGGTGACGAGCCACGCGAGCGAGACCCATGGGTTGTACGAGGCGACGCGCGTGGCATCCGTTCCCGCCGAGACCTTGAGGCCAGCCGCGAGCATACGCGCGATCGGCGGCGTCGCCTCCGCCGCGCCGGAGCCGTAGCGTTCGACGAAATACTCGCCCTGGTAGGCCATGCGATGCTGGACCGCGATACCACCGCCGAGTGCCGCTATGCGCTCGATGGATTGATCGGAAATCGTCTCGGCGTGATCGAAGAACCAATTCAGCCCCGCCAGGGGGATGTCCTGGTTGACCCGCTCGTAGACATCGAGTGCGCGGCTGATGGTTTCGTCATAGGTCGCGTGCAGCCGCCAGGGCCAGCGGTTCTCGGCGAGGATACGAATGACGGCATCAAGCTCGCGCTCCATTTCCGCCGGCATGTCCGGCCGCGGCACGCGGAAATCCTCGAAATCGGCCGCCGAGAATACCAGCATCTCGCCCGCGCCGTTGTGGCGGAAATAGTGGTCGCCCTGCTTGTACTTGGACGCCCTGGTCCAGTGCAGGAAGTCCTCCTTCTCGCCCTTGGGCTTCTGGGTGAAGAGATTGTAGGCAATCCGAACCGTGAGCTGTCCGTCTTGCGCCAGCTTTTGGATCACCGCGTAGTCTTCGGGATAGTTCTGGAAGCCGCCTCCGGCGTCGATGGCGCCGGTCACGCCGAGGCGGTTGAGCTCACGCATGAAATGCCGAGTGGAGTTGAGCTGATATTCGAACGGCAGCTTCGGCCCCTTGGCCAAGGTCGCGTAGAGGATACCGGCGTTGGGCTTGGCGAGAAGAAGTCCGGTCGGATTGCCCCTGGCGTCGCGCACGATCTCGCCGCCCGGCGGTTCCGGCGTATCCTTGGTATACCCAATGGCGCGCAGGGCGGCGGCATTCAGAATTGCACGGTCGTACAAGTGTAGGAGGAAGACCGGGGTTTCCGGAGCGACAGCATTGAGCTCCTCGATCGTTGGCAGACGTTTCTCCGCGAATTGATGCTCCGCGAAACCGCCGACTACGCGGACCCATTGCGGCGGCGGCGTGATCGCAACTTGACCCTTCAGCATCGCCATCGCATCGGCGAGCGAGCGAACGCCGTCCCACCGCAGCTCCATATTGAAATTGAGCCCGCCGCGAATGATATGGAGATGATTGTCGATGAGTCCCGGAAGCACGCGTCGGCCTTTGAGATCGATGACGCGCGTTGCCTTGCCGGCGAGAGCCATGATCTCCCGGTCATGACCGACAGCGACAAATTTCCCGCCGGCAATCGCGATGGCGCTCGCGGTCGGCTTTGAGCGATCCAGTGTCGTGACGAGGCCACGATGTAGGATGAGGTCGGGCACGGGGTCGCTCATATCATGACCTCCAGCGATCTGATGGATTGAGTGGTCGCCGCACTCGCGTCGCGGTGCCACCTGTTCGGCACCACCAGCACCGACGCGGCATCACTGGGACAACCGACGCGAAACGCGCGCCGACGCTTACGCGCGCACCGGCGGAAGTGCTTCATGCATCTTCGACGTACGCTGTGGCGCTTTGTGGACCATGGTGTAGGCATAATCGACACCCATGCCATAGGCACCGGAATGCTCCCGCACGATCGCTATTACCGCGTCGTAAGTTTCCTTGCGTGCCCAGTCGCGCTGCCATTCGAGCAGTACTTGCTGCCACGTTACAGGAACGACACCTGCCTGGATCATCCGCTGCATGGAGTAGTCTTGCGCCTCTTTCGACGTCGCGCCGGAAGCGTCAGCCACCATGTAGATTTCATAGCCGCCCTCGAGCATCGCTGATAACGCGAAGGTATTGTTGCAAACCTCAGTCCAGAGGCCCGAAACGACAACTTTGTTGCGGCCATTTGCCTTGAGAGCGTCACGGACCTTCTTGTCATCCCACGAGTTCATGGATGTCCGTTCAAGCAGCTTGAGGTCCGGAAAGACATCCAGCAGCTCGGGGTAGGTGTAGCCAGAGAAACCTTGCGTCTCAACCGTGGTAATGGTCGTCGGCACTTTGAAAACCTTGGCAGACTTGGCCAGCGCCACGACGTTATTCTTGAGCACCTGTCGATCGATTGACTGCACGCCGAACGCCATCTGCGGTTGGTGGTCGATAAAGATCAGCTGGCAATTCTGGGGGGTCAGCACCTCGAGCTTGGGATTCGTCATTGGGATTCTCCTGCTTCATTCTTTGATGAAGGTACAACTCGGTGTTTAGTTCGATCGCGGACGGTCTTGCGTCACGAGCGGTCTCGCGTGTTTGGGTGGATCATTTCAGAAAGTCGGTGACGAGTTTGATCGTCGCGGTCGGATTTTCCTCCATGACCCAGTGGCCCGAACGTGGAACGACCGCCTCGGTCACATTCGTTGCGACCGCTCGCATCACCGTCGCCATCATGGGACCGAAGGACTTCTCTCCGCCGACCGCAAGCACCGGCATAGCGAGCTTGCCCTTCGCGAGGAACGCCTTGTTGTCGGCCGCATCCTGGTCGAATGCTTTGAATTGCTCGAAGCCTGAGTGCATGGCTCCCGGCTGCGCATAGAGCTTCGCATAGTGCTCGCGCGCCGCTTCGCTGAAATTCCTCGGATCAGCGGAGAATTCGTTCCAGAATCGATCGAGATAAATGCGCTCGCGTCCCGCGACCAATCGCTCGGCATCCGGACCCCAAAAGGAAAAATGCCAGAGTGCGTGGCTCCGCGTGATCTCGTCCCACGGCCCAATCCCCGGCAGCGGCGCGTCAATGAGAACGAACTTAGTCACGCGACCGGGGCGCTGAGCTGCGAACGCGTACCCCACCATGTTTCCGATGTCGTGGGTTACCAGATCGGCCTTGGCGATCTTCAGCATATCCAAGACGCCGGCGAGATCCCCGGCCTGGGTCTTCTTGTCATACCCGCCGGCGGGGCGAGACGACAGACCGAGCCCGCGCAGATCGGGAACGACGACGGTATGATCCCGCGCCAAATCCGCCGCCAGTGGCGCCCACATGTCACCCGTTTCGCCGTAGCCGTGAAGAAGCACCACGGCCGCCCCGCTTCCGCCGATGCGCACATGGATCGATGCGCCATTGGTCATGATATCCGCTACGCGGAAGGCGGCTGGGAAAGTCGGTGCCTGCATCGGTTCAGTCCCCTAATTTGATCCCTATTCGAGCCTTAGGCACTCGATCCTCAGGCCGCATCGACCAGGACGACCTCAGAATCCTCAATCCCGACGATATCGACGGTTGAGAGCTCCGAAATCGCGGCACCATCGCGGGCATTGATGCGCACGTCACCGACATCGATTGCGCCCGTAGCGGCGACAAGATAGGCATGCCGCTGCGGATCCAGGGACAGAGTGATGCGCTCGCCCGCTTTGATGGTGGCGCCCATCACCCGTGCATTGGTCCGGATCGGCAGTGCTCCGCTTTCCCTGTCCTTCGAAAAGCCGCTGGCCAGCGTGACGAAGCGGCCGGACCGGTTGGCTTTCGGAAAGGGTTTCGTACCCCATGAGGGAGTACCGCCCCGCTCCGTTGGCACGATCCAGATCTGAAAGAGCCGAGTTGCCTTGTCCTCGAGGTTGTATTCCGAGTGCCGGATGCCTGAACCTGCCGACATGACCTGAACATCGCCGGCCTCGGTGCGTCCGCTGTTGCCCATCGAATCCTTGTGCGTGACCACACCCTCGCGCACATAGGTGATGATCTCCATGTCGGAATGCGGATGCGGGGGAAATCCGGATTGGGGCGCGATCTCATCGTCGTTCCAGACGCGCAGATTGCCCCATCCCATGCGCTTAGGATCGTAGTAGTTCGCGAATGAGAAATGGTGCTTGGCCCTAAGCCAGCCGTGATCCGCGCCACCGAGACCCGCAAATGGCCTGCGTTCGATCATGGCGAAACTCCTCCTCGTGGGGTCGAACTCTTCCAGGTCATTAACATGGTGCTCGACCGCGCCCTGGAAAACAGAAATGATGGAATTTCATACTTTACAATTTTGAGGATTGCCATGGCGCTTCCCGACCTTGAGGCGTGGGCGATTTTCGCCAAAGTGGCGGAAACAGGCTCTTTCGCGGCGGCAGCCGACGAACTCGGATTGTCGGCGGCGACCGTCTCGAAGGCGCTGCAACGGCTTGAAGCGAGGCTCGGCGAGCGCCTGGTGCATCGGACGTCCCGCCGCTTCTCGCTGACAGAAACCGGCCGAGTGCTCGCGGTTCGGGCCGCGCAAATCCTCGCCGAGGGCGAAGCTGCCGAGGCCGAGGCTCAGGCCAAATCGGCGACGCCGCGCGGCCGCATCCGCCTCGCCGCGCCCATGTCGTTCGGTCTTCGGCACGTCGCTCCCGCGATGCCTGACTTCCTCGCGGCATACCCGGAGGTATCGATTGACCTGCAGCTCGACGACCGTATCGTGGATCTGGTCGCCGGCGGGATCGACATCGCCGTCCGGATCGCCGATCTTCCAGACTCAAGCTTGATCGCGCGACGGCTTTGTCCGGTGCGGCGCTGGGTCGTCGCTGCACCGGCATACTTTGCGCGCTATGGCAAGCCGGCGCGGCCGCGCGATCTTAGGGACCACCGGTGCCTCTGCTACAGCTATCTCGCGACTGGCGAGACGTGGCGCTTCACGGACGTCAAGGGCAACGAGGAAGCCGTCGCGGTGAGGGGACCACTCAGCGCCACCAACGCGGAAGCACTCAGCTTCGCGCTGGAGGCGGGACTTGGAATCGCATTGCAGCCGGATTTCCTGGCTTGGGATGCTATCCGGCAGAAGCGCTTGGTCGCGGTCCTCGAAGGGTGGAACGCTCCTGCGCTGACGATCAACCTCGTAACCCCCGCGGGCGGGCCGCGCGCGATCCGCGTCGGCCTGTTGCTGGACTTCCTGGCAGAGCGCTTCACCCAAGGCGCCGCGCCCTGGACCATTGCCGCGCGTCGCGCGTGAGGGCCGTTCTCAGGGCCGCTGATTTAGAGGGCAATCGTTCCTCGAGAGGCGAACATCGCATCGATGCTTCACGGGCGCTCGCCTCCGTCGTGGCCGCGAGCAGCTCCGCGGCGGTTGAAACCTCACGTTTCTGGGCGCTCATAATGATGCTCCCATCGCCGCTTGGGGCGCACCGCGCCCGCGGATCCCCTCCCCTGGCCCGGAGCTACTTGGCGGGCGGATTCGTCGGCGAAAAGCTGTAGCGCGCAATGCGCCACTTGCCGTCGCCTTCTTTCTTGAAAATGAAGAGCTCTTGATTCGCTTCGGCGGTCGTCTTGCCCGTGGAGTGGTGATCCGTTGTGCCCGCCGAATTCGTGCGTACGAACGCCCAAGTGGGAGCGACCACCACCAACTCCGCGATGGCGAACTTCACACGGAATTTCAGCTCGTCGAATACGGCATCGTAAGCTTTCCGCGCCGCATCCTTTCCCACCGCAGATTGGCTGTAGGGCGGCATGAAAACACCGTCGTCCGTATAGAGCGGCAGCACGGCAGCCGTCTTACCGCCATTTAAAGCGTCGTTGTATGAGGCCAGCGTGCTTCTGATCGCAGCCTCGTCTTGAGCGATACCTGTGTCGGTTTTCATGGGTACTCCGCTCGTTTGGGCCCCTGCCTGCCCGGGGTAAGCTGACACCGCGAGAAGCGAAATAGCGATCACCGCGCATCTCAAAAGGCGACCTGGGGCCATGGAGGATCTCCGCTCGCCACATCCTTCGAGATAATTTATTCCACCGATCTGTTTGCCGATAATCCGGCAATGCCAGAAATTTGATTTCCAAATATGGAATGATCGCGAGCGCTCGAGCTCGATGTGCCCCTAAGCGGTCGCTCTTCTGACCGCTTGTCGCCGAGCAAGCGATGTTAAAAGATTGCCATCGTTACTTGAGATGCCATGGCAGATCTTAACTCGCTCGTGATATTCGCGAAGGTCGTCGAAGCCAACGGCTTCTCCGAGGCGGCGCGCCGTCTCAAGATGCCGGTGTCTACCGTCAGCCGCAGAATAGCCGAACTGGAGGACCAATTAGGCGTTCGCCTGCTCGAGCGGTCGACCCGCAGCTTGCGGCTCACCGAGCTGGGAGCGGAAGTGCTGGAACACGCGAAGCGCAGCGCCGAACTCAGCGAGGCCATCGAGAGTATCGCTTCGAACCGGCGTTCAAGCGTATCAGGCACCTTGCGGCTATCGGCGCCGCCGAGCATATCCGATACCCTGCTGATACCGATCGTCGCGGCGTTTCAGGCCTTATACGCGGATGTCCGCGTTCAAGTTCTGGTGACGGATCGCTTTGTCGATCTTATCGCCGAAGGCGTGGACGTTGTGTTCCGATTGGGCCCTCTCAGGGACTCAGCGCTGGTCGCGAGGCCGATCCTGACTTATCGACACCAGCTTGTCGCGAGTCCGAGCTATCTGAAAAGATGCAAGGCGCCCAAAAAGCCCGCGGATCTGTTGGACCACCGGCTGCTTTCATTTTCCCATTGGAAGCCGGATAGTAGCTGGGTCTTCGTTCACAAGAACGGAAAGGACAGAGAAACGCTCACGTTTCAGCCCTTCCTCTCGATGAACGACTTCGCGGGCATTGCCCCGGCGTTGCTGGCAGGCGGCGGGATCGGCGAGCTTCCGCCGGTCGTGCAGCCCGATCTCGTTCGCCGCGGTCTCCTAGTGGAGGTCATGCCGGACTGGCATTTTCCCACCTTCGATCTCTCGCTGGTCCACCTGGGAAACCGGAACATTTCGAAGCCCTGCCGCATCTTCAAGGAATTTGCGACGAAAATGGCGCCGGAATTATTTCCGAGCCTGCCGGCATGAAGAGGGTGCTAGCCGTAGCGCGTCGCGGAACTAGCTGAATACCACAGGTCAAATCACATGAAGGAGGTTAGGCATGCGGCTACCCCTTCTGTCGACCCCCAAATTCACCGCCGAGCAGCGGGCGCTTTACGACGATATGCGCCACGGCATAGAGGCGAATTTCAAAGGATTTACAGCGGTCAACGCGGCAGGACAGTTGATCGGACCATGGAACCCGTGGCTCCGCTTCAGCAAATTTGGAAAACCGGTATGGGAGCTGGTAAAAGCGCTCACCACCAGCCCGGCGTTGCCGCGACCGGTTCGCGAGGTTGCGATCCTCGTAACCGGCGCGAAGTTCCATTCGGCGTACGAAATATATGCGCACGTCCTGGTGGCAGAGCTGCGGGGCATCTCCGACGAAAAAATCGCGACAATCGTCGCAGGCCAGCGTCCCGTTGATCTGACGCACCAGGAAGCGGTCGCCTATGACATGGCGTCAGCCCTCGTTTCGGGCGGGGTGCTCCCCGAGCTGACTTACCGGCAAGCAGTTGATCTGTTCGGCGAAAGCGGAACTTCTGAGCTTATCTATCTTGTTGGCCTCTATTGCATGGTGTCCGTCACGCTGAACGGGTTCGATGTGCCGGTGCCTGAGCAGGAGGGACCACATTGATTGCCGGCCCTCCCCCAACCCTGAAACTTCCGCCCAAAAAAGCCAACCGGCAACGGCGGCTTCGGTCGGGCGTGATTGGCTCCCTCGTTGCATGCGCGGCGATGCCGTTGGCTTCCTGCCAGAGGGCCGGGATCCTGGATCCGCAGGGGCCGATCGCAGCGGCGGAACGGCTGCTGTTGATCAATTCAACGGCGATCATGCTCGTCGTCGTTATTCCGGTGATCGTTGCGATCCTGGGCTTTGCGTGGTGGTACCGGTCGTCCAATCCGCATGCCGGCCGGAGCACTGAGGTGGGCTTTGAAGGGCGCATTGAATTCGTCACCTGGTCGATCCCCGCGCTGATCGTGATCCTGCTGGGCGGGGTGATCTGGATCGGTTCCCATCAGCTCGATCCGCGGGCGCCGATCCCGGCGAAGGCGCCACCGATCCAGGTCGATGTCGTGGCGCTCGATTGGAAATGGCTGTTCATTTATCCCGATCAGCGCGTCGCAGCCGTCAACGAACTGGTCATTCCCACGGGCACGCCGGTGCAATTCCGCCTGACCTCCGCGACAGTGATGAATTCATTCTTTGTCCCGCAGCTCGGCAGCCAGATTTACGCAATGGGCGGCATGACCACGCACCTGAACCTGCTGGCGGACCAGCCCGGCGAGTATCCGGGTTTCTCGGCAATGTTCAGCGGCGACGGATTTTCCGACATGCGTTTCATCGTGAAGGCCGTGTCCGCCCAGGACTTCGCCAGATGGGTCGAGCAAGTGCGAGGGTCGGGGGCCGCGCTCGACGATGCGACCTATGCCGCATTGGCAAAGCCCAGCCAAAACGTGACGCCGATCACCTATGGCTCGGTCGCCCCGCGGCTCTTCGAACGCATCATTCAAGATACCGCGTCGGGCCACGAGAAGCATGCCGGTGCGACCTTGCGTTCTCCGGTTCGCGAAGCAGGAGGTTGACATGCTGGGGCGGCTGAGCTGGGACGCAATTCCGTTCAATGAGCCTCTCCCACTGATCAGCGGCGCAGTGGTGGTCATCATTATCGTGACCGTTCTGGGGTACATCACCTTAAAGGGCTGGGTGCCCTACCTCTGGCGCGAGTGGTTGACCAGCGTCGATCACAAGCGCATCGGCGTCATGTATATGACGCTCGGCTTGATCATGCTGCTGCGCGGCTATTCCGATGCGATCATGATGCGCACCCAGCAGACGATCGCGGTCGGCGACGCGCAGGGATACCTGCCGCCCAGCCACTACGACCAGATCTTCTCGGCGCACGGCACCATCATGATTTTCTTCGTGGCGATGCCGCTGGTCATCGGGCTAATGAACTTTGTCGTGCCGTTGCAGCTCGGCGTGCGCGACGTCGCGTTTCCCGTGCTCAACTCCGTCAGCTTTTGGCTCACCGCTTCGGGTGCGCTTCTCATCAACCTGTCGCTCGTGATCGGCAATTTCGCGCGGACCAGTTGGTGGAATTACCCGCCGCTTTCCGAGCTCGCGTTTTCGCCGGATGTCGGCGTCGATTACTACCTCTGGTCGCTGCAAATCTCGGGCATCGGCAGCCTGATGACCGGCGTCAACTTCGTGACCACGATTCTGAAGCTGCGCGCCCCGGGGATGACTTACTTCCGCATGCCCGTCTTCTGCTGGACCGCGCTGGCCTCGAATATGCTGATTGTTGCCGCGTTTCCGGTCCTGACCGCGACATTCGCGATGCTGCTGCTCGATCGGTATCTCGGCATGCACTTCTTTACCAACGACTTCGGCGGCAACCAGATGATGTATGCCAACCTGTTCTGGGCGTGGGGCCATCCCGAAGTCTATATCCTGATCCTGCCGGCATTCGGCGTTTACTCCGAAGTGATCGCGACTTTCTCCGGAAAGGGGCTGTTCAGCTATCGCTCGATGGTCCTCGCGACCCTCGGGATTTGCATCCTCTCCTTCATGGTTTGGCTGCATCACTTCTTCACGATGGGGGCGGGCGCCGACGTCAACGCATTCTTCGGCATCATGTCGTCGATCATCGGGGTGCCGACCGGGGTCAAAATCTTCAACTGGCTGTTCACGATGTACCGCGGCCGGATCGTGTTCACGGCGCCCGTCTTGTGGTCGGTCGGCTTCATGGTCACTTTCGTGATCGGTGGATTGACCGGCGTCCTGCTGGCGGTGCCGCCGGTCGATTTCGTACTCCATAACAGCGCCTTTCTCGTGGCGCATTTCCACAACGTCATCATCGGCGGCGTCGTGTTTGCCGTGTTCGCGGGCTACCAGTACTGGTTCCCCAAGGTCTTCGGCTTCACCCTCGACGATCGGTGGGGCAAAGCCAGCTTCTGGTGCTGGTTGATCGGCTTCTACCTCGCCTTCACGCCGCTCTACATCCTCGGCCTCATGGGCATGACAAGGCGCCTGCAACACATACCCGACCCGAGCTGGCAGCCTCTCCTGATTGTCGCGGAATTGGGCGCCGTCGTCATTTTTCTCGGCGTTCTATGCACGATCGTGCAGCTCTATGTCAGCATCCGCACGCGCGAGCAGCGCCGCGACCTGACCGGCGATCCCTGGAACGGTCGTACGCTCGAATGGTCCACAACGTCGCCGCCACCCGCCTACAATTTCGCGGTGCTGCCCAGGGTCGAGACAATCGACGCGTTCTGGGAGATGAAGCGGCGGGGACTGACACCCGTGGAGCCGCGCTATGAGCCCATCGAGGTCCCGCGCAACAGTCCCACCGGCTTTATCACCGCCTTCTTTGCGGTGGTGACCGGATTTGCGCTCATCTGGCACATCTGGTGGGTGGTGATTCTCGGCCTCCTCGCCGCGGCGATCACGATCATGGTGTTTGGCTGGAGCGACAATCGAGAGCGTGAGATCACAGTCAGCGAAATCGCGCGCGTCGAACAGGCGCGGCTCGGCGCGAGGGGACGCGCATGACGATAGCCGAGACCGATTTCGTTCCCGCCGACGTCGCACGCGGCCGCGGTGGTGGTGGGCCGGCGCCAACCCGGACCGTCGTCGCCTACGGGTTCTGGATCTTCCTGCTCAGCGACTTCATCCTGTTTTCCGGGCTATTCGCGGCTTATGCAGTACTGTCAAACCAGACCGCCGGCGGCCCGAGCGGCGCCGAACTGTTCAATCTTCGCAACGTCTTCATTGAGACCATGTGTCTGCTGCTCTCGAGCTATAGCTGCGGGATCGGAGCATTGGCGGCCGAGCGGCGACATGTCGACTATTTTTACGTATCGGCCGTCTTCACCTTTCTGCTCGGCGCCGCCTTCCTATTCATAGAATTCAGTGAATTCGCCAATATGATCAACGCGGGCGCCGGGCCCTCGCGCAGCGCCTTTCTATCGGCGTTCTTCACGCTGGTCGGCACGCACGGCGCGCACGTGACCCTCGGCCTGCTCTGGTTCATTTACATGATCGCGCAGGTTTACGCGAAAGGTCTGCGGCCGCACGTCCTGCGGCGTTTGTTGTGTTTTAGTCTGTTCTGGCACGCATTGGATATCGTCTGGATCGGGGTCTTGACCCTAGTCTACCTGATGGGAGCACGCTGATGGACCGTGACGAGCACGTCTTCGACGATCGGACACCCGGTGTTGAAGAGCATGAACCCTCGGCCAGTTACGTGTCGTACACAGTGGGGCTCGCGCTCGCGATATTGGCGACGATCGCATCATTCGTCGTCTCGCAGACCAATTTGCTGTGGCCGCCGGGCATCGCGGTCGGATTGCTCGTGCTCGCTATCGCTCAGATCGGGGTTCACCTCGTCTTTTTTCTGCATCTCGGCAGCGGATCCGACAACACGAACAACATCCTCGCCCTCGCGTACGGCGTTTGGATCGTGTTTCTCGTCATCACCGGGTCGATCTGGATCATCGCCAATTTGCACGCCAACATGATGGACATGTGAAGCGCTGCATTGACGGGGGTGCCGACCGGCGCTGAAGACTCCCCGGGGCTTGTAAGTCCGATATCACGCCTTGATGAAATCCAGGAGGTCCTGGTTGATCACATCGGCGTGGGTCGTGAGCATGCCGTGCGGGAAACCCGGGTAGATTTTCAGTGTCCCTCGCTTGAGCAGCTTGACCGAGAGCAGTGCGGCATCCTTGTACGGCACGATCTGATCGTCGTCCCCGTGCATTACGAGCGTGGGCACGTCGATGCTCTTTAAATCCTCGTTGAAGTCGGTCTCGGAGAACGCCTTGATGCCGTCGTAGTGGGCGTTGGCTCCGCCCATCATCCCTTGACGCCACCAGTTCGCGATGACGCCCTCCAACGGCTTCGCGCCTGGCCGGTTGAATCCGTAAAACGGTCCGGCGGGGACATCGCGATAAAACTGAGCGCGATTGGCGGCCAAGCTGCGACGGAGACCGTCGAACACCTCGATCGGTAACCCGCCCGGATTGGAGGCGCTCTTGATCATGATCGGCGGCACGGCGGACATCAGCACGGCCTTGGCGACCCGGCCCTTGCCGTGACGGGCGACGTAGCGGGTCGCTTCGCCGCCGCCGGTCGAGTGGCCGATATGAACGGTATTGCGAAGGTCCAGGTGCTCAACGACCGCGGCCGCATCGGCGGCGTAATGATCCACGTCGTGCCCATCGGGAACCTGGCTCGATGCGAATTTCAGGGTCTTTCCAGCCTGGGCGACACATTGGCGAGCCTTCAGTATCCCAATCGAAATACGGGGGTAGGCGACCGGGGGCGGAATGCAAGGAACGGCTCTCATCACCGGGGGTACGCGCGCCATCGGACGCGGCCGACTTGTCGCCTTCCTCCCCACCCCGGATGCGCATTTTATTACCAGCCAGGATTTCGTGGTCGGCGGGTTCCCGTGGGGGATGTGAGCCGCAGCGCCCACGCCGCCCCGCTTTGGCTCCAGGCGCTCGGCGTTACCTTGGCGATGCAGGTGACGGCGGCGTTCCTCACTCAGGCGATGCCGGTGATCGGGCCAAGCCTCACCCACGCCGCCGGCGCCGCACCCGAGGAGATCGGCTTGCTGTCGGCGCTCGAGGCGATGGGGACGCTTTGGTTCCTCGCCAGCGGCTATGTGCTCCTGCGGCGCTGGGGTGCGGTGCGCGTGTTGCAAATCGGCAATCTCGTGGGCGCGCTCGCTCTCTTGCTGCCGCTCAGCGGAACATGGTCGTTGATGCTGCTCGCGGGGTTGTTGGTGGGCGTTGGCTATGGTCCCGCGCCTCCGGCCGGCAGCGAAATCTTGATCCGCCATTCGCCACAGGCGCAGCGCAGCCTCATCTTCTCGATCAAGCAGGCGGGCGCTCCCTTCGGCGGCGCCGCCGCAGGCTTGCTGTTGCCGCCTCTGGTCTCGGGACCCGGCTGGCGATGGGCCTTGGCGGCAGGCGCAGTCGCGACGGCACTCGCCGCCTTTGCAGTCGAGCCTTGGCGGCAAACGATCGACCGGACGCGGGAGCGGGCGGAGGGCAATCTCATTCGCGAGCTCTTTTCTGTGCGCGCCCTTCTGCTGCCGTTTCGTGTGCTGGCGAGCGGCAGCGCACTGCGCAGCCTCGCGATCGCAAGCCTCCCGTTCTCCTGCGTCCAGGGCTGCGTCTTTAGCTTTTTCGTGACCAACCTCAATACCGAGGCTGGCCTCAGCCTTACCGCCGCGGGAAGTGCCTTCGCGGTGCTGCAGGTGGTGGGGATGCTCGCGCGCATCCTCATGGGCTTCGTCGCCGATCGGCTCGGCTCAGGCATCCGCACGCTGGTGCTGCTCGCGATCGGCTCTTCCCTCGCATCGCTCGCCGCAGCCGCGCTCAGCCTCGACCTGCCCTGGGGCATGGTGCTGGTGCTCAGCGCCGTCATCGGACTCATCGGCGTGAGCTGGAACGGTGTCTATCTGGCGGAAGTCGCGCGGCTCGCACCCGAGGGGCGCGTCGGCGAGGCGACGGCGGGCTCGACCCTGCTCACCTTCCTCGGATACGTCCTGGCGCCGGCGGCATTCACCGTGCTTATCCCGTTGCTCGGCGGTTATGGACGCTGCTTTGCGGCCATGGCATTGCTGCCGCTGATCTCGGCCTGGGTGCTGCATCGCGCGCAGAACCGCCGGTGAGATCGCGTTCGGCTGAGATTTATTTCGGGCTAGTATCCGGTCATCGGCGAATGTGTGGAGGGTCCCTATGCCGAGCTTCGACGTGGTATCACGGATCGAGATGGCGGAGGTCGACAATGCCGTGGCGGGCGTCATGCGGGAGATCGCGACCCGCTTTGACTTCAAGGGCAGCCAATCATCGGTGAAGCGCGAGGAGAACGCGCTGATCATTCTCGCCGACGACGCGCTCAAGCTGAAGCAGATGCAGGAGCTGGTGAAGGGGTATTTCGTGCGGCGCAAGGTCGATCCGGGTGTGCTCGACTTCGCCGAGCCAGAGAAGGCTACCGGCAATACGCTGCGACAGACCGCGCGGCTCCGGCAAGGGATCGACCGCGAGCTAGCGAGGAAGCTGGTGCAGGCGATCAAGGACAGCAAGCTCAAGGTGCAGGCAGCGATCCAGGGCGACGAGCTCAGGATCTCCGGCAAGAAGCGCGATGACCTACAGTCGGCGATCACCCAGCTCAAAGCGCTGAAGCTGGAACAGCCGCTGCAATACGTGAATTTCCGCGAGTAAGGGCGCGCCCCCTGCTAGAATCGCTCTCGGGACGCTGCTCCCGGCTATTGTGCTCGGACCCATGCCCTCCTTGCGCTGGCAACCATAAATTTACCGACCTTGTGCCATCCTTTAGCGGCGAGGGCCGGCAAATGCCGGCAGCTTCCGCTTGGCTCCGCCATGGCGGGAAACCCTTGGGAGTGCGGTCTTTTGCTGGAAACGAGCGCCGACAAGCGGTTGGTGATCCGGATGCTCGAATTGTGGCGGCGCGCCCGCCGTGCCGACGGATTGCCGCACGGCTCGCAATTGATGCCGGCCGATGCCGGTGCCGACGCGTCGCAGCTCTTCCAGATCGACGTGCTGAGCCCCACCGGCGCGCGCTTTATCCACATCGGTTCGGGCCTTCACCTGCCGGACTGGCCGCAGAAGCCGGCGCCGCTGGTGGTGGAGTGTCCCGAAGACACCGTGCTTTCGCTCGCGAGCCGCCATTGGCGCGAAATCGTCACGCGCCGGGTGCCGGTGACGCGCGGCGGCCTCAGCCGCCATTTGGGCGGACTGGTCCTCTATCGCAGCATCATGATGCCGCTCGTCGATGACGACGGCCGCATTGCCACCATCCTCGGCGCCGCGAACTGGCGCATGGTCGAGGAGCACCCGCCGACATCGGTGGGGTGAGGTGGCGGAATGGCGTCGCGCAGTTACGAAATTCAGCGATTTTCGGGTGGCCGGTGGGTGCTCGACAGCGTCTCCGACGACAAGGACGTCGCGGTCGCCATGGCGCGCGCCTTGATGGAGAGCGTGCGCGCGCCGGCGGGCGTCAGGGTGATGTCGTGCCAGCAGAACGACGACGGCACCTTCAGCGAATTCACGGTGTTCCGCGCCTCGCCGGTGGACGAGCACAATGCCGAGGCACAGTCACGCCGCCTCAAGGTCGAAGAAGAAGTGCGGAACGCGCGCGAGGAGCGCGCGAAGGACCGGAAGAACGACCTTGCCGGCGAGCCATCGTCGAAGCGGCGGCGATTCCAGGATGTGATCCTGGCGGTGCAGCTCGCCTTCGGGATCGGCATCACCTTGACCGCGATCCAGATGCTGCGGATCGCGCTGCGCTAAGCTCAAGTCGAGGGCCGCAAGCCGCGACCGCCTCCAGCACCCTTGATCAGCCCCGGGCTTGCCGGTAGATAAGGACCCGGCAAGACAAGGTCCCCTTCGTCTAGAGGCCCAGGACACCGCCCTCTCACGGCGGCAACACCGGTTCGAATCCGGTAGGGGACGCCAATCGTATCAAAGAGATAGAAGAAGGACACCCCCTGTGTCCAACGAATGGCCAATATCCATGTTTGGACGCCTGTGGAAAATTGCGGGTTTCGAACCCCGCACTTGTGCTAAGTCGTCCGATGGCAATTCCCGGTGCCAATCGATTGCATACCCCCGCCGAGGTCGAGGCGGCGCGGCGCGAGCTGGGCGAACGTTAGCTCTGGCAACAGCGGCCCGGTACATCACTTCGGCCTTCAGTAGCGCCTGATCATCGGTCTCGACGAGCAATTTTTCGTTGGTCTCGATTGAGCACCTAACCAAAGACCATCGGCAGTCTTGAGAAAATAGCGTCGGCGGTCATTCACAGAGTTTCTCTCTCCCAGGCTCTAAACACCTAAAGGGGCCAAATTCACATTGCGGAGAAAGTTTTCAGCAGGTTGAAGCTCAGCGACCCGCGAATAAATCGCACACGCAATCACGTCTCTTCTCATGCGGCCGTCGCGCTTGCGGCTTTTGATGCAGATCAAACTTGAACGCCGAGGGCGCACTAAATAAAAAAAGGAGGCCTGATAGCAAGGCGCGTAATGATCCGTTCGGATTTGCTGCTGCGCTTCGAAACCAATAAGCCTCAGCCGTTCTGCCAGTGTCCCAAGCCGCGCGCTGCGGGGTCTTCTGCGGATTTTTATCTGATGCCACCGCGTGTTGTCAGCTGATCGCAAGCATGGTCAACCGCAGCGAATTGCCTATGAACATCCTTTCAGGAGGAGGAGCGTCGATGATTGTGAAACAGGCGATGTCCAGCATTATCGAGACCATCGGGCCCAGCACCTCGATCGAAGAGTGTGCCCGCAAGATGGATCGCGCTGGCGTCGGCGTGCTTCCGGTCTGGCAAGATGGGAAGGTGATTGGCGTCGTGACGGACCGGGATATCTGCTGCCGGGCGCTCGCCAAAGGCGGAAACCCGAAGACCATGACTGCGCGGGAGGTCATGACCAGCCAAGTGGCATCCTGTCGTGAGGATCAAGACTGCACAGAAGCAGCACGCGTCATGAGAACAAAGCATGTGAGAAGACTCATAGTCGTGGATCGGAACCAAGCAGTCGTGGGACTGTTCTCCGTTGACGATCTCGCGCGACTATCCCATCAACTAGCCGGCCAGGTTCTTGAGTCAGCATCACCATGGCCGCATTAGTGAGGAGGCTCTGCGATGAACCAAGGATCAAAATCATCGGAAGCGCAACGATTCCCTGATTTCCCGAATACTTCGGCGCTGTGGCAATCGACATTCAAGCGCATGGAGGAATGGATGAGACCCGATACGGGCACGCTCGAAAACTTGCAGGGCGCTGCCCAAATTTGGTTGACGCATCGGGTCGAAGATTTTCAGAGAGGGGTCGAAGCATCCCGCAAGATCGCGGAATGCAGGGACCTCGGAGAGGCTGCAGCCATTCAACAAAAGTGGTTCGCGGAGTGCACTCAGCGGCTGGTGGCCGACTGGACTGCGCTGATGAGTCCGGCAGCATGGCAGAGCGCACAGCGCCCTGGTGCCCCGAAGAAGGCGGCGGAGTGACCGCGCGCTAGGGCTCACCTGAGCGGACACACTGTGGTGCACGTCGACGCCGATCATACTGACCCATATATCGAGGGTCGACCTATCTTTAATCGTGTCGGTGCCGGTGTGCCAAGCGGATCAGGCCTGCCTCAATCCGTGCGAACGTGAGCGTTTTCCGTCGATAATGGCTCAACTCGATGCCGAGCGTCTTTCCTATGGCGAGAACGGAAGGTAAGGGCGCCGGATCGGCCTTTGCCCAAAAGGGGCGCAGCTCGCGGAGGAAGATGTTGACAGTGACGGGGCCCACCCCGTGGAAGGCGAGCAACCGATCTTCCAGATCACGGGCGTCACGCGCCGCTTCATGGAGCCGCGACAGGCGGCCGGCATATTGCTCGAGCAGCATCCGGCAATCGCGCAGCACTTGCTCCGATTTGCGGCCGTCATATCTGACGTACCCGCCCTCGCGCATGATGGGGCTGACGAGGTAGTCCAACCCGGCGGCGATGATGCGGCGCGGCTTCGTCAATTGGTGACGGCAGAAGGAATCGTAGGTGTGGTGCGCAATGGTCTCGCTGATGCGGCCGCCGAAGAGAAGGCTCGCGAGGAACCAACGGAAATATTGGTCATCGCGCCCGGCTGCGAGATCAATCCCGAGCGTCTCTGCATACAGCGGGCTGCGCTTCAGCTCCGCCAGCGTGGCGGTCACGTGCTGCCGTGAACTCGGTGCGCTCAGGCGAGCCATTGCAGATCGCGCTTTGCCTCGGAACCAGGGGTCTTGAAGGGGAGGAGCGTGGCAGCGAGCCGCTCGCCCGCTTCTTGGCGATCCGCGAACAACATTGGTTCATGCCTGCCCATGAGCAGCCAAATGATCGAGAAACCACCCGCGCGCGAGCCCCACCACCACCTCAAGCGCGCCCGGCTCCTCGAAGAGATGCGTCGCCCCGGGTACCACTTGGATCATGCCTTCACAGCGCATGGCGCGGAGCGCGTCTTGGTTGAGAGCGAGAACCTCGGTATCTTGGCCGCCGACAATCAACAAGGTGGGTGCAGTGACCAGTGGCAGTGCGTCGCGCGCCAGATCTGGCCGGCCACCGCGGGAAACGACAGCGCCAATCTGAGCACCGAGCCGCGCAGCCGCAATGAGCGCGGCCGCCGCCCCGGTACTGGCGCCGAAATATCCCAGTGGCAGCGACCGGGTCGTTTCAGATGTCCGCGCCCAGGCTGTGGCGGCGAGAAGCCGGTCAGCGAGGAGAGCAACGTCAAAAACATTGGCCCGATCCTCTGCCTCGCTTTCCCTGAGCAGATCGAAGAGCAGTGTCGCGAGGCCTGCCTGCCGGAGCGCACTCGCGACATAGGTGTTGCGCGGACTGAATCGGCTGCTCCCGCTGCCATGGGCAAATAAGATCAGGCCAGATACGCGCCCTCGAGGAAGCCCAACGCTGGCTTCGAGACGGAGGGGTGGTATCTCGACCGTCACCGCCCGATCGCGCGCATGTCTATTGACCATGGCATCCGCCTTTGCGTTTTGAGCTCGCTGTTGTTGCATGGCCACGGGCAGAACCGCACCCTATGCCTTGCCCAAGCTTGCAAATGACGACCTTAAAACGCGGCCGGTCGACCGCGGCTCAGTATGGGCATCGTCATAGCTGCAGACGGCGCCGACATTTTGATGACATCGTCGCGTTACGCTGAAACGCTGCCCTTGAGATAGATCAATCTCGGTCGGCATCGCGGAGGTTCAGCATTCAATAACTGATCTGCATCAATCCACTGTCCGACCTTGCAACCGGTCGACACGCGTCGCGACGGGGCTATCGACGCGACTGCGACAGACTTTCGCCGGCCGCCGCCATTGACCTGGATCAAAGCCACGAAAGGCTTGGCACCTAGCTTGGATGAATGTCGGTCGATGATATCGCGGGAGTCGAGCACTTGATTGTTAGTGTCCCTTCTCGCGAGGGGATCCATGGAACAGCCATCAGACGTCCGCTCAGGCGATGACGCCGGGGATACATTAGTGAGGGTCGCCAGTGACCTGGCTGGGGAACTTCACACTCGGCGACACATTGCGCAGCATCTCGGTCTGCAGAGCTCGCTCGAACGGGACTGGGGGTTCGATAGTCTTTCCCGAGCGGAACTATTTCTTCGCGTGGAACGCGCTTTCGCCGTGCGGCTCCCCGAGAGGCTCTTGGGGGAAGCGGAGACGTTGTGGGACCTCGAAGCGGCGCTTGCAAACGCCGGCAGGGCGACACTCTCCAGGACGACCATACAGCGCCGTATCACGGAAGGCGAAGCCAAGCCGGCGCCGGCGGATGCCGGGACGCTCAACGATGTTCTCAGCTGGCATGCATCCAAGCACGGAGAGCGCGTCCATATCGTGCTTTGGGACGGCGACGATGCTCAGACAAGCATCACCTATCGCGATCTCGCCGAAAGTGCTGATTCAGTGGCGCGTGGTCTGCGCCAAGCGGGCCTGCAGCCAGGCGAACAGGTGGCAATCATGCTGCCGACGAGCGATGCGTTCTTTGCGGCGTTCTTCGGGACGCTCTTCGCGGGTGGAGTGCCTACGCCGATCTATCCGCCTGCGCGACCCTCACAACTCGAGGAGCATTTGCGACGTCAAGCGGGAATCTTGCGCAATGCGAGCGCGGCACTGCTGATCGCAGCACCCGAAACATCAGCCGTGGCGCATATGCTCAGGCTCCAAGTCGAAACCGTAAGGGCGGTGTTCAGCGTCCGGGAGCTGAGCACGGCCTCGGAAGTCTGGCCGGCCTTCCACCCTAAGCCGCACGGAACCGCGCTGCTGCAATATACCTCCGGCAGCACGGGCGATCCAAAGGGCGTGGCACTCAGTCACAGCAACGTGCTCGCGAATATCCGCGCGATGGGCCAGGCGATGGAAGCGGGTCCTTCGGACGTATTCGTGAGTTGGCTCCCGCTCTATCACGATATGGGGCTGATCGGCGCTTGGCTCGGCTCTCTCTATTACGCTGCGCCACTGGTCGTTATGTCACCAATCACCTTTCTGGTTCGGCCGGCCGAGTGGCTTTGGGCGATTCATCGACACCGCGCGACCCTGTCGGCGGCGCCGAACTTTGCCTTCGAGCTATGCCTCAACAAGATCGAGGATCACTCCATCGTCGGCCTCGATCTCCGTTCGCTCAGGATGGTGGCCAACGGGTCCGAGGCCGTCCATCCGGACACGGTTCGCCGCTTTACAGCCCGCTTCACGCAGTACGGATTTCGCCCCGAGGCGCTGGCACCGGTTTACGGATTGGCGGAAAATGCCGTGGGATTGGCATTTCCTCCCCTTGGCCGAGCACCCCTCATTGATCGCGTCAGCCGCACCGAGCTGGCGCATCGGGGGCGTGCAGCGTCCGCGGCGCCGGAGGATTGTGCAGCCTTGGAGTTTGTGAGCTGTGGCCGGCCCTTGCCGGGACATCAAATCCGCATCATCGATGCGACGGGCGAGCTGGGTGAGCGTGTAGAGGGGCAACTCCAGTTTCGTGGACCATCCGCGACGCGCGGCTATTTCAATAATCCCGCCAAGACGCGTGAGCTGTTTGAAGGCGACTGGCTCAACAGCGGCGATCTCGCCTACATCGCCGGCGGAGAGGTTTACGTCACTGGCCGCTCGAAGGACATCATCATCCGCGCCGGTCGGCATATCTATCCCGAGGAGATCGAGGCGGCGATCGATGATGTTGAGGGCGTGCGCAAGGGTTGTGTCGCCGTCTTCGGGATACCCGATCCGGCTCGCGGCACCGAGCGCGTCGTCGTTCTTGCCGAGACTCACGAGACCGACCCCGCCGCGTTGGCCGACCTGCGCCGGCGCGTCGAAGATGCCGCGACGCCGCTGCTCGACGCACCGCCGGACGAGGTCGCCCTCGTGCCGCCGCGCACCGTTCCCAAGACGTCGAGTGGAAAGTTACGCCGAACCTCCGCACGCGACCTCTTCTCGCGAGGCCGGCTCGCGCACCGCCCTCGGCCTCTGTGGCAGCAACTGCTCCGCCTCGGCATCGCCGCTTTCCTACCAGAGTTACGGCGCATCGCGCACACCCTCGGCGAATATCTTTACGCAAGTTGGTGGTGGAGCGTGGTCGTGGCAATAGGTGTTTTTCTCTGGCCTACGCTTGTGCTGCTGCCCGGCACGCGACGCCGCTGGACGGTGATGCATTATGCGGCCCGTGCCGCGTTTCGGCTCATGGATATTCAGATTCAGTTGATTGGGGAATGGCCCAAAACCATGAGCCCCATCATCGTGAGCAACCACGCCAGTTATCTCGATGGATTGGTCCTGGCGGCGGTGATTCCCGGCGAGCCAGTTTTCATCGCCAAGAAGGAGCTGGAGTCTCAATTTTTCGCGGGCCCTTTTTTGAGAAGGCTAAGGGCTCTCTTTGTCGATCGCGCCGACCCCGAAGGCGGAATCACGGATTTGAACAAGGCGCTTGAAGCGGCGAAGGCTGGCAAGATGCTCGTGTTCCTCCCGGAGGGCACCTTTACGCGGGCGCCCGGTCTCCTGCCGTTCCGCCTTGGTGCATTCGTCATCGCGGCGCAGCAGCACCTCGACATCTTGCCAATCACGCTTCGCGGTACCCGGTCGATTCTGCGCAGCGACCAGTGGTTCCCGCGTCACGGGGCGATCTCGGTTCAAATCGGCTCGCCGGTCTCGCCCGCTGGAGGCGAATTCACCGATGCGGCTCTACTGCGGAATAAGGTTCGCGCGACGATTCTGGCGGCCTGCGGCGAGCCGGATGCGATCGAAGGATGAAATTGTCCCGCAGTCCCGACCATTGATTGGTTTCTCATACGGAAGGAATCGGCCATGAACAGACTTATGTCGGCGATTGCGGTCGCGACGCTGTCGAGCGTGTTCTCGGGCGCGACCCAAGCGCAACAGCCCGCGAACGCCGACGACATCGCCGCCGGACGCGTGCTTTCGCTCCGCATTTGCACAGCATGCCACGTGGTCTCTCCTAATCAGGAGATAGCACCGATCCTGCACCCGCCCGCGCCCAGCTTCGCCTCTATCGCCAACCGGTCTGGCATGACAGAAGAGACCGTTCGTCACTTCCTAGCCAACACGCACCGCAGCATCGGCAACACCAAGGATATGCCGAACCCGTCGTTGATGGACGATCAGATCCGTCAGGCTGCTGCCTATCTAATGAGTCTGCACACGAAGCCTTGATATCACCTACGTAAAATCTGGCTGAGCGCCTGGACGCGCCGCGCCGCCCACGGGCGAACCAAGCTCCGCATCAGTATGGCCGCTCGCGCAGTTTGAGACGATAGAGCAAGCGCGACAGCACGATCTCGCCCACGCAGAACATCGCCGTTCCGAGTGCGATCTCCTCGAGGTCGAGCAAGAAGAAATATCGGCAGCCGACAAGTGGCAGCAGTGACTCTGGTATCTGGTCGAGGCCGGTTGCCCGCTGGCCGGGCGCGAAGCCAAGACGCCGCTTAGCAAAGCTTGACAGCAGGTCGCCTATCATCGCAAGAGCGCCGATCAGCGAGCCCGCGTCGATCGGCAGACCTAGCAACGGTGCTGTAGCTGTGCTCAGCAGCACCGACAGCAGCGCGCCCCGCACCGTCTTGGAGGCGCCAAAGAGCGGCCGTCCATCGACGAACCGGAGCCCGCCATCGAGCGGCCACGCGCAGCGATCGCCAAGGAACTTGCGCGCCAACACTGGCGTGCCGTTGGCCACGGCAAGAAGGAAAATCAGCTTGAGCAGAAGCACCAACGCTACTCCGCGGCTGCCGTCGCGCGTCGATTGGCGATGGCAGTGGCCATGGTGCAGATATTAAGGCATTTTCTGCCGATACCCAGCCCTCAAACCGCTCGACCATCATCAGGGCACAACGTCTCCGTGAAGGTGGCTGACCACACGGGAGGATCGGGATAGTGTCGTCGCGTCGGAGCACATCGAAGTGCCGTTCCATATGTGCAGTGGGGAGCTGCCCCAGTTCGAGACCGAGGTGAGCCCTTGGCACCCAAGCGGGACGCGTCTGTGGGTTGCGCCTGCGTGAGCGAGCGCATTGCGGCGAGCCTAATGTCAGCGAAGGCATGGCGACGCTCGGGGAATTAGCCATGGAGCACCACGCCGAAATCCTGAGAGGGGGCGTGTGGCAGCAGCGGGTGCCGAGCTGGCGGGACCTCGCCGCAAGCATCCTCGTGCTGGCGGTCCTGCTCGTCATCGGATCGGGTACGCGCCAGATGGTGGCGCCGCTCTCAATAGCGCATCAGCCCGAGATTTCGCTGTCGCCGCTGGCGCTGCCCTTGTACACGCTGCGCACGGTGATGAGAATGCTGGCGGCGCTCCTCGCGTCGCTGATCTTCACCTTTACCTACGCCACCTTGGCGGCTAAGAGCCGCAGGGCGGAAATGGTGCTCATCCCGCTCTTGGACGTGCTGCAATCGGTGCCCATCCTGGGTTATCTCTCCTTTACGGTGTTGTTCTTCGTCTCGCTGTTTCCCAACAATGTACTGGGACCGGAACTCGCCGCTATCTTTGCGATCTTCACCAGCCAGGCCTGGAACATGGCGTTCAGCTTCTACCAGTCGCTGCGGACGGTTCCGCAGGACCTGGATGAGGCGAGCCGCAGCTTCCGCCTTTCCGCATGGCAGCGCTTCTGGCGCCTCGAAGTGCCGTTCGCGATGCCGGGCCTGCTCTGGAATACGATGATGTCGATGTCGGGAGGTTGGTTTTTCGTCGTTGCTTCCGAGGCGATCGTCGTCGGAGATCTGCAGATCAACCTTCCTGGCGTCGGTTCCTATGTGTCGCGAGCGATCGATGAGCGCGATCTCGTCGCAATCGGTTGGGCGATCGCCGCCATGAGCGCCGCCATTGTCGTCTACGATCAGCTGCTGTTCCGTCCGCTGGTGGCCTGGGGGGATAAGTTTCGGTTCGAGCAGACGGCAGCACAGGTGGTGCCACGATCCTGGGTCTTCGATCTTTTTCGGCGCACGCGATTGCTGCGACGGGCCTTTGCGCCATGCGCTGCCGGAATCGAGAGCGCAACACGCGCCCGTCTCGCGCTGCCGGTTCCTCGCATCGGCGTCTCGGTCGGGACGCACTGGCGCCAGATCGGGGATCTCGTCTGGTATGGATGCATTCTCATCGCCCTCGTCTGGGTCGCCATGACGCTGTTTGGTTACGCGCGCGTCACGCTCTCGTGGAACGATCTCGTCATCGCATGCGCGAGCGGCGCGCTCACATTGCTGCGCGTCGCTGTCCTGATTGCGATCGCAACCGTGATCTGGGTCCCGGTCGGAGTGGCGGTTGGGCTTCGCCCGAGGCTTGCCGAGAAGGTGCAGCCGGCAGCACAGTTTCTTGCCGCGTTTCCCGCCAACCTGTTCTTCCCGGTTGCCGTGTTCCTGATCCTGCGCTTCGACCTCACGCCTTCGATCTGGCTTAGTCCGCTGATGATTCTGGGAACCCAGTGGTACATTCTCTTCAACGTCATCGCCGGCGCCAGCGCCTTTCCAAGCGACTTCCGGGAGGCCGCCGCGAGTTTTCGCATTCATGGCTGGCGCTGGTGGCGGGAGGTAATGATGCCGGGGATCTTTCCCTACTACGTGACCGGCGCCATCACCGCCTCCGGCGGAGCGTGGAACGCCAGTATTGTCGCCGAGGCGGTGCGTTGGGGACCCACTAAACTCAGCGCAGGGGGACTTGGGGCCTATATCGCGCGGATGACCGAGGCGGGCGATTACTCTCGCATCGCGCTCGGCATCGCTGTCATGTCGGTGCTGGTCATTGCCGCGAACCGTCTGCTGTGGCGTCCGCTCTATGCCTTTGCAGAGCGCCGCACTCGCCTCGGCTAACCTACCGTGAACAAGACCGGGAACCCGTCCATCGAGCTGAGCAAGGTCTGTATGACCTTCGCCAAGCCCTCGGGTGAACCGCTCCCGGTGCTGGCGGACATCGATCTCGCATTGCGCGATGGGGAAATTCTCGGTTTGCTCGGTCGGTCGGGCTCCGGCAAGTCGACCTTGCTACGCATCGCGGGCGGGCTCATCAAGCCCGCATCGGGCACCGTCTTTTACCGCGGCAAGCCGCTTACCGGCCCAGCCGAAGGAATCGCGGTTGTGTTTCAGAGCTTCGCGCTCTTTCCCTGGCTCACCGTCCTCAAGAATGTAGAAACAGGTCTCGACGCGTTGGGGCTCTCGCGCGCGGAGGCTGAGCGCCGCTCGCAGTCCGCCATCGATCTGATCGGTCTTGACGGCTTTCAATCCGCTTATCCGCGCGAACTTTCAGGCGGCATGCGGCAACGCGTCGGTTTTGCCCGGGCAATCGTCACAGAGCCGCTGGTACTGCTCATGGATGAGCCGTTCTCGGCGCTCGACGTGTTGACCGCCGAGACCCTGCGCACCGATTTTCTCGATCTTTGGATGGAGCACCAGTTGCCGACCCGGTCTGTCTTGATGGTGACTCACAACATCGAGGAGGCGGTGCTGATGTGCGACCGGATCCTAGTGCTGTCATCCAATCCCGGCCGGATTGCCGCAGAGGTAACAATTCCTCTCGCCCATCCCCGCAATCGCATGGATGCGGCGTTTCGCGACATCGTCGACGAGATTTACTCGATCTTGACCTCGCGCGCGATCGCGTCGATCGAGGCGCAGAGCAAATTGCACGGGGGCCTCGTCCAAGTGCTGCCGCGAGCTACGGTCAACCAAATCAGCGGCCTTATCGAGACGATCGCGGCGGTACCCTATGAAGGCCGCGCTGAACTGGTCGCGATCACTACGGCGCTTGCGCCGCAAACGAATAATCTATTCCCGATCGCCGAAGCGCTGCACATCCTTGAGTTCGCCGAGCTTAGCGACGGGAGCCTAAAGCTCACTGCGGCGGGGCGTGTATTCGCGCACAGCGACACCGAGCGGCGCAAAATGCTGTTTAGAGAACATCTGCTCAACTTCGTTCCGCTGGCCGCCCATATACGGCGCGTGCTCGACGATCGCGAGGGGCACCAGGCGCCCCGCGTGCGCTTTGAATCGGAGCTTGAAGACCACTTGACCGACCCTGACGCTGAGCGGACCTTGCAGATCGTGACGGGATGGGCGCGCTACGCCGAGCTTTTCGAATACGACGACGGCGCGCGAATGTTTCGCTTGGGAGCAGCATAGCGCTCGCTTTTTTCGAAACGCCGGGAGCGACGCTCATCAAGCAAGCAACGTTTCGGTCTCTCGTGACCCCTATCAACGAATTTTAGACCGAGCCGATCGTGCCTCCTTGCCGGAGAACATGGGCGATGGCGGCCGCATCTCTGTTCCCAATGGCATGCCAGCGCGGCGGTGGATTACGGTCAGGCGCTAGCCAAAGGCCGATGAGCCGGATTCCCCGGTCTGCGACCAGCCGAGAGAGCTTCCGCCGTTGCTCCTCGGTTTCGAAAGCGCCCGGCGAAATCAACGTATATCCAGCCGCCGTGATCTCGGTCAGTCGATTTTCGAACCCGTCGGCGCTCATATCGGTTGCCTCGAGGATGCGAGCACCCGGCGCGGGCAGGAAGGAGGGGGCCATCGATCCCGCGACGGTATGGCGATCATCCCTCGTTCCGCCACCGATGACGACAAGAAGAGGAGAGGCCGTTTCGAATAAGGACATGGCGAGCGCCATGAGATCGCGTGCTTTCGCCGAAAGCATGTCGCGCTGTTCGGGATCGGTTTTCCGCAAAGAGGACGCAGCCAGTGCGTAGGCGCGCGTTCCCGCCCGCAGCGACATCATCAGTGGGAGTGACGGCAGACCCCGATCGTCGCCCGTCGCATCCAAATAAGTGTTGAATACCCGGTTGGCCTCTGCATGGCGCCCTTGATGGCAAAGATCCATGAGGAGGAACGCCACGTCATAGAGCACATCGATGCACGAGATCTCGTCGGAGAATTCAATTGCGTCGAAGAGCGTCGGTCGCCCCCGATAGAGGCAGATGTTGGCGAGGCGGAGGTCGCCATGACAGACGCGGACGCAACCGTCGGCACGGCGCTGGTCCAATAGGGACGCAAGACGTTCGACCGTCGCCAGGCTTCTTGCATACAATTGCTCGATACCCTCTTCCTGCAGGACCACGCTGACCGTCCGCTGATCGCGCCGGTTACTCTCGGTCGCTCTCCTAAGTCCTTCTGCACCACCGAACGCACTGGTCCGCTCCGCGCCGCCCTGGAATCGGGCAATTTCCCGCGCGAGAGTCTCAGCGAGATCGAGCGTGAAACGGCCCTCGGCAACCAGGTGGTCGAAAAGGGCAGACTGAGCAAAGCGCCGCATCACAACCACCCAGTCCACGACAACTCCGTCATCGTCAAATGAGAGGTGCCCGTGAGCATCGCGCCGTATCGAGCGAAGACCAAGATAGAGGTCGGGCGCCGACCGCAGATTGAGCGCGAGCTCGCGTCGACACGCCATCTCACGCTTTTCGAGCGTTGTGTAGTCCACCGATGAGAAGGCGAGAGGGCGCTTGAGCTTGTAGGCGGTTTCACCAATCATAAACACGATCGAACAATGCGTTTCGATGCGTTCGACCGGCTCTCCGGGAAGCCCATAGCTTGCACCGTCGGACAAGAAGGCGATCAGGTCACTTTCGTTCAAGCTCGGGTCCGCAAAGTTCGCCGCTTGCACTCCATGACATGCGCCCTCCGCGGCGCGGCGTGCGACAGCGTGCTCGTCGTTGCCTTCATCGTCATCCGCGCGGATAGCCGACGGTCTGCGCGAAGGTAACGAACTGGCCCTCCGGCAGATTCATAGTCCTGGCGAGCTTCGCGGTGTCGACGGCGCCGCGGAAGACGCTGGCCAAGCCTTCGGATGCGCAGAACAGATAGACGTTCTGACCAATGAAGCCGGTGTCGACCGAGGAATAGAGTCGGCGCTCCTCGGGCGAAATGTCGGTCATGCGCTCACCATGGGCAACATAGATGAGGTTGAGCGGCGCGGTCGCGACGAAGTCTTGCAATCCTGTCGCGGCTCGGATGTCTTGGGCCATGTACGGCAAGAGTTTGTGCGCCTTGGGGTCGTACGACCAGACGCCATCGGCCATCGCGACATAGATGTCCATAACCATGACGTGGCGCCAATAGGGCGCCGTGCGGTCGCCGCTCGGACGATTGACGCCGAAGGCGGCCCACAGCAGATCCGACAGAGTTTGCACTGCGAGCGGTCGGCCGGAGAATTCACGTATCGACCGGCGGAGCATAAGCGAGTTCATCAAGGGCATGCCGCCCTCGCGCCGCGGCGGCGGCAGCTCTATCGGTTTCATCGCCTGCGCCGCTCCGATGGTCGGTGCCGCCACAAGCGCCGCACTGGCGAGAATGCCCTTGCCGGCCTGGCGCCGCGTCATCATCGTCACTCCCTTCGACATTCATCCGCGGGATCGCGCCTGCAAACCGCTAAATCAGCTTCCGTGAATTCGGGCGGAAATCATTTGATCTAGATCAGGGCCAGCAACGTCTGAAAGCGTTCTTTGTCTGTGGGTGCCGGCAAGGCAGCAGTCGAAACCCCCGGCATTTGCACGGAGGTGCGCATGATCGGTCGCCTGGCCGCGGCGCTGGTGTTCGCGCTTATTCTCGTCGTGCTGACGATTCTCGCGCAGGGGTTGGCATTGTACTTCGGCTTTGCTACCGCATCTCTCTGGTGGGCGACGGCGATCGTGATTGCCGCGGCGCTTTTCGGAGCAGTGCGCGCAGCGACGTCGCAGGGAGCCTGGGGACGGCTTCTCTTGCTCGATGGCCTCCTCTGGCTTGCCTTGGTGCCACCGAGCCTTCTGGTCCGCGCTGCGGCGATGCAGGAGGAACTGCGACCGGAAATGGTCAGCGGTGCCGCCGTTCGCTATGCGGTCAAAGCAGCACTCTCGGGGTACTTACCGGCCATAGCGATCGGTGTCGCCGTGATCTTGATTGCCGCGTCCACGCTGATATGGCTGTCTCCGAAGCGCGGGCAGTAAGTCGGTGAAAAAATCCGGCAGGATGGTTTCACTTGCGTAATTTTCCCGATGAGACGGCTGCCGAGCATTTCCCTCACGATGCCGACGTCGGCGTGAGGGGCGTCGGTCGCAGCAAGGAGCAGGCCTTCGAGCAGGCTGCCCTGGCGTTGATGAAAATCGTCAGCGAGCTTGAGACTATCCGGTTATCACAAGAGGTGGCGTTCGATTGCGCGGCGCCGAACGACAGATTGCTGCTGGTCGATTGGCTCAACCGGCTCATTTATGAAATGGCGGTACGACACATGCTGTTTGGTCGATTTGCCGTCACCATTGCTGATGGCCGCCTGCGCGGGCGTGCCTGGGGCGAGAATATCGATCGCGCACGGCATGCGCCGGCGGTGGAGCCCAAGGGCGCGACCCTCACCGAGCTCAAGGTTGAACGCCGCCCAGACGGCGCCTGGATCGCTCAGTGTGTCATCGACGTATGAACCCTTGAGTGAGACGCCTGATGGACACCAGCAAGCTCACTCGCATCTCCGATACCGAATGGCACCTGCCGGTCAGCGGATCGATGCGCGTGCCCGTGGTGATCTTCGGCGATGCGGCGCTGCTAACGGCGATGGATGACAAAGTGCTGGAGCAGATTCGGAATGTCACGTACCTGCCCGGCATCGTCGAGGCGGCTTATGCGATGCCCGATGCCCATTGGGGCTACGGCTTCCCCATCGGCGGCGTGGCCGCCTTCGATGCCGAAGAAGGCGGGGTCGTCTCAGCCGGCGGCGTTGGCTTCGACGTATCTTGCGGCGTGCGCACGCTGCTCACGGGATTGCGGCGCGGTGACGTAAACAAGGTCAAGCACGATCTCGCCGAGAGTCTCTTTCACAACATTCCGGCGGGCGTCGGGAGCACCGGTCGCATCACGCTCGACGCACAGGAAATGGATGCAATGCTTGAAGGTGGCGCTCGTTGGGCAGTCGCCAACGGCTATGGCACCGCCGCCGACTTGGAGCGGATCGAGGAAGGCGGTCGTGCCGAAGGCGCGCTTGCCGCGGCGGTGTCGGAGCACGCCAAGAAACGCCAACGGGATGAGATGGGGACGCTCGGCTCGGGCAATCACTACCTCGAGGTTCAGGAGATCACCGCGATCCACGACGAAAAGGCTGCCCTGGCCTTCGGCATACACGCCGGGGAGATCGTGATCAGCATCCATTGCGGCTCGCGCGGACTTGGACATCAGATCGGCACCGAGTTCTTGCGGGAAATGGCGGTGAGCGCCGAGACCCACGGTATCTTGCTCCCCGACCTCGAACTTGCCTGCGCTCCGATCCGATCAGAGTTGGGAGAACGCTATCTCGCGGCGATGCGCGCCGCGATTAACTGCGCGTTGGCGAATCGCCAAATCCTCACTCACTTGACGCGCCGCGTGTTCGGGCACTTTTTCTCCGGGACCAGGCTCGATCTTCTGTTCGACGTTTCTCACAATACCTGCAAGGAAGAATGGCACGAGGTGGCCGGCCGAGAACGCCGACTCTTCGTGCACCGGAAGGGTGCAACGCGTGCCTTCGGTGCGCGGCATCCCGATCTTCCGGACGTTTATGCCGCGGTAGGGCAGCCGGTGTTCATCGGAGGCAGCATGGGCACATCATCGGCGATCATGGCCGGTGCTTCGGCCCGGCCGGAAATTGCCTTTGCCTCGGCTTGCCATGGCGCGGGACGCGCGCTCAGCCGGCACCAGGCGCTAAGACGCTGGCATGGGCGACAGGTGATTGATGAGCTTGCCAAGCGCGGCATTATCGTCAAGAGCCCGTCAAGTCGTGGCGTCGCAGAAGAAGCACCTGGCGCTTACAAGGACATCGACGCCGTCGTCGAGGCAGCGCACGCGGCGGGGCTGGCGCGCAAGGTAGCGAAGCTTGAGCCCGTCATCTGCATCAAGGGTTAACCCCGCCGGTCAGGCAATCAACCCTCGCCCGGAGTAGCCGTCTGGAACGCGAGCTGAGTGCTTTCCCGGGAGAACTGCCCAGCTACGAGCTCAGGGTCCCAGCACGTAGCGGCCGGGCGCGGCGGCAAGCACGGGGAAGCCCACATCGGGTGCGCCCATTGCAGGCGGCGGTCCCGCCTCCGATGAGAATTCCTCGAGCCACCGTACCCATTCCGGCCACCACGAGCCCTCGCGCGTCGGCGTTGCCGTCGCGAAGGTCTCGGGGTCGACGTAGCGCCCGCCGGTTGGACGGTAGCCTAGCTGATAAGTGCGCCCGGGATGCCCTGGCTCGCTGACGATCCCGGCGTTGTGCCCACCGGAGGTGAGCAGGAAGCTCAGCGGAGCGTCGGTCAGAAGATGAATTTTGTAAACCGAGCGCCAAGGCGCCACGTGGTCCGTTTGCGCCGCCACCGTGAAGATCGGAACGTCGATGTCGGTGAGCGCGATCGGGCGGCCCTCGACCCGATACTGACCCTCCGCGAGTTGGTTGTCGACGAACAGCCGCCGCAGATATTCGGAGTGCATGCGATAGGGCATGCGGGTCGCATCGGCATTCCATGCCATCAGATCAGTCATCGGCACACGTTCACCCTCGAGGTACTGCCGCACGTTCCGTGACCAGAACAAGTCATTGGACCGCAGCAGTTGGAAAGCGCCGGCCATCTGGTTGGTGTCGAGATATCCCTGCTCCCACATAGTATCTTCGAGATAAGCCACCTGCGCTTCGTCGAGAAACAGCGTCAGCTCGCCCGCCTCGGTGAAATCGGTTTCAGCCGCAAACAGCGTGATCGTCTTCAAGCGGTCATCGCGGTCGCGCGCCATCGCCGCAGCCGCAATCGCAAGCAGTGTCCCGCCGAGGCAGTAGCCTCCGGCGTGGACCCGGCGATTGGGGCAAATCGCCGCGATGGCGTCCAGCGCCCTCTTAATCCCCAAGTGGCGATAATCCTCCAAGCCGATATCGCGGTGCTCCGCGGTCGGATTGCGCCAAGAAATCATGAAGACGGTGAACCCCTGACTCACAAGGTAACGCACCAGCGAGTTCTCCGGCGATAGGTCGAGGATATAGTACTTCATTATCCAGGCCGGCACGATGAGCACAGGCTCGGGATGGACCGTGGTGGTGCTGGGCGTATATTGAATAAGCTCAATCAGCTCATTGCGATAGACGACCTTTCCGGGTGTGACAGCGACGTCGCGTCCGACCTGAAATCTGTCGGTTCCGACGGGCTTGCGCCCCGCGATCGCACGCTCCCAATCCTCGGCGAAGTACTGCGCCCCGCGCAAAAAATTATGTCCCGCTTCCGCCAAGGTCCGGCGCAGTACTTCGGGATTGGTCCAGGCGAAATTCGCGGGTGAGAGCACATCGAGCATCTGCCGCGTCGCAAAGGCGACGATACGTTCATGCCGAGGCGCCACGCCTCGAATGCCCGTGGTCGCATTGTGCCACCACTGCTGCTGCAGCAAGAACGCCTGATAAATTGCGCTGAAGGGCGGTTCGCTCCAGGCAGGGTCGCGAAATCGCCGGTCTTGCGGCAACGGCTCGATGCAGGGGGGCGCGTCCGGCTGCGTCATCGCCCGCGCCAGATAAGTCCCAAGACGTACCCACTTGCGGACCGCCTTTTCGACGAGAGCCGCCTGTTTCCCCGGTGCGTTGATCAAATGCACGCCCCAATCAAAGAACGCGATCACCAGTGCGGCCGGCGATATCGAGAGGGTGAACCGGCCCTGCCAAGCGTGCACCAACCTGTCGACCACCTCGGCGCGCGCAATGTCCACCGTCGGCTCATCCGCCTCGGGCACGGCAATGGATGTCGCTTCGCCATACACCGCCGGCACTTCGCTCTTCGAGGCAGCTGCGAGATCAAGAACTGGACGAAGTTGGGTCGACATTAGCGGGACGAAGGCTTGGGTTGAGCGGTCTTGCACGATCGCATCGCCTGCGCGTTGCAGCCGACCGCGTCGCCAAACAACGGCAATGCCAGCAATCCGCGTTCCGCACCTTCCTCCGCCCTGTCCATGTCTTCCTCCTTGAGCGTCACGACCACAGGGGATGGTCTCGTCACGAAACGCGCATGGATAACATTTGGGGACCGGACCGGCGGCGAACCTTGATTCAAATCAATCCGAGCGAACTGCGCGGGGGCTCAATGCGGCTGACATTGCGGACAAAAATAACTGCTGCGGCCGCCAGTCTTACCGGTGGCGAGCGATGTTCCGCAGCCCGGACAATGCCCGCCTTTGCGGCGTTGCGGGATGAGGAACCCTTTGGGCAGCCGCTCCGCACCTTGCTCGGAGCCGGCACCGCATAGAATTGCCGTTTCGAGCGTATCGTGCATGGCGCTGAAGAGTTGGGCTACCCTCTTGGTGTCGAGACGGTTTGCCGGGGTATCGGGATTGATGCGGGCCTGAAAAAGAATCTCGTCGGAGTAGATATTGCCGATTCCAGCGATCAACATCTGGTCCATCAGTACTGCCTTTATGCCAGGTTTGCTCTCCTTGAGGATCGCTGAGAACGCCCTGAGATCGAACGCCGAATCCAATGCATCGGGACCGAGGTCCAAGTGGGCGATGAAAGCATCCGGACTCTCGCAGAGGCTTACACGACCAATCCGTCGAGGATTCAAATAGGCGAGACCAGTTCCGCGCGCAAAGTTGAGCCGAAGGCGCGTGTAGGGCGGATCGGCTTCACCTTCCGCAGTAAAGCGGAGCGAGCCGTTCGTGCCGAAATGCATGGCAACCGCGCCGCCGCCATTCAATTCAATGAAGAGGTATTTGCCATGGCGCCGCGAAGCCTCGATCCGGCGGCCCCTAAGCCTCTGATCCAGGGCGCGCCCGGAGACTCCTTCGATGATGCCAGGGTCGAGTACGGTGGCCTTGGTAATGACATGCCCCCGGCAGTGGTTCCGAACCAGTCGGCTGAAGATCTCGACATCTGGCAGCTCTGGCATTGCTAGCCCCGGAAAATGTTTTGCGCGAGGATGGACTTGGCGAGCAAGCGGGCATTGATCTGGATCAGAGACTGAGGTCCGGCTCACCCAACCGCGGAACTTGATGCAGATCAAAGTGCTTTTGCGGGCGATACGGTTTGCTTTCGCGACATGGATACCCATCCGCTCTCCCTCTTTACCCTCGCTGGCACGGACGCTTACGCAAGGCGCGTTTCAGCCCAGCTCGAAACGCCGCTCTCGCCGCTCGAGGAGCGAGGCTTCGAGGACGGCGAGCACAAGGTTCGTCCGCTCGTTCCGGTCGAGGGCAACGATTGCTACGTCATTCACGGGTTGCATGCAGACCAGACGCAAAGTGTGAACGACAAGCTCTGCCGCCTGCTGTTCCTGATCGGTACCTTGAAGGATCATGGGGCGCGTCGCGTAACGGCAGTGACGCCGTATCTCTGCTATGCGCGTAAGGATCGACGCACGCAACCCCACGACCCCGTCACGTCGCGGTATGTGGCGGCGTTGCTCGAAGCCGTCGGCACCGACCGAGTCATCGCCATCGAGGTGCACAACGTCGCGGCGTTCGAGAATGCCTTCCATTGCTCGACCCGACACCTCGAGACCGCCGAGCTGTTCGCCGATTACTTCAAGCCGCTGGCCCGAAGCGGAGGCACGGTCGCTATTTCCCCCGACGCCGGCGGCGTCAAGCGCGTTGAGCTGTTCCGTCGCGCACTCGAACGCAAGTCGAGTGCGCCCGTCGACAACGGCTTCGTCGAGAAATATCGCGCAGGCGGCGTAGTTACGGGCGGTGCTCTGATCGGAAGCGTTGCCGGAAAGACCGCGATCATACTCGATGATCTCATTAGTACTGGTAACACGCTACTGCGGGCGGCCAGGGCGTGCCGCACCGCCGGTGCAAGCCGCGTTTATGCCGCCGCGGCGCACGGACTTTTTACCGGCGGCGCCGAAGCACTGTTTGCGAACAACGAAATCGATGGGATCGTTGTCGCCGATACGGTGCCGCTTTCCGAGAATATATCGCTCCGGGCTCCTGACCGTCTGACGGTGCTGGATTCGACCCCGCTCGTTGTCGCCGCGATCGGTCGTGCGCGTGGTGAGCGATGAGGCCGGCCTGATCACGAACGACAAAAGCCGCGCGACCCGGTATAAAACCGCCATTCGTTTCGAGGAAATTTTTCGGCTTCCTTCCGGAGAGTGGCAACGCGATCCCCCGCAGGCGTAATCGGTGCATGAGCCGCGGTAAACCTATAAGCCCTATAAGTCTTGCCTTACGGTCTTGTGAGGCTCTGTAGGTAGCTGTTGATATCGTCGATCTCGGTACGTGACAGGTTCAGATTCGGCATCCGCGGATGAGGTGCGGTAAGCCAAGTCCGAATCCAGCTCTGGTCTGCACCATGTTCGCGCGCAATCAGGGGGAAGGCAGGAGCTGCGTCCGAGCCGCTCCCGGCAGCATCGACAACGTGGCAACCGGTGCACCACTGGCGTGCCAAAAGTAAGCCTGCGCTGGCGTCGCCTGCCGCCGACGCATTGGTTGGTACAAGAAAACACACTGCAACAGCGTGCAGGAGTAACTTCACAACCAAGCGCGAACAGACGCTCAACCTCATCAGACGCCTCCACCCTGTGTCGAGCCCAACCGTCCTACCAGTGCCCCGAACGCAGAGGCGGATGCGACCTTCATATCTCGTACTTGCCGCCCGTTGCCCAGGTGCTCTCTAATGCGAATAAGATCACCCCTGGATGAGGACCTTGAGCGAGCGGGTGCTCGCCGCGTGCGCGAACGTCTCATAGGCATCCAGGATGTAATCCAGCTTAAAACGGTGGGTGATCAGCTTGGTCGGATCGATCTTCCGAGCCTGTACCGTCTTCAATAGCATCGGCGTCGTGACGGTATCGACGAGACGCGTCGTGATGGTGATGTTCTGTGCCCAAAGCCGCTCTAGATGCAGGTCAACCTTCACTCCATGTACGCCCACATTGGCGATCGTCCCGCCTGGTGCCACGATGTTTTCGCAGGTGATGAAGGAGGCTGGCACGCCCACGGCCTCGATCGCCGTGTCGACGCCCCGCCCGCTCGTCATTTTCATGACCGCCTCGGATGCCCTGCCGCCCGCGCCATTGACCGTTGCCGTGGCGCCAAAGCGCTTCGCGACAGCGAGGCGGTTGTCGTCAAGATCGACCATGATGATTTCTGCGGGCGAATAGAATTGCGCCGTCAGCAATGCTGCAAGGCCGATCGGCCCCGCGCCCACGATTGCGACTGTGCTGCCGGGGGCCACCCTGCCGTTGAGTACGCCGCACTCGAAACCGGTTGGCAAAATGTCGCTCAACATGACCAAGGCTTCCTCGTCGGCGCCTTCGGGCACGCGGTAGAGGCTCGTGTCCGCATGCGGGATGCGGACGTATTCCGCCTGGGTCCCGTCAATTTCATTGCCGAGAATCCAACCGCCGGTCGTGCAGTGGGAGTACATGCCGCGGCGGCAAAATTCACAGCGACCACAGGCAGAGATGCAAGAGATCAACACGCGATCGCCGGGGTGGAAGGTTGTCACACCGGGCGCGACTTTCTCGACGACGCCAACGCCCTCATGTCCGAGAATTCGGCCGGGCAGGCAGGTCGGGACGTCACCTTTGAGAATGTGGAGATCCGTGCCGCAGATGGTGGTCTTGACGACCTTCACGATTGCATCCGTCTGAGCCTTGATCTCCGGCATTGGACGCTCCTCCAGCGCCTTCTTGCCTGGCCCTTGATAAACAAGTGCCTTCATGGTGCCCCTCCTGACCTTGCAAAGACATCGCCAATAAACTCTTTTCATATTCCCGCTCTCGCGATGCGCTTTGATCCAGGTCAATGAGCTCTCAGAGAGGACGATCAGCGTTGCACGCTCAATGTGGAAGCCACTCGAGATAAGGCGGTAGTCGCGGGTCAGCGGACCACGGGCTCCGGCACGGCGCCAAAGTGCTAGCCATTAAGATCCCACTGACCCTGCCGCCGGCAGGAGGATGCATGTCCGACGCACAGAGTGCGCTGCTCACAGACCTCTACCAGCTCGCGATGCTTCAGGCCTATCGCGAACACGATCTCAAGGGAACCGCGGTGTTCGAGCTGTTCTTCCGCAAGCTTCCGGCACGGAGGGGTTTCCTCATGGCGGCAGGCCTGGAACAAGCGCTCGAATTCCTGGCAATGCTTCGCTTCGACGACGAGGCGCTCTCGTATCTCCGCCGCTCGCAACGATTCCCCGAAGCGTTTCTCGAATGGCTTTCTGACCTGCGTTTTACAGGTGATGTCGACGCAATTCCTGAAGGCACCATAGTCTTTTCCAACGAGCCGATCATTCGCGTGACCGCGCCGCTGCCGGAGGCGCAGTTGATCGAAACCCGCTTGCTCAATCTCCTGCATTTTCAGACGCTGACCGCTTCCAAGGCCGCCCGCATGATCCTGGCGGCGCCAGGGAAGCTGCTGGTGGATTTCGGGCTCCGGCGGTCACACGGCGCGGAAGCGGGGCTGCTCGCCGCTCGGGCGAGTTACATCGCCGGCTTTGCCGGAACCGCGACGGTGCTAGCCGAGGCGCGCTTCGGCATCCCGCTCTACGGCACCATGGCGCATTCCTTTATCGAGGCGCATGACAGCGAGATGCTGGCATTCGAGCATTTCGCGCGGTCGCGACCGGAGGGGGTGGTACTGTTGATCGATACGTACGACACCGAACGCGCTGCGGCGCATGCGGTCGTGCTGGCGAAACGCCTGGCACAGGAGGGCATCGCCATCCGCGGCGTTCGCATCGACAGCGGCGATCTTGCGGATCACGCGCGTCGCGTGCGGGCGATCCTGGATGCCGGCGGCCTACGGGACGCGATTATTTTCGCGAGCGGCGGACTCGATGAAGACCAGCTCGCGGCTTTCACCCGAGACCGTGTTCCCATAGATGGATTTGGCGTCGGGACGAGCCTCACCACCTCCTCGGACGTGCCGGCGCTCGATTGCGCCTACAAGCTGCAGGAGTACGACGGCATCCCCCGGCGCAAGCTCTCACCTGGCAAGGCCAATTGGCCTGGTCGCAAGCAGGTTTGGCGCCATCTCGATCCTAGCGGAAAGTTGGCGGGCGACATGGTCGCGCCAGCCGACGAACGGCACGACGGAATGCCGCTGCTGGTCCCGGTGATGCGCAGCGGAAGACGCGTCACGGCACCTCCGTCGCTGGCGGAAATCCGGGCCCGCGCCAAAACGGAGCTCGGTCGTCTACCGCCATCCTTGGCGGCGCTCGAGCCGATGGGGTACCCGGTCACTATCGCCGAGGGCTTGCATCAGCTTGCTCGCGAGTGCGATCGGCGAATCGAGAAAGCTACTGCCTCGCCCTGACGAGGCAGTTCTTTGACGGCTATCGCAACAGGAGCACGTCGCAACGCGTGCCCGCGAGCAATTCACGGGTGTGGAGAGTACCGCCGCCGTCGGCATCCGTGGCAATGATCGCGGGATCGGCTCTCTCGATCTGCAGCAGCAACGCTGCCGGCTCGTTCGCCGCCAATTCCACTCGAACCTCCTGTTGCGGCCGGGAGCCGGAGCGCCGTACGATCTCCCGAACCGACTCAATATCCGCGGGCGATTCAGTCTGAACTAGTATTGTGACCCTGTCCTCCGGCCTTGCCATTGCGAAACCGCCGACAAGCACCCGCTCGCGATCGACCAATTGACCCAGAAGAATCAACACGGTTTCATGGCGAGCACGCGCCTGCATTCGGCGGCGAATCAGGGTCGTCCTTGGAACATTCTCCGCCAAGGCGCTCCATGCGGACGGCGGTCGCCACGAGCCTGAGAACGGGCGCGTCGTTGCCTCGACCACGAGAACATCAGCTTCGATTTCAGCTAAAGCCGTCACGCTCGGGAGGTCACGCAGTACCGCGAATGACCATTCGAGTCCGTGTTGTGCCGCGGCCTCTTCCAGGACCCGCCGCATGCCCGCGCTCAGAGCGGCCGAGACCTTCTCCAGATCGTCCAGGCTTAAAGTTTCCGAGACATCCGGCGACAACGTCATCTGGCGCCCGAACGGCAAACTCGCAAGACGAAACAAATTTTCGTCTTCAAGAAAGATGCCGTGCAACGCGGCGTTCAAACGTTGCGCCAACACCGCAGCTTCGCCTACCGCGATTCGAATGTCACACGCGGCATCGCACGCGATAACGATCCGGCGCCATTCCGGCCGCTCACTCATCCTGCGCTCCGCGAGTTGGTGTCTTTCGCCTCCCCTCCCGTCCCCTCGGCGCCGACGGTGCCAGGCGCCGCGAGAGCGCGACGAGCCGCGTGGCAATGCGCCGATTAAGCGTCGCCTCCGGATATTGGCCACTCAGGTCCGTTGAACCGCTCGGTACGCCGGTCAGCAGCTCCATTCCCTGATCGACCGTTTCGATGGCAATCACGCGAAACCGCCCAGCGGCTACCGCCTCGGTCACGTCACGGCGCAGCATGAGGTGTTGAACGTTCGACGAAGGGATCAGAACGCCTTGCTCGCCCGTAAGACCTCGTGCCGCGCAGACATCAAAAAAACCTTCTATCTTTTCATTGACGCCGCCGATCGCCTGAATGCGTCCATGCTGATCCACAGAACCCGTGATCGCGAAGGACTGCCGGATCGGGGTTTCGGCGAGCGCCGACAACAGCGCGAAAAGCTCCGCCGCGGAGGCGCTGTCGCCCTCGACCCCGCCATAAGACTGCTCGAAGACCAGGCTTCCCGTGAGCGATAGCGGGCCAGTGCGGCCGAACCGCCCGCCAAGGAAACCTGAGAGGATCAATACGCCCTTGGAATGAATCGGTCCGCCCAACGCGACTTCGCGTTCAATGTCGATGACTTCCCCCTTGCCAAGGCGCACCTGCGCTGTGATGCGAGCGGGATGGCCGAAACTCACCCCGCCCAGTGTAATCACGGATAGACCGTTCACTTGACCAACGCGCTCACCTTCGGTTTCGATCCGGAGAGTGTTGCGGCGAATTTCCTCCTGCAGATGACGGTAGATGCGGTCGGAACGGAAGCGCCGCGACGTGATTGCGGCTTCGACTTCCGCGGTGCCAATCGCGCGGTTTCCACTGACCCCCGCAAGATGATCCGCCTCTTGTAGCAGGTCGGTAAGACCACGGAGCTGTGTCGAGAGCTTGGCAGCATCTCCGCTGCGCCGCGCCGACTCTTCGATCACGCGAGCGACCGCTTCGCGATCCAGCGGGCGCAGCTTCTCGCGACGCGCGGCCGAAGCGATCAACTGTGCATAGAGGGTGATATTTTCTTGTGTGCGATCGACGCGATCATCAAACTCCGCCGGGATTTTGAACAGCTCGGGAAAATCAGGATCAAGTTCTACCAAGAGATAGTAAAGTAGCGGCGGCCCGATCAGCACCACCTTGACCTCAAGCGGCACCGGTTCGGGATCGAGCGATACGGTGCTCGCGAGGCTCAGCAGCTGCTCGAGCGACACAGTACGGATCTCTTCCGCACGCAGAGCCCGCTTCAGCGACTCCCAGCCGAAATTCGCTGACAGCAGACGTCGAGCGTCGAGCACAAGATAGCCGCCATTGGCCTTGTGCAAGGCGCCGGCCACGACCAAATTGAAGTCGGTCACGAGAGCACCGAAGCGCGCGATATGCTCGATCCGACCGACCAGATTTTGATGGGTCGGGTTGTCTTCATAGACGATTGGGGCGCCACGCCGGCCGGCATTGTCGACCAGCACATTCACCTGATAGCGGCGGAACGAGGCCATCTCGTCGCTCGACGCCTGCGGGACTTCGCCCACACCCTCGCTTCGTCCATCCGAGATGAACTCGTCCGCGTGTTCGAGAATGTCGCGCTCCACTGAGTCAAGGTGGGCTACGACTTCACTCAGGTCGGCGAATGCAGCGCGAATCTCCTGCAGCAGGTGGCTCACGACCGTCGCGGTCGTGTCGCGATTGAGCTGCCGAACCGCGTCGCGATGCTCGCGCTCCCACTCGGGAATATGCCGGATCACCGCTTCTAGCTCGCTTTGCAAGGCTTGGACGTCGGCGGTGATTCGCTGCCGTGTCTCGGCTGGCAGCCGGTTGAAGACCTCGGGCGGGATCACCTCTCCGTTCTGAGTGGGGGCCAACGCCAAGCCCACGGGCGTGCGGAGCAGATTTACGCTTTTCTCCCCAGCCTTGCGCTGTAAAGCGCCGAAGGCTTCCTCGTGGCGATGCTTTAGCTGCTGATCGAGCACCTCGCGGCGAGTCCGGTATTCTTCGCGTTCGAAAGCGGCGGGCAGTGTGATGCGCAGCTCCGATATCAGCCGCCTCATCGCATCTCGCAACGGCACCGCGCGACCGGTCGGCAGCTTCAAGCAGCGCGGGCGGCGCGTATCCGCGAAATTGTTGACGTAGCACCAATCCGGAGGCGCCGCTTCCGCACCGGCCTGGCTCTCCAGCAATTCCTGGATCAGCGTGTGCTTGCCCGCACCGCTCGGGCCAAGGGCAAAGACGTTGAAACCACGCCGACGCATGGCAATTCCCAATCGAATGGCATCGACGGCGCGCTGCTGGCCGATTAACCCAGTCAGCTCCGGCAGCTCGTCCGTGGTTGTGAAAGGAAGGTCCTTGGGGTCGCAGATACGCCGAAGGATCGGTACCGGCAGCGGCTCAGCCGTACGCCACTCAACACCGCCGATAGGCGCCTGGTTCGCGGGCGACTGTACGCTCTCGAATGTCGTTATCGAAGGATCGGTCACTGCGGGCGTCCTCGATGTCAATGTAGACGCAATTATAGACCATCGCTTCGCAACCAGTTGATGCAGGTCAAACAACTTTGACGTGGCGCACGGGTCGACTGGTTACCTCATCGTCCTCGCAAGAAGAGGGCATAGCGCCGCGAGCGGGCGCGCGTTCAGCACGTCTTGCTTCTCGAGCCATCCGCGCCGCGCCTGGCCAACGCCGAAGCGCATATTTGCAAGCTCCGTGGCGCGGTGCGCGTCGGTCGCGATACTCACGAGCACGCCTGCCTCCTTGGCCTGGCGGCAATGGAGATCCGTCAGGTCCAGCCGTTCGGGATGCGCGTTCAGCTCCAGAAAGCAACCACGCTGTTTTGCCGCCTGGATGATCCGCGGCATGTCGACGTCGTAGGGTTCCCGCTCCGCAATCAGGCGCCCCGTCGGGTGCGCGAGAATGCTGAAATGCGGGCGATCCATCGCGCGCAAGATCCGCTCGGTCTGCTTGGCGCGCGAGAGATTGAACTGGCTGTGCACAGCCGCGATCACGATGTCGAGGTGACCAAGCACAGAGTCTGGGAGGTCGAGCTTGCCGTCTTCGAGGATGTCCACCTCGATGCCCCGAAGGAGAACGATCCCAGGCTTGGCGGCGTTGAGGTGGTCGATCGACTCGATCTGCTGATGCAGCCGCTTGGAATCGAGGCCGTGCGCCATGGCCAGTCGGCGAGAATGGTCTGTAATCGCAATATATTCGAGTCCGCGCGCGCGAGCCGCTTGCGCCAGCTCGGCGAGCGTATCGTGCCCGTCGGTCGCCTTGGTGTGCGCGTGCAGGTCGCCCATGATGTCGGCCAGCTCGACCAGTTTCGGTAACCGGCCCGCCGCCGCCGCTTCGATCTCGCCCCGGTTCTCGCGCAGCTCCGGCGCGATGAAGGGCAGGCCCACCGTGCGATAGACTTCTTCTTCGGTTTTGCCTCCAATGCGCTTTGCACCACGAAAAACGCCGTACTCGTTGATCTTGAGGCCGTGCTGTTGCCCGAGCCGCCGGATCGCGATGTTGTGCGCCTTGCTGCCGGTGAAATAATGGAGCGCCGAGCCGTAGCTGCGCGCCGGCACAACCCGCAGATCGACCTGAAGGCCCGACCGCAGGGCAATGGTTGCGCGCGTATCCCCTGCGGCCAGTACCTTGCCGACCTCCTCGTATGCGGTGAAGCGCTGCACTACCGGTTTGCCCCGCGGCGCCGTTACCAGAATGTCGATGTCGCCCACAGTCTCTTGGCAGCGCCGATAGCTGCCGGCGACTACCACCGCTTCCACGTCGGACGCGCCGCCTAGCCACTCGAGCAACGGCTCGACGTAGCTTTCAGCGACCGCAAGCTTGAGGCGCGACGGTGCAGCGACGCGGGCCTCGATCGCCTGCTTCAATTTTGTCTCCGTGGTAGCGCCGAAGCCCGGCAAAACGCGGACCCGCCCATCCAGCAGGGCCCGGTGCAGCTGCTCGAGAGTGTGGATGTCGAGGTCGTGGCAGAGGACTTTGACCCGCTTCGGTCCGAGCCCCGGCAGCTTCAGCAGCTCGACGGCAATAACCGGCGTCTCCTTGCGCAGGCGGTCGAGCAGCGGCAGGTGACCGGTCTTGGCAAGTGTGCGTATTTTGTCGGCGAGGTCCTCGCCGATTCCCGGAAGCGCCGCGAGATCACCCCCCTTTTTCAGCGTTACGGAAATTTCGGTCCCGAGACCGCGGACGACGCGGGCCGCGTTGCGATAGGCACGCACTCGGAATGGATTTGCCTCCTCGAGCTCAAGCAGATCGGCGAGATCATCAAGCGCTTGCGCGATATCGGGGTTGTGGACGGGCATCGTCGCTGACCCCTTAGGACGGCGGGTATTTCCGCCCGGTCATTCCGACAGGCGAACGGTGGCGGTCGCCGCGATCTCGCTCCAGCTCGAGCTTTGTCGCCAACAGTTCCAGCATGTCACGAAGTGACAAGACACCGACCAGCCGGCCATCCTCGACTACCCAGAGGCGGGGCCGCCCATGGCGACGCATCTGCGCCAGAGTTGCGAGCACGTCCGCACCCGGCTCTACGACATCCTCCGCCGAGACTCGCGCCATGATCCGGCCGATCGGCGTCGCCGGCCATGCGGCACGGTCCACATGCGCCACCTGTTCGGTTCCGACTGAACCCACGAGTCTGCCCTGCCGTGTCACCGGGAAAGTGCGGTGATGATGGCTATAGACGAAATCCTCGACGAAATTGGCGACGGTTACCTCAGGTTCCGGTGAAATCGGATCCTTGTGCATGACACGGGAAACCGGGACGCCCTGCAGCGCGTTCCGCGCGATCACCTCTCGGTAGCTGGCCTCAGCAGCTCCGCGAAGGAACATGCCGATCAGGAACCGCCACATACCACCGATGAAATCGCCGGTCATGATGCTGAAGACACCCAACGCCATCAGGGTCACACCGAATACATTGCCGGCACCGCTGGCGATTCGGGTCGCCCAGGCGAGATCACCGCGCCACATCCAAAGGGCGGCCCGCAGCATGCGGCCGCCGTCAAGGGGAAACGCCGGAACGATGTTGAAGAGTGCCAGCACGCCGTTCATTAATCCGAGATAGTAGAGCAACGCCTCTAATGCCCCGGGTGCGCTCCCGGCCGTGGCCAGGTTGACCAGGGCGAACAGTCCGATAGCCAGCGTCATACTTGCGGCCGGTCCCGCGGCGGCCATAAGCAGTTCACTCTTGGGGCTCGGCGGCTCCTGTTCCATCTCCGCAACGCCGCCGAAAATGAAAAGGGTGATGCCGCGGATCGGCATGCCGTAGTGCCGCGCTACCAGTGAATGCGCCATCTCATGGAACACAATCGAGAACAGCAGGCCGATCGTCGCGACGATTGCCATCGACCAGTAAGTCGCGATCGGCAAATTCGGGGCGAGGTCTGGAAAGACCACCCGCGCCAGGGTCCAGCTGATGAGCGCAGCCAACAGAAGCCACGTCGCGTCGATCCACACATCGAACCCGAATAGCGAGAATAGTTTGAGCCGGCGGGTGAAAATTGAAACCTCCCGAAGCGCGTTAACGGATGGTCGTCTCCCAGCGCCGCGTTTGCATGGCGCGGCGAACTCGTCCGACCGCCAGCGACACCGCAGCTTCCCGCGGCAGGACGCCGCTGCGCTTGGCATCCGCCAAGACCGCCGTCGTGTTGCCGCGGATTTTATCCTCGATCGCGGCGAAGGCCTGTGACTGTGTACCCTGCTGATACTCTGTCGCGGCGCAGATCACACCGCCAGCATTGGCGATGAAGTCTGGCAGAACCAGCACGCCGCGCGCGGCAAGCGCCCGTTCCGCCTCTGGGGTGCAGGGGATGTTGGCCCCTTGCGCCACGATGCGCGTGTCGAGGCGCGCGACGTTTTCCGCGGTAATCACGTCGGGACGCGCCGCGGGAATCCAGATATCGCAGGGCACGTCGATGACCGCTTCGCGATCGAGGGCCCGCCCGCGCGGATACTCCTTGACGGAACGGCCAGCCGCTTTGAGCGCCGAAAGTGCCTCCACGTCGAGACCGTCGGTGTCGACGATTGTCGCTTGCGTGTCGCTGGCCGCCACCAGGATCGTACCCTTTTTGCCGAGGTAGCGTGCGGCGTGGATACCTACCGAGCCGAAGCCTTGCACCGCCACGCGCGCGCCTTTGAGCGATAGGCCGATTTGCCCGGCCGCCACATCGACCGCCGCCGCGAGACCGAAGCCGGTTGCACCGATCTCATCGAGCGGAATGCCGCCGAGTTCCCGCGGCAGGCCCACTGAGCGGCCCGTCTCGTCCTTGATCCAGGCCATCGCCGTTTCGTCCGTTCCCATGTCAGGGCCCGGAATGTAGTCGGCGAGATCGCGGATCGCCGCTGCGAAGCCACGGATCAGCCGCTCTTTCTGTGCACGCGGCATCTTAGGATCGCCAAAGATCACCGACTTGCCACCGCCGTGCGGCAGGCCAGCAGCGGCATTCTTGAGCGTCATCGCGCGCGCCAGTCGGAAGGCTTCATCAGTGCTGACATCGGGGGCCATGCGCACGCCGCCGACCGAAGGGCCGCAGGCCGTGTTGTCAATCGCGACCACCGCCTTGAGGTCAAGCGCGGGCCGGTGAATATGCACGATCATCAGCGGACCAAATTCGTCGGCGAAGCGAAATGCGTCTTCCACTCTGTCCTCCCTGGTGGGCACCCGCAGCAGCGCGTCATCCTTGTTGATGCAAGTCCTCTATCATCGCCTTGAGAAAGCACGCCGCCTCGCCACCCGTCACCACGCGATGGTCGAAAGTGAGCGAGAGCGGTAGCTGATGCCTGAACACGACGCCACTATTCGATGGCACCGCTTCAGCCGCGATGCGCCCTGCTCCGACAACCGCCACTTGCGGCGGCAGGACCACAAGAGCGGCATGGCGCCCGGCCATGGTGCCGAAATTGGAGAGCGTGATCGTAGGATCGCGCAAATCCGCGAGCGTAACGGTTCGAGTGCGGCTTGCCTCCTTAAGCGCATTCAGATCGGATCGCAGTTCGGCCGTGCTGCGTTTCCCGATATCGCGCAATACCGGAACGATCAGTCCTTCCTCAGTATCGACAGCGATGCCAAGGTCGATCTGCGGTGATAAGCGCCGGATCATACTTTTACCGTCGTAACGCACGTTCACCGCCGGGATCTTGGTGCAGGCGACGCCAATAGCGCGCACGAGGCGGATGGTCACGTCCGCCAATGGCGACCACCAAGGCTCGACATCAGCCTGATCCCAGAGCGTCGCCGGGACGACCTCGGCATGAGCGCGCGCCATGTTGAGTGCCATCGCCCGTCGCATGCCCTTGATTGGCTCCCCCGCCCCTTCGTCTTTTGCCGTGGCGGCGTGCTCCACATCGGCGCGCATGATCGCGCCTCCGGGGCCGCTGCCGACCACCCGCGCCAAGTCGACGCCGCGTTCCCTGGCAAGGGCGCGCACGCCGGGTGCGGCTCGGCCTTGCGCTTGATTTGGTGCCACCGGCCGCGTTTGGGGGCGCACCATCGGCTTGACAGAGAGGTCACCCACCACCGTTCCGGTATCAACGGCGGCGCCTTCCTCGAAAGCGGCGATCGCCGCGCCGACCTTGACGCGGTCCCCAGGGTTGGCAAGAAGGTGCGCAATGCGACCAGCGTGCGGCGACGGGATCTCGACCACCGCCTTTTCCGTCTCGACTGAGACCAGTGGCTGGTCGGCGACCACGTGATCGCCCTCGGCAACGTGCCAGGCGACCAGCTCGGCTTCCTGCAGACCCTCGCCGAGATCGGGGAGCGCGAAGGTGCTCATCCGTAGGCCATAGCGCGGTTCACGGCATCGGCGATGCGGCGCGCATTGGGAAAATAATATTGTTCAAGACGCGGCAGCGGGATCACCGTGTCGTGGCCGGCGACGCGAACGACCGGCGCCAGCAACGAGAGCAGGGCCTGCTCGGCGATGCGCGCAGCAATTTCCCCACCGAATCCGCCGGTGAGCGGCGCTTCGTGCGCGATGACACAGCGCCCGGTCTTGCGCACGGAGGCGAGGATGGTGTCGGCATCGAGCGGCTTCAAAGTCGCGACATCGATCACCTCGACGCTGATGCCGGATGCGGCAAGGGTTTCGGCCGCGGAAAGAGCCTCTCCAACCATGCCGCCCCAGCCGACCAGTGTCACGTCGGAGCCTTCACGTTCGACGAAGCAGCGGTCGAGCGGGACCGCCACGCCATCATCCGCCAACTCCTCGCGAGAGGCGCGATAGAGCCGCGTTGGTTCGAAAAACACGACTGGGTCGGGGTCACGAATGGCTGCAAGCAACAAGCCGTAAGCGCGCTTCGGCGTGGAGGGGATTACCACGCGGAGTCCCGGAATGTGCGCAAACATGGCCTCTGGGCTTTCCGAATGGTGCTCGATCGCGCGGATGCCGCCGCCGCAGGGCGAGCGCATCACCATGGGACAAGTGAGTCGTCCGCGCGTCCGCGTACGCAGACGCGCAGCGTGATTGGCGAGTTGGTCGATCGTCGAATAAATGAAACCCGTGAATTGAATCTCGGTCACCGGGCGAAAGCCCTGCGCCGCAAGGCCAATCGAAAGGCCCGCAATAGCCGCCTCGGCGAGTGGTGTATCAAAAACGCGTTTCTGGCCGAACCGCCGCAACAATCCATCGGTCGCTCGGAATACGCCGCCATCGGCGCCGACATCCTCGCCCAAGACGAGCACGCGCTCGTCCTCCTGCATAGCGCGCGCCAGCGCCAAGTTCACGGCTTGAACAAGGCTGGTTTCGGTCATCACGCTGTAGCCTTCGGATTTGCCGGCTCCAGCTCCGTTGCGGCAAGCATGGCGTCCCGCTGCCGCTCAAGATCGAGCGGCAACGCCGCGTATGTGTAGTGGAAGATCAACCCCGGTTCTTGGGGCGCAGTCGCCAAATAGGCGGCCGACGCTGACTCGATCTCGGCCGCGGTCTCGCGGAGCAAATGATCTTCGTCCTTACGGGTCCATCGGCAGGACTCGCCTAAATATTTTCGGAGGCGCAATATTGGTTCTTCCTGCCAGTGCGGCGTTACTTCCTCATCCCCGCGATATCGGCTCGCATCGTCAGCCGTGGTGTGGTCGCCGAGACGGTAGGTGAGCGCCTCCAAGAGAGATGGCCCGTCGCCCCGCCTGGCACGCTCAATCGCAGCCGCAGCCGCCAGCCGGACAGCGATCACATCGTTGCCGTCCACCTGTTCGCCGGGGAGACCAGCGGCGATTGCCTTTTGCGCCAAGGTTTCGGCAGCGCTCTGCAGGCGCCGGGGAACCGATATCGCCCACTGATTGTTACTGACGATGAACACGACGGGCAGGCGCCAGACTGCGCTGATATTGAGCGCTTCAGCCACGTCTCCCTTTGAAGTCGCACCATCACCGAAAATACAAACAGCGACTCTGGCCTCGCGGCGGAGCTTGAGGGCAAGCGCAACGCCGACGGCGTGAGGCGCATGGCTCCCGACCGGCACCGAGATCGGGAAGTCCTGACGAGGCCCGGAGAACGCGCTGCCGCGTTCATCACCGCCCCAGTACAAGAGGAGTTCGAGCGGCGTTACCCCGCGCAGCAGCTGCGCCCCATGCTCACGAAAGCTCGGTAACAGCACATCTTCGGGCCGCATCGCGCTCGCGACCCCGACTGAGACCGCCTCCTGTCCGAGCGATGAAGCGTAGGTGCCAAGCCGACCGGTACGTTGGAGTGCGATTGCCTTCGTGTCGAAAGTACGCGTGCGCACCAGCGCCCGGTAGAGCCCAGTCACCGTGCCAGGGTCCAGAGCAAAATCCGGCAACGGGCCCGCTGCCCTTCCGCTCGAGTCCAGGCACCGGCTGTAGCCGATCTCAAAACGCGCTACGGTTTCACCCATGTCGCTCACCGACCGCTTGCGGTCGCATTACGCTAGTAAGACTTTGCCCCCTATTCATTGATGCACGTCAAACGGCACCCTTTAGCCCAGGTGCGCCACATCGATCGGCGTTGCAGAGAAGTGAACTGCCCGGAAAGCGGGATTGACCCAGATCAATGATTGAGAGCCGAAGCTTCGCAGGCTGGGCGAAATTGCCAGAGCAAACGATGGCAAATCGAAAGGTTCACTCCTATGGCTCACAAGCAGGTCCTATTCCGGTCCGCGGCACGTGAGAAAATTCTCCGTGGTGCCACCGAACTCGCGGACGCAATCCGCGTCACCCTAGGCCCGCGCTCAAAGGCGGTGCTGATCGAGAAAAAATGGGGCGCGCCGCTCGTCTGCAACGACGGCGTCACCATTGCAAAGGAGTTCGACTTGCGCGATCCCGAGGAGAATCTCGGCGCGCGTATGCTGCGTCAGGCGGCGGAGAAGACCGGCGACATGGTGGGCGATGGCACCAGCACCGCCACGATCCTCGCGCATGCAATTTTCGCGGATGGGGTGCGCAACGTCGTTGCCGGCTCAAGCGCCATCGAGATCAAGCGCGGACTCGATCGTGCCGCCAAGATCGCCATCGCGGCGCTGCGTGCGCTGTCACGGCCGGTAGCGACGCGCAAAGAGAAGGCGCAGGTTGCGGCAATTTCGGCGCACAACGATGCCGGGATCGGTGAGATGGTCGCCGACGCGATGGACAAAGTCGGGAATGAAGGCGTGATTACGGTCGAGGAGTCAAAGACGACCGAGACCGTGCTTGATGTCGTAGAGGGCATGCAGTTCGACCGCGGCTTCCAGTCGCCCTACTTCATCACCAATCCCGAGAAGATGGAGGCGGTGCTCGAGGATTGCGCGATCCTGCTATCGGACCGCAAGATAGCCGTGCTTAACGACATGATCCCGCTCCTCGAGCAGGTCGTGAAGTCCGCGCGGCCGCTTCTGGTGGTGGCGGAGGACATCGAAGGCGAGGCGCTCGCGACGCTGATCGTCAATCAGATCCGCGGCGCGCTCAAGAGCTGCGCGGTCAAGGCTCCGGGCTTCGGCGACCGCCGCAAGGCGATGCTCGAGGACATGGCGGTGCTGACGGGCGGACAGGTGATATCCGAGGAACTCGGCCTCAAGCTCGAGCATGTGACCCTAAATCAACTCGGCCACGCCAAGCGCGTGGTGGTCGACAAGGACAACACCACCATCATCGGTGGTGCCGGTGAGCGGGCGCAGATCGACGGCCGCATCGAGCAGATACGGCGCGAGATCGAGAAGGCGACCAGCGACTACGATCGCGAGAAATTGCAGGAGCGACTAGCGAAACTTGCCGGAGGCGTCGCCGTGATCCGTGTCGGCGCGCCCTCGGAAGCCGAGATGAAATCGCGCAAGGAAGCGCTCGAAGACGCCATCAGCGCCACAAAGGCCGCCGTCGCCGAGGGCATCGTTCCCGGCGGCGGGCTCGCGCTGTTGCGCTGCATCGAAGCCGTGAGCCAGGAAGAGGCAAAGAGCATGGGCGACGAGCGAACGGGAGTGCAGATCTTGAAGCGATCGCTGGAAACACCAACACGTCAAATTGCGGAGAATTCATCCGTCGATGGTGGGGTCGTGGTCGCTCGCATGATTGAGGGAAAGGGGAACTACGGCTTCGACGCGGGGCGCAAGGAATACGTTGATCTCGCGGAGGCCGGCATCATCGACCCAACCAAGGTTGTCAGGATCGCACTCGAAAACGCGGTATCAGTGGCGAGCGTCCTGCTGCTGACGGAAGCGACGATGACCGAGGTTCCCGAGCCAAGGAAGGAACACGCGGCCGAGGCTGAGATGCCGATGTAGGCCCAGACCAGCATGCAGGCGCACCCGTACGGAGTCCCTCGTCAACGAAGCGGCGCGAACGCCGTCTCGCTCGCTGCCAATCATCGGTGAGGCCGCGTCCTATTTCGGCACATCTGCGCCTATGGCGAGCTGTACGCCGTCCCTTGTTCGTCAGCGATAGACGAGCACCGGTATCTTGGAATGGGTAAGGACCTTCAGCGTCTCGCTGCCCAAGACTATCGCCGAAACACCTCGCCGACCGTGCGACGCCATCACGATCAAGTCACAATTCTTCGCGCTCGCTACCTTAATAATCCCCTCGTAGGGTAGGCCCTCTTCTAAATGGACAGTATCGCAGGGCACGCCAGCGGCTTTCGCTGACTTAGCGACGGCATCGAGAGTCTTCGCCGCGAACTCCTCGACGTGCTTGTGGTAAACAGGGGCGGTGTCCGTGAGCATTTTCGGATCGGCCGAGAAGACGTGGAAAGGTTCGGTCGTCGTGAGTACGGTGATCTTCGCACCGATTGATTTCGCGAACGCAATGCCGTGTTGGGCTGCTTTGGCGGAGAGTTCCGATCCGTCTGTCGGTATCAGGATGTGTTTGTACACGACCGTCCTCCTGGGGTGAGAGGCCTGCGCGATTGAAGTCAGTAAATTAAGGCTGGCCTTACAAAAGCGCGCTTTGATAGAGATCAATGCTGAAGCGCCAGTTCTAGGTCCTCTCGTCGAAAAAACCTCGACGCCTCGGCGTTTGGAGGTGGATAACAGCGCCACGCCATTGGTCATAAGTGCGGTTGGGTTTGTTTCGCTGCCAATCGGCGTGAAGCTTTAAGACGTCAATTTGGTCAAGCCCAGGTCTTGATCGAGTCCTTCTGTCTGATGAACTCATTGTAATGCTATTTAAATTTGCGGCGGTTCTCGTGATCCGTAGTTGAGCCAGATCAAGGCGCTCGTGCGCTTTGACCGTACTTTTTCCTCTTAAGTTTCTCTCAAGGATGCATGCAGGTGAGGGCCACTCCGACGTCAAAAGGATCGGTCTCAGATGAGGCACCCGGACGCGTGGTCGCCGTACACGGTTCTGTCGTCGATATACGGTTTCCGGCTGGCTCATTACCTAAAATAAACGAAGCGCTTGAGATCGAAATCGGTCCAGCTAAGCTTCTGGTCGCAGAGGTTCAATTACATCTCAATGCGAGCCTCGCGCGGGCCGTCGCTCTCGAAAATACTGCTGGCTTGAGGCGTGGCATGCGCGTCCGAGCAACCGGCGCGCCGCTCCGGGCCCCGGTCGGTGAGCTCGTCCTCGGCCGCTTACTGAACGCCCTTGGCGAACCCACTGACCTCGGAACAAATTTCCCCGCGGACATCGAGCGACGCCCCATCCATGCGGAGGCGCCCAGTATCGACAGACTGGGCGGCAGCCGCGAACACTTTCACACGGGCATCAAGGTGATCGATCTGTTGGCGCCGCTGGTAAAGGGCGGCAAGGCAGCCATGTTTGGCGGTGCTGGGGTCGGCAAAACCGTGCTGATCATGGAACTCATCCGCACGACGGTTGAGCGCTACGCAGGGATCTCAGTCTTTGCCGGAATTGGCGAGCGGTCGCGCGAGGGCCACGAGCTGCTGCTCGAGCTGAAAGAGTCCGATGTGCTGAAGCGCACGGCGTTGGTCTTTGGACAGATGAATGAACCTCCGGGCGCACGGTGGCGAACGGGCCTGACGGCGTTGGCGATCGCCGAATATTTCCGAGACACTGCACATGAGAATGTTCTTTTCCTCATCGACAACGTCTACCGTCTTGTGCAAGCGGGCGGAGAGGTGTCGGGTTTGCTCGGCCGGCTACCGTCACGCGTCGGTTATCAGCCAACGCTCGCCAGTGAGATTGCCGAACTCGAGGAACGCATTGCCTCCGTCGCCGGCGCCGCTATCACTTCGATCCAGGCCGTCTATGTGCCGGCCGACGACTTTACCGACCCGGCCGTTGCCGAAATCTTCAGCCACCTCGACTCCTCGATCGTGCTATCGCGCGACATGGTCAGCGAAGGCATGTATCCCGCCGTCGACCCGCTGGCATCGACCTCCAGCCTGCTCGATCCACGACTTGTGGGAGAAGCGCACTACCGCATGGCGCAGGACGTGCGTAAGACCATTGCGCATTACCGCGAGCTGCAGGAGATCATCGCGCTGCTCGGCATCGAGGAACTGAGCGCCGGCGACCGACAGACCGTGAAGCGGGCGCGCCGCTTGATGCGTTTCCTGACCCAACCGTTCCTCGTGACGGTGGCCTTCACGGGAAAGCCAGGACGCTCCGTCGAACTTGCGGCGACGCTTGCGGGCTGCCGCGCGATCCTCGACGGCGAGACCGATGAGTGGGCGGAGGGCTCGCTCTATATGGTAGGGGATCTCGAAGAAGCGCGGCGCAAGGAAAAGCAGCCCGCGACGAGTGGGTCATGAGGCTCACGGTCTCCACCCCGCTTGCCGTCGTTGTCGAAGCAGACGATGTCGCACATTTACGGGCCGAGGATGAAACCGGCGCCTTCGGAATTCTCGCCGGACACGCGGACTTCCTGACCGCGTTGTCAATCTCCGTGATCAGCTATCGTGATATTCGAGGAACGGAGCACCACATCGCCGTCCGCGGCGGCATGCTCGAGGTGCGCAACGGGCAAACGATCGCCGTCGCAACGCCAGAGGCAATCGCTGGCGACGACCTGCATCAGCTGGAAACCGAAGTGCTCTCCGCGTTCCGCCGCGCGACCGAGGAGGAAAAGGCCGCTCGCATCGATGCCCAGCGGCTCTACCTCGCCGCGATTCGCCAGATCTGTCGATTCCTCAGATCGGAGCGCACCCCGGCCATTCCCGGCGGGCTTGGGGCCACTCAATTTGAAGGTCTTGAACAGTGACGGAGAGATCGCCCAACGGCGCGCCCCTCGGCAAGGCCGTAAAAACGCGGGAGGAACGGCGTGCGCGCTGGCAGCGGGAGGGCGAACGATCCATCGGCCAGAACCTTGCGATGATCGGCGCCCTCGGTTGGACTATCGTTACGCCGACATTGATCGGCATCTTCACGGGGCGCTGGCTCGATCGGCACTTCGGCTCGGGTATTTTCTGGACCCTCGGCCTGCTGGTGCTTGGCTTGGCACTGGGCTGCACCCTCGCCTGGAAAAGGATGTACCGGGAATGAGTCATGGCGCACTCTTAGCGATCCTACCGCTGACGTTGTCTATGGCAGTAGCAGGCGTTGCGTTTGGGCTCATCTACTTCGCAGTTCTTCGTCGAACATCGGTTCTGTTGGCCGCAGGCGGCGGCTGGACCGCTCCCTTGGCGTTCACAGCAGCGCGCATCTGCGGCGCGGTCATCTTTCTCACGCTCGCCGCCGAGCTTGGCGCGGCATCCTTGCTCGCGGCCTTCATCGGTTTCCTGGTTGCGCGTGCGATCGCGGTGCGCGTCGTTCGGAGGGCCAGCTGATGCAATCGTCACCGCTTGAGAGCGTCACCCTCTTCCATCTCGGAGCGATTCCGATAACCCGCCCGGTTGTTACGACTTGGGTCATCATGGCCGTGATCACTCTCTGTTCGTGGCTGGTGACGCGACGATTGAAGCTTGATCCTAATCGCCGGCAGGCTGTGCTCGAGATCCTCGTGACTGGCATCTCCGGACAGATCAAGGAGGTCATCGGCAAGGATGCGCGGCCATTTTTACCGTTGATCGGAACGCTGTTCATATTTCTGGTTACGGCAAATCTGTCCGGTGTATTGCCTGGTGTCGAAGCGCCGACCAGCAAACTCGAGACGCCAGCGGCCCTGGCGCTCATCGTATTCTTCTCCGTACACTATTTCGGCATACGGGCCCGAGGGCTGATCGGCTATCTCGCGAGCTTTGCCAAACCGAAGCTGATCATGCTGCCCTTGAATCTCATCTCCGAGGTGACACGCACCTTCTCGTTGATGGTCCGTCTCTTCGGCAATGTCATGAGTGGTGAGTTCGTTATCGCGCTCGTCGTGGCGCTGGCCGGTCTTTTCGTGCCGATCCCGCTCATGGTGCTCGAGATCCTGGTTGGCCTCGTCCAAGCCTACATCTTCACTGTGCTGGCAACCGTCTTCATCGGCGCGGCCGTCGGTAGTGTCGAACGGGGATAGAGGAGGTTCCATGGATGTGAAACTCATCAGCATCATCGCCGCTGCGCTGGCGGTTTCCATTGGCTCGATCGGCCCCGCGCTTGCCGAGGGCCGCTCGGTCGCCGCCGCGATGGATGCAATCGCGCGGCAGCCGGAGGCCTCCGGCACCATCTCGCGCACGCTGTTCGTCGGTCTCGCCATGATCGAGACGATGGCGATCTATTGCCTCGTCGTGGCTCTGCTGCTGCTTTTCGCCAACCCCTACGCTGCGTGACCATGCGCTTCGATTGGTGGACCCTCGCGCTGCAGACGATAAATTTTGCCGTCCTCGTTTGGCTGCTGCACCGCTTTCTCTATAAGCCTGTCCTTCGCATGATCGATGCGCGCCGTGCGGAGATCGATAAACAATACTCGGATGCCCGCAGGGAGGAAGCCAAAGCCAGGGAAAGATTAGCGGCAATCGAGGCCAAACACGCCAGCATTGCGGCGGAGCGCGAGTCAGTGCTTAAAAACGCCGCGGCACAGGCGGATGAATCGACCAAGACACGACGGGCACAGGCAGAGCGAGAAGCGGCAGAACTCCTCGAGGGGGCGCGCAGATCGCTGGCGGCTGAGCGCAATCAAGCTCTGGCGGAGGCTCAACGAGTGGCTCTGGAGTTGGGCGCCGAGTTTGCGCGCAGGCTGCTGGCCGAAGTCCCTTTACAGCTCCGAGCGGAGGCCTGGCTCGAGCGGCTCGAGCAACATCTGGCGACATTGCCGGATTCGGAACTGAAGGCACTTATTGGGCAATGCGACAACGGTGCGGCTCTGACCATAGTGACCGCATCGCCCCTTCCCTCCGGGACGGCGGAAGTTTGGCTCACGCGGCTGCGGAAGCCCTTGGGTCCAGAGATCACGATGAAGTTCATTGTAGACCCTACACTAGTCGCGGGCACCGAGCTGCACTTCCCGAACTCCATCTTGCGATTCTCTTGGCAAAGTGCTCTCGCAGCCCTGCGAGCCGAGATCGATGGGCATGGCAACGCTCACTGACGAACTGCGCGCTTGGCTTGACCATAGCCGGCAGCGCATCGGCGCCATGACGCTGCAGCCGCGCATCGAACACGTGGGCCGCGTGATCCAGGTCGGCGATGGCGTCGCGACGGTGTCCGGACTGCCCGAGGCCCGCCTCGACGAACTGCTGGTCTTTCAAGGCGGAGTCCGCGGCCTCGCAGTCGATCTCGGCGAGGAAGTGATTGGCTGCATTCTGCTGGGAGACACCAGCGTCATTCCGGCAGGCAGCATCGTGCGCGGAACCGGCGAGGTGGCGAGCGTCCCCGTGGGCGAGGCGCTGTTGGGCCGTGTCGTCGACCCGCTGGGCATGCCGCTGGATGGCGGCGAGCCGATTGTGGCTGACTCAGTCTCGCCGGTCGAGCAGGCAGCTCCGGCAATCATAGATCGGGCGCTGGTAACGCGGCCGCTCGCTACCGGACTCCTGGTGGTGGACGCCATGATCCCGCTCGGACGAGGACAACGCGAACTCATCATCGGCGACCGCGGTATCGGAAAGACTGCGATCGCCGTCGACGCCATCATCAATCAACGCTCTAGCGACGTGATCTGCGTCTATGCCGCGATCGGCCAGAAGGCATCCTCTGTCGCTCAAGTAATTGACGCCGTGCGCCAGCATGGCGCGGCGGGACGCTGTCTCTTCGTTGTCGGGGAAGCCAACGCAGCGCCGGGCCTGCAATGGCTGACACCCTATGCCGCCTGTACCATGGCCGAGCATTTCATGGGGCGAGGGCGGGACGTGTTGCTGGTGATCGACGACCTCACCAAGCATGCGGCCGTCTATCGCCAAGTCTCCCTTCTGTTGCGGCGACCACCCGGACGAGAGGCTTACCCCGGCGACATCTTCTACATCCATTCGCGCTTGCTTGAACGTGCCGCAAAGCTGGCACCGGAAAAGGGTGGCGGCTCGCTCACGGCACTACCGATTGCGGAAACCCAGGCAGGCAACATCAGTGCCTATATCCCCACCAACCTGATCTCGATCACTGACGGCCAAATCTATCTCGATCCTCGTCTCTTCTATGAAGACCAGAAGCCAGCCGTCGATGTCGGCAAAAGCGTGTCACGGGTGGGCGGCAAGACCCAGGCATCTGTGCTCAAGGCGATCTCAGAAAGCCTAAGGCTGGACTATGCGCAATTCCTTGAGCTTGAGGTGTTCACCCGTTTCGGCACCATGGTCGACGAGCGCACGCGCAAGGTCATCGAGCATGGCCGGCGGATCCGTGCCGTTCTCAGTCAGCGCCAGTTTGCGCCGCTGGCGCTCGGCGAGGAGGTCGCCCTTTTGACCGCCGTCAGCGAGGGTGTGCTCGATGAGGTGCCGCTCGAACAGGTCAAGACGTTCCAGATAGAGCTCGGTCAATGGCTTCGCGAACATTGTCCGGAGATCATGGAACTCGACGATCAAGCGACACCCCTTTCCACCGATCTGCGCTCGCGGCTTAAGACTGCACTGTCGTCTCTGGCGCGCCAAGTGACGTCGGCAGCTTCCGCACAGGCAAAACGGTCATGACACGCCTCGCAGAGATCGAGGGCCACATCGCCAGCATAAGCGAGGTCATGGACATCGTGGGCGCGATGCGTTCGCTTGCAGGCATGCGCGTGCAGGAAGCGCAGCGTACGCTTCCTGGCATTCGCCGCTACGCGGAATCGGTGGCGGCGGGCATTGGTTCGGCGCTGCTGCTGATGCCTGCCCCAGTCTCTCAAACCGGCGTTCTCGGTCGCCGAGCTGTCGTTCTGTGCACCGCAGAGCACGGCTTCGTCGGTGGATTCACCGAGCGGCTGATCGAGGTCGCGGAGAGAGCGACCGACCCCAAGGACGGCCTGTTTGTGCTGGGCAGCCGCGGCGTGGCTTACACGATTGAAAGGGGACGGAAGCCGACCTGGAGCAGGCCGATGGCGACGCGCCCAGTGGGTGCGCCGGAAACTGTTCGGTATCTCACGGCCGAGCTCTACGCTCGCATCGCTCGCGGGGAGATTTCTCAGATTGAAGTTATATTCGCTCGCTACCGGCAGGGCGGTATGCCGACGATCGAGCGGCACCTGCTCTTGCCGCTAGACCTTACCCTGCTTGCTGCGAAGCAGCCGCGTCAGGCGCCCCTTCACAATTTGGCGCCGCGAACACTCCTCGAGAAGATCATGTCCGAATATGTTTTTGCACTTTTGACCGAAGCGGTCGTCGAATCGATTGCCAGCGAGAACGCAGCACGTTTCACCACGATGGAATCCGCTCATGACAATGTCGCCAAAAAGCTGGATCAACTGCGGCAGAGCGCCCACCAAGCTCGACAAGCCGAAATCACCACGGAGCTGCTCGATCTGGTAACAGGGACAGAGGCGCAGGCAATAGGGCGATAAATCAACGAGACATCTGATTCGTTCGAGCGAAATTTCGGCTTACAGTGGTGCCGCCGCCATCTGCCAGCGCGGCTTCAATCTCTTGACTCAAATCAATTATGGTTTGACAGCAACGTTTATATTTTAAATGGAAAGCACTGAGGAAAGGTCGCAGCGCTGTATCGAGCTGCATTACATTAAAGCCTGCCTCAACTCGTAGCCCTCGCCCAAGCGGCACGAACGAATATGTGATGAGGCTGGGGCAGTCATCCCAATAACCTGCTCTACGTGATGTTACTGGGAGGGCATCGGAGGCACGAGATGGCGCATTAAGCTCGATTGCAAAGGCTGTCCGTGCTTGCCGCCTTGGCTCTCGTGCCGCTGCTCGCAAGCTGCGGCACCCCAGTGCCGCCGTCGCCTGAAGAGAAGGCGCTCCAACAAATGTACCAGATGGGATGTCGTCCGGAAGATGCCACCGGATACGAGCATCTCTTGGAATATTGCGACAGCAGAGAGTGACTGGCAGGCGAGCTGCGAAGTCCGTTGAGCTGGTTGCAATACTCAAAGCGATCCCGACTGTGCCGCGGCTTAGTTCGATGGTGCGGCATTGTTTGACCAGCCCGATGTGGCCGTAATGAGTTGAGCACGATCGAGGTATGCCAGGCCTATGTGGATGCGCAACGTGAATACGCGTCGACCTCACATAGCGGCGACGACGTTCTGGAATATGCGCAGAAGTTCCTCAGTAGCCCAGGCCAACATGATGGCCTCTTCTGGGAAAGCGCGCCCGGGCAACCGCATAGTCCGATTAGGCCGCTGGTGGCGCGTGCGAGGACGGAGGGCTATCCGACGCCTACCCACAAGGGCGAGCACACGCCTTATCACGGCTATTTCTATCGCGTCCTGACGCGCCAGGGCGAACAGGCCCCGGGTGGCACTTACGACTATGTCGCTCACGGGCATATGATTGGCAGATTTGCGCTAGTGGCGTTCCCTCCAAAATATGGCGATTCTGGCGTCATGACTTTCATCGTCAGCCAGGACGGAGGCGTCTACCAAAGGAACCTCGGACCCAATACTGTAGCCATCGCCCGGAATGTGACTAGCCTCGATCCGGAGCGCGGATGGACCAAGGTACCTTGAGCTTGCGGGGATAATGGCGCAAACCGCTATTGAAAATTCAGACGAGACCTCATTGACTTACGCTGCCGCACAGGCTGATAACCTGCCGCCGCGCCGGGCAAAGAGCAGATCTACGGATGCCGCACCTACCGCAGCGAATTAATGTAGCGGACGAGCGCCTGCACCTCCTCGGGGCTCAGTGTCATCGGCGCCATCTCGTGAACACCGCGTAGCGCGGTCGCCACTTGCTGTTCATCGATCGGACGGGACTTCGTCATTTTGAAGAACGAGGGCGCGGTTGTGGTCCCCGTCAAATGACAGGCGACACAGCGGAGCTCGGCGACTTCCCAGCCCGGTATAGCGCTCGGATCGTCCACCATCGGGCAAGGCTGCTTGCCATGGGTAAGCTCCCAAGCCTGGCAGGTGCGTAACTCCACGTCGAACAAGTAACTCGCGACATTGAGGTCCCGGTTCCCCCAACTCGCGGGCCGCCTGTTTATGATCCGATGCAGGCTGGTCCCGTCTTCGGCGCTGATGTTTCGAAGGGTGAAGCTGTCAACACCAAGACCGAACTCCGCCTTGAGATAGCGATAGTCGGCTTCGGTGAGCGCAGGGGTCGTGGCAAGCGCCGACAGTGCCGCCAGAATGCACGTGAGCAGGAGAATCCAAGACTTCAGCCAGGTTCGCCGCATACGCCCGCCTCAAGGTCTCGGATACTTAATTCTCCGCCCTATGATCGCCCCTCAGTTTTTGTTCGACAAGAAGTGCGCGTACTGGCTGCGGGACACCATCCCTGGGTCTCGACAGCGGTTGGATCGGTGAGGACGCGCTCGATCTGCGAAGGCCCGCGATATTGTACCCGTGCAGGCGAGCAGGCTCGCGCCATATTCGATGCTGCGCTGCGCGTTGCCTGCCAAAGATCATGCCAGCTTCGCCGAGCGCCTCACGGCTTGGTGCGAAGGGTCATTAGGAACGCGGCCACTTGACGCACCTGGAAGTCCATAAGCCGTGGGTTAGGCATGTTCTTGGAGTTGGCGAGCGTACCGTGTGTGTTGTTGAGAAAGTTGCGGACGGTTTCCTCCGTCATCCCAGGACGGTTGGCGATCGAAGCAAAACTCGGCGCGGGCGGGCGCAAAATCGGCTCGATTTCCTGGTTAACTTCGACCACGTGGCACGCCGAGCACCCGATCACCGCTATTTTTTGTCCGGCCGCGACGTCCTCGGTATGTGATGCCTCCTGTGCCTCCGTCTCATGTGCTATGGACACGAGCGAAAGGAGCGCAACAACGGAAATGAGCTTTTGCATCGCATTTTCCCGGAAAATCATACCGACCGATCGGCGATCTTGCTCGATTGACTCTCAATTGCATGGTGATCGAGCATCGCGCGCTCCGAACGTAACTCGAGGCGATACCCTTGGTCTCGGCCGCGGTAAAGCGTCACACTCGGATGGCAATATTGAGGGTTCTTGGTCGTGGGCCGATTTTAATGCAAATTTTAAGTCGCTCGGTATCTGTGTCATTGCACCTCCCGCCATCGGACGTACTGTAGGCTTCGCTACGACGCGGATTGTGGTAGCGGCGCACGCCGCCATCCGTATCCGATCGTGATTTGCGCTGCGACGGCTAAGAGACCGTTGACCAGCAGTGCCTGGCGCACGCCGAGCAGATGCGCGGAAAGGCCCGTCAGCAGGCTGCCGATCGAAAGTCCGCCGCGCACGGCCAACATATAGAGGCTCACGGCCTGCCCACGCAGCGTCGCGGGCGCAGTCGCTTGCAACAGGGTATTGGCCGAAGTGTTGCTCATGCTCATGGACAATCCCGCGAGAACCAGCAGCAGCGGTAAGCCCCAAGACCACGGATCGAGCGCGGCCAATATGATAACCAATCCGTAACTGGCGGCGAATCCCGAGCTGAGTGGCCTGCGGTCGCGACCGGCTTCGACGCCCAGGAGCACGACAGCGCCCAGCAAGCCACCGATGCCGAACGCTCCAATCGCAAGGCTGAAATCGGCGACATCGCCGTGCAGTGCTTCCTTGACCAGCACAGGGCAGAACACTATCAGAGGTCCGCAAAACGTGCTGGTGAGCAGAACAGTGAGTAGCGCACCGCGCAGATGCGGTGCGTGGGCAATTTCCCGTACGCCCGCAAACAGGCGCGGGCTGTCACGCGAGTCTGCCTCTGCGCCAGAAAGGCTGCCGTGTGGAAGGATCCAGAGCGCAACCCAAATGAAAGGCAGGTACGATAGAGCGTTCGCGGCAAAGCAGCCGACCACTCCCAAACTCGCCATCAAGACACCAGCCAGAGCCGGTCCCAAGATTCGCGACAGATTGAACTGAGTCGCGTTGAGAGCGAGCGCGGAGCCGATTTCATCGTGTGCGACGATTGACGGTACGATCGACGAAAAAGAAGGCATCGACAGCGCGTCGGTGATCCCGACGACTACTGAACAAGCAATGACAATCCAAGGCCGCACAGCGCCGATCAGAAGCAGCACCACCAACAGGGTCGGGCAAAGCATCTGGATCGATTGGCAGACGGCAATGATCCGCCGCCGGTCGGCACGGTCGGCGAGAATTCCTCCGATCAGGCTCAGCACCCAGACAGGCACCATCGTCGCGAAGGAATCGAGCCCGATTAGGAACGACGACGCGCCGAGAGTGAGCAAAAGCCACGGCTCCGCCACCTGCTGCGCCCAGGTGCCGAGATTGGACAAAAGGCTTGCGAAGCAAAATGTCCCGAACCGTCGCGTGCGCAGGAGGCGGAGCGACGCACCGAAAGAGGTCCTCTCTGCAACACTTGGACGGAGATGCGGCATGGCACCGCATCATAGCGCAGCCTGCCAGCCGTGGCCGCGACATGGTTCGCGGTCGCGATCTCGGCCGCCGCCTTGCACATTGAGCGGATGGGCTTCTCATTCACGGGAAGAGGCCGCCACCTTTGGCTTCGACTTCCTGCACATCGAATCGACCAGACGTACCCTTGATCTGAATCAAGGAATTAATGTGACACCCCGATAAGATTTAAATAAATCAAGCGAATAGCGTGCCAATGGATGACCGGATTAAGACCCCTGAGCTGACGCCACAAGTGGCACCGCGGCCCCCATCGGAAACGCGACGGCAGTCCCACTGGCGATGGCTGATCGCTGGCATCGGATTTGTGCTCGTGGTTGCGACCGTAGGGCTATGGTGGACTCTCGAGCACCGGGTGACCGTGCGCTATACCACGGTGCCAGCGGCTCGCGGCACCGTTAC
>DATIYT010000037.1:0-2217 GCA_035517495.1 Allostellaceae bacterium | reverse complement strand
AAAGGCGGCAAGGACCGTAACGTCATGCTCTCCCCGCACTTGCTCGACCTGCTGCGGACCTGGTGGAGGGCAGCGCGGCCTCGAGGTTGGCTGTTTCCGGGCCGCGATCCGGCGCAGCCGATGACCACGCGCCAGCTCAATCGCGCTTGTCACGCTGCCGCCCAGATGGCGGAGATCAACAAGCGCGTCTCGCTGCACACCTTACGACATAGCTTCGCAACCCACCTGCTCGAGCAGAACACCGATGTCCGCGTAATCCAGGTGTTACTCGGTCATTCCAAGCTCGACACGACCGCGCTCTATACCCGCGTCGCGACCAAGACGATCAGCGAGGTCATGAGCCCGCTGGAGCCTATCGCGCTCAAGCTCAAGGAGATCCGGCCACCCGGCTGACACGCGCGCGTGTCGCGCCCGGTTTTGGAGGTTGCGGATATCTTCCGCAGCCATGGTCCGGCTTGGCGTCAAGCCCATGCCGGCCATGTGAGCCTCGACCAACTGAAGGTGATGTCGGCAATCGAGAGCTGCCGCACGGCGGCGCTGGGGGGCCATGTCGCGCGCTGCGAGGACTGCGCCTATACGACGATAGCCTACAACTCCTGCCGCAACCGCCACTGCCCGAAGTGCCAGGGCGCCGCCGCCAAGGAATGGCTCGCCGGGCGCGAGGCCGAGCTGTTGCCGGTGCCGTACTATCACGTGGTGTTCACGTTACCCGCGGCCATCGCCGACATCGCCTACCAAAACAAGGCCGTGATCTACGGCCTCCTGTTCAAGGTCTCGGCCGAGACCATGCTGACGATCGCTGCCGACCCGAAGCATCTGGGTGGGCGGATCGGCATCACCTCCGTGCTGCACAGCTGGGGCTCGGCGCTGACCCATCACCCCCACGTGCACATCATCGTGCCGGGCGGCGGCATCTCGCTCGATGGCAAACGTTGGGTGGCGTGCCGCAAGGGTTTCTTCCTGCCGGTGCGCGTGCTATCGCGCCTGTTCCGGCGACTATTCCTGGAGAAGCTCGTCGCCGCCCACCAAGCCGGCCGCCTCAGCTTCTTCGGCGACCACATACATCTGGCCGATGCGCAATCCTTCGCGGCTCATCTCACGCCGCTGCGCAAGGCCGAGTGGGTCGTCTACGCAAAGCGCCCATTCGGCGGACCCGAGGCCGTGCTGGCTTATCTGTCGCGCTATACCCACCGCGTTGCCATCGCCAACAGCCGCTTGATCGCCTTCGATGAGCAGGATGTCACCTTCAAGTGGAAGGACTATCGCGTCGAGGGCCGCGATCGATACAAAAGCATAACGCTCCGCACGGACGAGTTCATCCGCCGCTTCCTCATCCACGTGCTGCCAAAAGGCTTCCACCGCATCCGCCACTACGGCCTGTTCGCCAAAAGCTCTTGCGCCGACAACATCGCACGTGCGCGTGAGCTGCTCGCCATTGCAAAACCTGAAGACGAGCCTACCGCTGCCGCCGCCGATCCCAGCAAGCCAACTTGTCCATGCTGCGGCGGTCGCATGCTCGTCATCGAGGTCTTCGCGCGCGGTGCAACGCCTCGGCATCGGCCGACAGCTCCAACGACTGTCGTCAGGCTCGATACCTCATGACCGCATCACAATCCCGCAAATCTGGTCATCGCGCTCGCCGGCTTTCGACCGGCCACGGCAGAGCACGCTCAAATATCCAGCTGCCGTCTCAAATCGTCCGACAGTTCATCATGCCCGACGCGATCCGCCGCCCATTCACCAGCCGCTTCACCGCTCGGGCGGTTCGATCCCGATCACACACCTCACCCGCGGCTCTCAAATCTCCATAACGCCCGCGGCGCCGCCTTCCGTTCCCTTACGCGCGGTTTCCTCCCTTGGAGGCTTTCGGACGCCGGCCGCCGAACTCGCGGTGCCGTCCCTTATGCGGCCGGCATCCGAAACCCTTCACAAAACCGGAAGTCGCCAGCCCTATTCAATGACCTCGTTGGCCCGCGCATGAAGCCGGCACGGTCAAAACTGAACGCTTGTTGCGAGTGTCCAAGTCCGCGTCGAAATGCCTGATAGGACCGGCTCTGGCGCAGCGCGTCGGCGCCGCTTTCGATCAAGAGTTCGACCTGCTCCGCCGGCAGCACGAATCGTGTCGGAACCGCATTGAGAACACCCGCGCGCGCTGGGCCGAGCTGCTCGAAATTCACTCGATCGATAAACAGGCGCACGTCGTCGCAACGCCAGTTT
>DATIYT010000036.1:0-46544 GCA_035517495.1 Allostellaceae bacterium | reverse complement strand
TCTGATTGTCGGTGAGCGGCTGGGCGGCCATGGCCGTGCTGGCCATAAGCGGCGCCACGCCCAGCGCGAGAAGAAACTTCCTCATGACTCCTCCTTCACTGGTGCTGCGGCTCGGGACCATCCCGGGCCTGATCGCGGTAGTTTTTTTGTTGTAAAGCCCATCGGCGCGCGCTTCTGACGGCGAATTTCCACGTCGATGCGTTCCTGGGCTCTACGACCCAAGATCAACGGCGTTATCGAGCAGCGACTTCAGTTCCGGATGGTCAGTGAGGTGCGCCTTCAAGGCACGGCCACAAGCAGTCGCCGCGGGAGCGATACCGCTGCCGCAGCGACGAACAGGCGCCTCCACCGCCTTCCGTCACGCCAGCGTTGCTTACAACGCTCATCAACGCGCTACGGTGTGCGTGATCAGGATCAGATGCAAAGGTGCATCGGTCGTAATCACTCATGATCAATTTCGGCGGTGAGCGAGTCTGATTGGGCGACTGATATGGGACAGATCATCCGATAAGAGGTAGCCGACACCCGGAAGCGGAATGTTCGTGTGTGACGCACCGGCCTGAGTGGTGCCGGTCAGCCCGGGCGAACAAGGCGCAGCAGTCAAGTCGGCTAGAAGGGGAATCTCCTTCTCTTATCGAAGTACCACGCTCCCGCCGAGCGCCCCGGTCGATACCTGACACGGCAGCAGGTTGGGAGTGGGCGCGCCTCGCGGAATCGGCGGGCTTGCGCTTTCCGGAGTAGTCCGTCCGGCAGCTTTATCGGTGGACGCCCGGCGCCGCCGGTTCGCTGAGCGCCAATGCGGACATTATTATCAACACCAACGGGGGCACTCCCACTCTCACTGTAACCGAGCCCGGAAGCCTCGCGATCTTCGGCAGCGGCCCGCACCACAAACTTCCGATTTCACTCACAGCGTCGCCGTCGGCGCACAGGGGTTGTTTTTGCTGCTTCTGGTGATGTTCGGCGTCAGTGTCACCGACTGCGGCTTGGCGAAAAATCGCCGGCGAGGTAAGGATAGCGAACCGGAGAAAGGTAGATCTGATGCCATCGTTCGGCGTTACGCGCCTCATTACGGCGGCCTTCTCGGCCCTGCTGTTCAGCATGGTCAGCGCGCAGGCGTTGGAGTTGAGGCGCGTAGCGGTCGACCCGTCGCCGTTCGTGGTCATATCGGCCGTGGGGCCGATCGTTCCAGGCGATGGTGAGCGGCTTCAAGCCTTTCTTGCGGCATTGCCGAGGGGCGACCGGCTCTATGGATTCGTGGTCGATAGCCCCGGCGGCAACATTTTCGAGGCGGAGCAAATCGAGGCGCTCATCCGCGGGCACAGCATTTTTGTGCCCGCGGGCGGCCAATGCGCGTCGGCGTGCTTCCTTCTGTTTGCGGCAGCCGCGCACAGGGTCGTCGCCGAGGATGCGCGGATCGGCGTCCACAATGCGAGCGAGGCGGGAGCGCTCACGCACAATTCGCTTGCCTTCACTGATTGGCTGGCGCGCGATCTTCGCGCGGACGACGTTCCGGCGGGAATCATCGCGAAGATGGCTACGACCGCGCCCAGCCGTATGGCGTGGCTTACGCGCGCTGATCTCAAATCGATGGGGACCTCGATTCTGCTGATGCACTGAAGACCATCGATTGGCGCAAGGCACCTGACAACAAAGCGACGCTGCACTGGATCCAATCGCGGCGGTGTAGCGAATTGTACTTTTTTCGATATGCAGCGTTATCCGGCTTTGTTCAGCGCCGCCCGCAGCTTTGCCTCGGCTTCACTGGAGAGGGAGGTCCTCAGAATCCGAGGCTTGTAGGGCTCAATTTCGGGTAAAACCTTGTCTTCCGCTACGCTCCGGAAAAGCACGAAAAGCGCGGATGATCCTTCGGGAATCGTCTCACCGACGCTCCGTATAAAGTCATCGCGGATGCCGTAATCGGCCAGTGATCCCGACAAGGCACCGAAGCCCGCGCCGGTGATCCCGCCAATCGCCATTCCTGCAAGGGGGTTCAGGAAAAGAAGCCCGACCAAACCTCCCAACAGCATGCCTCTCGCGCCGCCCGAGGTAGCACCGATCGCTGTGAGATTAACAGCTTGTTTGATATGAACTTTGCCGCCTTTTTCCCGCTCAACCACACACGCATCTTCCAAATCGATCAGATATTCTTTTTGCAGTGAGCGAAGCTTATTCAGCACTTCATCAGCGGTATGGATTCCGTCAAAATCGAAGACGACGAGGTTGCTCATGTCTGTCCTCCCTCCCGGAATGCTTAGCCTGATGTATTGTTCGACCGTCTGAAGTCAATTCGGGTAGCGACGGAAATTTGCTTGGACGAGTAACGGGAGGGAAAGCTTGCGGGGAATCGCACGATCGCCCCGTTGGTCCGCAAAAGTCACGCGCGCAATACCCCTGGTGCAGATCAACCCTGTTGTCTCTGCGGTGCGGCTCTTTGTGCCACACCCAACGATGATCATTCCAACGCCGGCGCCTCTTTCTACCACTCGAGGCGGGTGGACACGGCCCTACCGTTCAACGAATTGCAGCGGCTCTCCCGGATCAACGAGGCCGCCCAGGCGGCCGACGGCGCGCCGGAGCCGCGTTTTCGCGACTTGCCACCTGCGGTCTCTTTACGGAGGCTGAAATTCTCTCAAACTGCTAGAGGGAGGGCAGCAATCGTTCGAGAACCATGCCGATATGCTTGGGCGAGCCCTTGTGAGAGAGCGTTAGGGCCGCTGCGTCTGCTCGCGGGGTGAAGCTTACTCGATTTGCTTAGCCGGAGATTTTCGCGAATTGACCCGTTGTGGACAGAGGGTCGCGGTCTCAGATTATGCTATTCGTGGCGTGTTCCGGTCCTCTCGGGAGTCACGAATGACGAATTCTCGACTGGCAGGACGATCGCAAAAGAATATGACCGGCGGCAGCGGCCGACCGAGACGTCGCATCACAGTCAGGAGCATACTCGCGCTTCTCGTGATCGCGTGCTCCGCGATGGCTCCATCGGCCGCTCGGTCGCAATCGAGCGTCATCTATAGCGTCGATTTCTCAGGATTTCCCGGCGGATCCGTTCTGAAATGGCTCGGCTCGAGAGGATTCGTAGCCAAACAGGACGCAGGCAACTCCAAGAAGGTCGTCTATTCGGTCGCGCGCGACACGCTCAGGCTCGAAACCAAGACGCGCGCCTTTGGCCTTCTGCTGAATGAAGCGAATGTCCGAGACTACAGCCGGATTCGCATCGAATGGGGAGTCGATGTGTTCCCGCCGGGCGCCTCGTATGAGAAGGGAATAAGAAGCGAAGCGATTATGGTCTATGTTTTCTTTGGCAAGGAGCGACATGCGAGCGGATCGCTTTTCATCCCGGATAGTCCTTATTTCATCGGTCTCTTTCTCTGTGAGTCTGAAGCGACCAACAAGCCCTTCACGGGTCGATACCATCGCGCCAGCGGTCGCTTCGTCTGCGTCGATCGGCCATCCCCAGGGACCTCCGTGACGACCGACTTCCCGATCGCCGAGGCCTTCACTCGAATCTTTGGCAAGAACCAAGCGCCGGACATCAGCGGAATCGGCATTGCGATCGACACGGCAAACGTCCGCGGCACAGGCATCGCGAAATCGTTCATCAGAAAGATCGAATTTCTCAAGTAACGAGCCACCCGCTCATCGACTTGAACGTGCTCCCGCCGTCCGTTGACGCCCGAGGTTGCCACAAACCGGACTTTGAGACCTCGCCATTGACCGGCCTGAGTTGAAGATTAGTTTCATCGTCAATCCTGTGGCGCAAGAGCACCCGCGAAGTCCGTACTTTTGATACCGTGAGGGAGGCGGACCGGGTGAGGTTTAACGCCCGGGGCCGTATTTGATCATCGAAGGACCGATGGTGCGGATCGGCGCCGAGCGGCGCTCCGCCACATCGGCTCGCTGCGTGGGAAGCAGAAGGGGTGCATTTTGATGGCCGATGCTCACGCTGTCCCAGGGGCAAACAGGTTCGAACTCAGAGTGACCGCAGACAGCCATTTTGCCTGGTTGCGCACCCGCTTCAGCGTCGAACGCACGATGATGGCATTTCAGCGGACGGCCATCGCGTTGATCGGCTTCGGCTTTGCAATCGTTCAGTTCCTTGCGCGGTTGCAGGACATTCCCGGCGCGAAACCGGCCTACTTACCGCACTCGCCCGAGTATCTGGGTCTCGCATTGATCGGCTGCGGTATTTTGGCCCTGATCATTTCGGTTTGGTACTACCGATGGACGGTCCGGTACATGTGGAGTGAAACGTTTGCCCCACTCGCCGGAATGACCCGGAAGGAAATGCCTTCGCCCGCCGTGTCGGTTTCGTTGCTTCTCACGGCGATAGGACTGTTCGCCTTCTTCGCCGTGCTGTTGCGTCTGCTTTAAGTGGCTCGGGAAAATCGCGGCTTCCGAGACTTCGAATTCGGCGACCAATAGAGGGAGATCAAGATGGCCCAAGCACGCAAACCCAACATCCTCTTCATCATGAGTGACGACATCGGCTGGTTCAACATCAGCGCCTATAATCACGGCATCATGGGGTACCGCACTCCGAACATCGACCGGATCGGCAAGGAAGGCGCGATGTTCACGGACTTCTACGGCCAGCAGAGCTGCACTGCGGGGCGTGCCGCCTTCATCACCGGACAAAGCCCGATCCGCACCGGCCTCACCAAGGTTGGCTTCCCCGGCGCGAAGCTGGGCCTCAGCGCAGCGGACCCCTCGGTGGCGCAATTCCTGAAGAATCTCGGTTATGCCACGGGGCAGTTCGGCAAGAACCATCTCGGCGACCGCAACGAGCACCTGCCGACGGTGCACGGTTTCGAGGAGTTCTTCGGCAACCTCTACCATCTCAATGCCGAGCAAGAGCCGGAAAATTCCGACTATCCAAAGGACCCCAACTTCCGCAAGAAATTTGGTCCGCGCGGCGTGCTGAAATGCTGGGCCACCGACAAGGACGACACGACCGTCGACGAGGCCTTCGGCAAGGTCGGCAAGCAGAAGATCGAGAACACCGGACCGCTCAATACAAAACGCATGGAAACGGTGGATGAAGAGTTCCTCGCCGCGGCGCTCGACTTCATGCAGCGCAAGACCAAGGAGGGCAAGCCGTGGTTCTGCTACATGAACACCACGCGCATGCACATCTGGACGCACCTCAAGCCCGCATCAGTGGGCAAGACCGGTCTCGGCCTCTATCCCGACGGTATGGTCGAGCTCGATGGCTATGTGGGTCAGCTACTCGATAAGCTCGACGAGCTTAAGGTTGCCGACAACACCATCGTGGTCTTCACCACGGACAACGGTGCCGAAGTCATGTCGTGGCCGGACGGCGGTTCGACCCCATTCCGCGGTGAGAAGGACACGAACTGGGAGGGCGGCTGGCGCGTACCCTGCCTGATGCGCTGGCCGGGCGTGATCGCGCCCGGGCGGGTCGTGAACGACATCTGCTCGCTGCAAGATTTCATCCCGACCTTCGCGGCAGCGGCCGGCGAGACTGATCTCGTCGAGAAGGTGAAACGCGGCTACAAAATCGGCGACAGCACGTTCAAGGTCCACCTCGATGGCTACAACTTGATGCCGTTCCTCAAAGGTGACCAGAAAGCATGCCCGCGCGAGGGATTCCTATACTGGAGCGATGATGGGGAGCTGCTCGCGCTGCGTGCGAGAGAGTGGAAGATCGTCTTCGAGGAGCAGCGTCACGAGGGGCTTGCGGTGTGGCGCGAACCGTTCTCGAAAATGCGCTTGCCGAAACTCTTCAACCTGCGCTCTGACCCGTTTGAGCGCGCGGAAGAAAGCGTGCTTTATGAAAAGTGGTTTATTGACCGCGCCTTTGCGCTGGTACCCGCGCAAATGATCGTTGGCAAGTGGCTCGAGAGCTTCAAGGAGTTCCCGCCTCGCGCCAAGTCCGCGAGCTTCAGCATCGACCAGATCGTGGAACAATTGATGCCGAAGACCTGAAGCGTTTGTTATTTGAGACGGGGGCGAAGAGGTGCAGACAGGAAAGGCGAACCTGGATTGCGGCCTCTTCGTCCTCGATCAGATGCGTTTCGCGGGCACTGGAACCTTGTGTTTCGACGCGCCGACGCCTTGCAGAGATCAGCCCCTTTCCTCCACCGCCTTGATCTCTTCCATGGGCACCGCGATGGGTGGGATGCCCGCGCGCTCCTGCTGCAGCAGCATGAAGGAATGACTGTCGCGGCCGCTCCAGCCCCGGTTCATCGCCTCGGTGATCTCCTGCGCGACCAAATTGCAGAGCCGCATGGGAACGCTGGCGTCGCGGGCAAGCTGAAGCGCGAGCAGAACATCCTTTTGCAGCAGCCGGAGTTGGAATTTGGGCGGATCGAAACGGCCGAGCATGAAACGCTCGCCCAGCCGGTCAAAGGTGCGTTGCCGTCCGCTGGCACCTTGGCGGATCGCCTCCCAGAGCGGAAGCGGTTCCACACCCGCCTTGACGCCCATTGTAAACACCTCCGCCAGCACCGCGCTGATCGCCGCGCTGGCGCAGTTGTGCGTTAACTTGGCAATCGTTCCCGCACCGATCGGACCGATATAGCGCGCTTGATCGCCCATGGCATTCAGCACGGCTTGATAACGATCGAAAGCCGCCTTGTCGCCGCCAACCCAGATCGCGAGCCGGCCGCTGGTGGCACCGGCCGGTCCGCCGCTCACGGGAGCATCGAGGAAATCGATGCCTTGCGCCGCGAGGCTCGCGTGCAGGCGCCGCACGACGTCGACGCCGTTGGTGGAAAGATCGAACCAGGCCGCACCCTTGCGGAACCCGGCGGCCAGACCGTGCTCGCCCTGTCCCACTGCTTCGACATCGGCCGGCGTCGGCAGCGATGTGAAAACGAGCTCGCAAGCCTCGGCCACCGCGCGCGGCGTCGCCGCCCAGACCGCGCCATTCGCGAGATGGTGCGAGGCGGCCTGTCGCGTGAGGTCATTCACCACCAGGGCATGGCCGGCCTTCTGCAGATTGGCCGCCATGCCGCTGCCCATCATGCCGAGCCCAATGAAGCCGATCTTCATGCGTCGCCTCCTTCATTTGTGTGCGTCGCGGTTTGCGAAAACACCGCTCAAGGGGGTCAGGGCGGCGGTCGGCTCGCTATCCCTCCCAGCCTTCGAAAAACGGGAAGCGCGCCTCCCAAAACTTCGCCAGACGCGGATCGGCATCAACGTGGCGCACGACCTCGGCCATCCCCGGCGCTTCGCGATAGAAGCGATTCCGGTGCGGCGACCAGCGAGATACTGTCGCTACGTATAGGTCCAGGACACCCAGCTCATCGCCCAACAGGAAGCGGCCGGGCCGGACCTGTGCATCCATCCAACGCCAGCAGTCGGCGCGCCGGTTGGCAATGCGTTCCAGAACGACCTCCACTTGCCCTTTGTCCGAAACCAGCCGCATGGGATCGCCGCGCACCCAGGCAAGTCCATAGATCGCAGAGGAAACGTAGGCCATCCAGCGGAGGAAAGCCGACCGCCGCTCGTCGCTGGGACGCGGCGCGAGACCCGCGGTGGGATAGTGATCGGCGAGCCAGATCAGGATGGCCGCACTCTCGGTCATCACTTCACCGCCCGGGAGGACGAGCGCGGGCACTTGGCCGAGAGGATTGACCTTGAATACCCCCGGATTGCGAGAGACGTCTCGCAAAACGGTTTCGCCGATCACTTCATAAGGCGCGCCGATCAGTGTGAGCGCCGCCTCTACCGGCACCGAGCCCGAACCGGGTGAGCCATAGACAGTGTAAGGTCCGTCCATTGCTTCGCGCCACCACTGGGACAACTGTAGGTGATGGAAAAGAAGCGCCTTGGCCACGGCAATGTCCAGCGCCGAGTTGCACAGCGGGTTCTGCATGCCGCCCGTTCTTGGCACATTTCGGAACTCGACAAGGCATTGCGTTTGAGTCCGACGAACAGGAATCATATAAATAGATGCGGGCGACCGAGGAACCCTGGAACAAGTTCCTTGCCTCCATGATCAAGAAGCGCTGTCCAAATCTATCCCGGCAATTGCTGGCGGTGCTGGGGCTGTCCGCGATCGCTGTCTTGACCTCTGAGCCGGGGCAGGCGCAGACGCCTGCGGCCATATGCGCGCGGGTAGGGACCGACGACACGCCGCGAGCGATACCCGAAGCTCTGGCGCCGGCCGTCAACGCGACGTTCGGCACGGACATGCCAGCCGCGCTGGCGGTCAAAACGACCGTGTTCCGTTGCGCCGACGGGCATGTGCTGGTGTGTACGGCTGGTGCCAATCTTCCCTGCGGTCCGGCAAATACCAGCCCAACGCCGGGGCCTGGCGTGGTGGACTGGTGTCGCGACAATTGGGACGCCGCCTTCATTCCCGCGGCCGTGGTCGGGCACGACACCATTTATGCGTGGCGGTGCCAGGACGGTGCGCCGCATATCGTGCGCCAGATCGAGGAGGTGGACCCGCGCGGATTCATCGCCCGATTCTGGAGGGTGCTGGGCTAATCACCGACTAAATCAGCAACATCATTGGGGAGTAGCGCCATGGATTTACTCAAACACCTGCCGAGCCCGATCGCTCCGAGCTTCAGCGAAGCACTGCGCATCGATACGCAAGCCGGCTGCTGGATTTTCGTCTCCGGCCAGGTCGGCGTGCCATTGCCGCCCGACAAGGGCGGCGTCACGTTCGAACAGGAGGTGCGTACGATCTTCGAGCGCATCCGGGATTCGCTCGGCAAACTCGGCGCCGGCATGAACCATGTCGTCAGCATCAAAACATATTTGACCGATCTCGGTCCCTATGCGGTGTTCTCGCGCATCCGCGGCGAGTTCTTTCCGAAAGACCCCCCCACCAGCACCGCCGTGCAAGTCGCGGGCCTGTTGCTGAACGCGAAGATCGAGATCGACGCCATCGCCTTCCTGCCCGCAGGTCCCGCCGCTTGAACGCGATCCTGGCCTGGTGCCGGGCCCGCACCTGGGCTCGGCGGTAGTGATGGAGCGGTCCATCGACGCCGTCGCCGGGGGCGCTCATTGATGACGCTATGACGACTCCACGCGAAGTGCCTCCATGTACGGTGTTCCATACTTGTATTAGGCTTCGCCAACTAGGGCAGCGAGGTATTCCGTGTCGCCGGAACGCGTCGAACGAAGACTTGCCGCGATCCTAGCCGCCGATGTCGCCGGCTACAGCCGACTGATGAGCGTCGATGAGGAAGACACTCTCGCGCGCCTCAAGGCACATCTTGCCGAGCTGATTGACCCGAAGATTATCGAGCACCGGGGCCGAGTAGTGAGGATCGCGGGCGACGGCATTCTTGTGGAATTTTCCAGCGTCGTAAGCGCCGTGCGGTGTGCGATCGAGATTCAGCAAGGCATGATCGCGCGCAATGCCGACATACCCGTGGACAAAAAGATCGAATTCCGCGTCGGCGTCAATCTTGGCGACATCATCATCGACGGCGATGACATCCACGGCGACGGCGTGAACATTGCCGCTCGGCTTGAAAGCATCGCGGAACCGAACGGTGTGTGCATTTCGGAAGCCTCGCACCAGCAAGTGCGCGACAAGCTGGACGTCGGCTTCGACGACATCGGCGAGCAGCAGCTCAAGAATATCGCGCGACCGGTACGCGTTTATCGAATTTCGTCGAGCGGGACCCCGGCGGCGGCGCAGCCGCCGCTTGCGTTGCCCGACAAACCCTCGATCGCGGTCTTGCCGTTCCAGAATATGAGCGGCGATCCCGATCAGGAGTATTTTGCCGATGGGATTACCGAGGACATCACCACGGCCCTGTCGCGACTGCGTTGGTTCTTTGTGATCGCCCGTAATTCAAGCAGCACTTACAAGGGAAAAGTTTTCGACGTCAGGCTGATAGCCCGCGAGCTCGGTGTCCGCTATGTGCTCGAAGGAAGCGTTCGCAAAGGCGGCGATCGGCTTCGGATTACGGTGCAACTAATCGACGCGGTGACCGGCAATCATATTTGGGCTCAGCGCTATGATCGTGAGGTCGCCGACATCTTCGAATTGCAAGACGAGATCACGTCGAATGTCGTCGCAACGATCGAGCCTCAGCTTTACGCGGCCGAAGATTTTCGGGCGATGCGCAAGCCTCCCGAGCGTCTCGATGCGTGGGATTGCGTGGCGCGCGCATTGGCGCTCATCATGAAGATGAGCAAAGATGAGAATGCCAGGGCGCAGGAATTACTGAGCAAGGCGATCGCGATCGATGCCTCTTACGCCCGAGCGTACAGTCTGCTGGCATTCGCGGGATCGCTGGCTTATTCGTGGGGATGGGAACCGTCCGAAGGCGGTTTGGCGCAAGCTTGGGAAATTGCGCAAAAGGCTGTGCGACTGGATGTCGATGACCCTTGGGCGCATCTCGCCTTGGGGCACCTGCACCGCCAACGTCGGGAGCTCCTTGAAGCCGTCGCCGAGTTTCAAAATGCTCTCGCGCACAATCCGAACTTCGCCTTCGCCCACACGCACCTCGGATTGGCTCTATGTTTCCTAGGCCGATGCGAGGACGCACTGAGAGAGATTGATACAGCCGAGCGTCTCAGCCCGCGTGACCTCCAAGCGGGTCTCAATAGTATAGCGCGCGCTATCGCATGTTTTATCGACGGACGATACCGAGAGGGGATCGATTTCGCCAGGAAAGCTGTCCGACAAAACCCTGACACCGCCGGCGCCCATCATATGGTCGTCGTCAACTGCGCCTTGGCGGGCGAAGTGGAGGCGGCCGGTGCGGCACTTCAGACCTTGAAGCGCTTGGAGTCGGGACTCTCGCTCGAAAAGCTGGATATGGCGGTGTATGTCAGAGACGAGGACCGTCGGCGATATTTCGAGGCCTTTCGCCTCGCGGGACTTGAATAGCTGATCACGGAAGTGAATGCGGAAGTGTAGATGCTATTGCATCTTGCGATCCCATTCGCCGATCGCTGGTGTCCGAAAATGAAATCCGTTGGCGAGGGGATTGCAAATTTGGTTGCCTCGCCGAGATAATCGGAATCTGCAATAATCCCGCGGCGGTTGTCGCTGGAGATTTCGCGATCAGTGCTCGAGCCTAGCGTAGGATCGCAGATCCGGAGGATCCGATGCAGATTACCGGAATGCTATACGGTGCGCGGCTGCTCGCCCACGTCGATTTTCCCACTCCCGAGGTACTGGGGCCGGGTGCCACGGAGGACGAGATTCAAGGCCTTATCGATCGGCATAAGCTGATCTTCGTCAAGCCGCTGTTTCGCGGCGGCGTGGGCAAGAAGGGCAAGGCCGGACTGATCGGCAAGGCGACGGATCTTAAGACGGCGCTGCAAGAGAAGGAGCGGCTCTATTTCGTCGAGCATCGACATGGCAATGCCGTTGCAAAGGCAAATGGCGTCACGTTTGAGAGCGGTGTCCCGGCCGAGCACGAGGTTTATTTCGCCATCACTGATTCGACGGAGTTTCGCGCGCCGACGATGACGCTGACCCACAGGGGCGGCATGGACATCGAAGAAATCGATAAAAAAGAGGTGGCGCAGGTTCCGTTCGAGGCCTTGACAGGACTAAAGGCGTTTGTCGTCGCCAATGCGCTGACCGATATCGGCGCACCCAAGGAGATCATTTCGGCGCTGGTGCAGCATCTGCCTAAGCTCTGGGAGTTGGTGCACCACTACGGGATGACAACACTTGAATTGAACCCGATCCGCATGCGGTCTGGTCGCGAAGGCCGCCTGACACCCGTCGCCTGCGATTTCAAATGCGGTTTCGATCGCGACGACCCGCGCTGGCAGCGTCTCGGCCTTCCAGACCATCTGTTCACCGCCGATACGTCGGACTTCGAGCATGAAGTGAATCAATTGCGCACCCACCAAGGCCAATCCGACGTTTTCGTGATCAACGACAAAGGCACGATCTTGGCACCGACCTTCGGTGGCGGCGCCAACTCCTTGGTGACGGAGGTGCTCGGCGAAGCGGCGATCATCTCATCCGATTTCGGCGGCAATCCCCCATACGAGAAGATGAAGGCGGTCGCGAGAATTTGCTACAAGCACTGGCTTGCACAGGCCAATGTCCTGTTCATCATCGGCGGCAAGTCGAACAACACCGACATCTACGAGACCTTTCGCGCGATGGGAGACGCCTTGCGCGAGCATTTCAGCACTCACGGCGCGACGCCGCTCTATGTCGTCGTGGGTCGCGGAGGACCAAACCTCGTTCGCGGCATGGGTGCGCTGGCGGACACCTGCAACTCACTCAATCTCCCCTACCGCTTCTTCGGTTTCGACAGCGCCATCTCGGAGGTCGTCAACTACGCCAAGAAGGTCGATGAGTGGATGAAGGCGGGCGGGCGCGCCCAGATCGCGGCGCATCTGGGCCTCAAGAGCGCTTAATCCGCGCGAGCGAACAGGAGTCGCCCATGTTCAAACGTGGAATCCAAGGGTTTCCCTACTATCTGGGGATCGGCTCGCTCGACAAAGTGGCCACGCGCGAGGACCGGGTCTGCGTCCTGAACATACTCGGCGGCGAGTCGCGACAAGTTACACCCGTCAGTCACGCGTTTTCCGGCGGCAATGTCGTGTTCGGCACGTCGCCGGGTCGGCGCGGCCAGGTTCTGCCGACGTCGATCGGCGACGTTCCCGTATACAACAACGTACGCGAAGGGTTGGATGCCGGTTTAGGCTTCAACGCCGGTGTCGTCTATCTCCCTCCCTCGGGCGTGCGCGACGGCGTCGCCGAGCTGGTGCGCGTCAATCCCGATCTCGAGAAGATCGTGATGATCACGGAAAAGATCTCGGTGCACGATGCGCGGGAGATTCGTGCGCTAGGGCAAGCCAACGGTATCGACATTTTTGGGGCCAATTGCCTGGGCGTGGCGGATTCCTGGAATCGGGTGCGCATCGGCGGCGCGCTCGGCGGAGATAATCCCGAGGAAGTGCTGCTCAAGGGATCGGTGGCGATATTCTCCAACTCCGGCGGATTCACGACCACCATCGCGCAATATCTGGCAACGGCGGGATGGGGAACGACGACGCTGGTCTCCTCCGGCAAGGACGTCTACATCCATTACGCGGCACGCGATTTCGCATACGCACTCCAGCACGATCCCCGCAGCAAAGCCGCGGTTCTCTACGCCGAGCCCGGCGGGTATTACGAGCACGGCGTCGAATTCGAGAAGCCGACCGTGGCGTGCGTCGTCGGGCGCTGGAAATCCAAGCTGACGCGGGCGGTCGGACACGCCGGAGCTATGGCGGGGTCGGGCGATAAGGCCGAGGACAAGGAACGCTGGTTCATGGAGGCGTTCGCGGTCGAAGGAATTTTCATGCCGGAGCGGCCGATTGTTTCCGCGAAGGGCGCCGTCGTGACCAATATCGCCCATATTCCGCTCGCGCTGACCGAGGTGATGAAGCGCAATGGCATAAGCCCGGACTTCGCGCCTCGCGGCAGCCTCTCTCTCAAGCCCTGGATTGCCAACGATCAGGGATTAAAGCTGCCACCGGCGCTCGTGTTGCCTGCGGTCGAGGCGATCGCGCCCTACGACGGCCAGATCGAGACGCTGCGCGCCCAGGTCGGTGCGATCATTCCGCGCCAAGGCATGAAGGACCGTTCCGGCGCCACGGTGATGGATGCCAAGACACAGGTCACCAGCGTGCATGGCCATCCCATCCTCGATCTCGCGCTGCTGCCGCTCGAGGCGAATTTTGCCCTGCCACTGGTGCATGAGATCGCCTCGGAGAACGATCGGAGAATGCTCGATATCGCGGTTGCGGCGGAGATCAACCTTGTGGGCGATGCCGCGCTAGCCGCCGCAGACGCGGCTCGCGAAGCCGGGAACTCGCCGAACACGGTGATGGCAGCGGCGGCGGCGATCATCGGCCCGAAACGCGCGCAACGTGCCCTCGCATGCGCGCGCAAGCTGATCGAACTTTTTGCTCATTCGGGGCTTCTTGATTCCCACGACGAAGCGTTTGATTTCGCCGCCGTGAAACTCGATGCGGCTTCTCGAGAGGTGTTTCTGGCCAGGGCCGACGAGGCGAACGATCCGCGTCCGGAAGCGATGCTCAAGGCCGTCCGCGATCGTGGAGGCAAATCGCTGTTCCTCAAATTCTTGGAAACCCTCCACGGCCGGCTTTCTCGAGACGCCATCCTCGCGGCGATCGCCACGACGATTGCCTGGGGACCGCTGATGCGCAAGCGCATCTCGCGGCTCACCGCCGAGACGCTGCCGTGGTACCTGCGGCTGTACGGCGTCATGATCGGCGCTTCGATTCCGGGCAAGCATCATCAGCACGGCAGTCTTTGGGGCATCTCGCGCGACGAGCGTTTCGGTCGATGGACGATGGCTGACTTCTTGTTCCTGGCTTTGACCGGAAAACGTCCGACCGAGGCCGAAGCGCGGCCGCTGCAGATCCTGATCGGGCTGCTGATCTCCAACGGCCCCGGCGCGATCTCGGCCCAGGGCGCCAAGGGCGCCGTATCGGCCGACGGTCCGCAAACGCCGGGCCGAGTGCAGATCAACAAGGCCATGGTCGGCTTCCTCACTCACAGCGGCTACAGCCATGGGGGCAATGGATTTGAAGGCATGGCTTTCCTGCTGGAACGGTTCAGGGGAGTCGACCTCAAGGATCCCGCGAACCCTCGCCACGGACTTGATCTCAAATCGATGGCCATGGAGTTCGCCGAAGCCTACAAAAACGAGAAATCTCAATCTCGGGAGGTGGGCTTTGAGGGACCGCGAGCGCTGCCCGGGGTGCATCACCCGATCTTCAAGGGCAAGCCCGTCAACTATGACCCGCGCGAGCGGTTCATTGCCGAATTCATGGAGAAGCGCGGGGACTACAATGTCTTTCACGCTTTCTATCGCGAGCTGGTACAGGCGCTATATGAGACCGGCGCATCGCGCTACGTCTTCTGCGTCAACGTCGATGCGGTGATTGCCGCGCTGCTTCTGGCGGTTTTATGGAAGGATTATCGCTCGGGCGCGCTGACGGAAAAGGATCTGGAGACGGCAGCTTTCAACGTGTTCCTCTATGGTCGAATGATTGGGGCCGCCGCCGAGATCGACGACCATCTCAACCGCGGACGCAACATGGATACGCGAACTCCCCAGGAGCACTGTGCGTTTGTCGTTTGATCGCCAATTCCTGCGCCATCCGGCGGTCCATTCAGTTGGCGGCACGCCCTTGCCGAGGCGGGGAGGTTTTGGGACATGATCTGTCTTCCGTTGCACCGGCGCCGGCTACGCGTTTTATCGCTGCTCCTGTCGCTGCTGGCGGCGAGTTGCGACGAACACAAGCAGGCTGCCGCGCCTCCGCCCGCCCCCGCGGTTGGGGTCCGGCTCGCGGCCCTCAAAGGCGTGAGTCAATCCTTCGAATTTGTCGGCCGCATTAAAGCGATCGACAAAGTAGACGTTCGGGCGCGGGTCGAGGGGTTTCTTGACAAGGTGCTGTTTCGCGAGGGACAGGACGTCAAGGAGAACGAGCTGCTCTACCAGATCGAGAAGATTCAATTTCAGGCATTGGTCGAACAGGCTCAGGCAAATCTCGCGGCGGCCGAGGCGGAAGCGACCAACGCCGAACTGCAGTACAATCGCAATCTCGAGCTTTCCAAGAAGCAGTTCTCGCCGCAGTCGCTGGTCGACAAAAATAAAGCCGACCTCGACAGCGCACAGGCCAAGATTTTGCAGACCGAAGCGGCGCTCACTCAAGCGCGGGTCAATCTCGCTTACACCGATATTCGCTCGCCGATCGATGGCCGCATTGGGCGCACGGCGTACACGATGGGCAATCTCGTCAACCCGGCAAGCGGCGTGCTCGCGACCATCGTCAGTCAAGACCCCATGTACGTGCTGTTTCCGGTGAGCGTGCGCGACCTTGAACTGATTCGCGCCGCGCGGCGCGAGCCCGAGGGGGGCTTGGCCAAAATAGAGGTCCGCATCCGGCTGTCGAGCGGCCAGGACTACCCGGAGCGCGGCCTGTGGAATCTGACCGATCCGCAAGTCGATCAGCAGACCGACACGTTGATCATGCGCGCCACCATTCCAAACCCAAGGGATGAGCTCATTGACGGCCAGTTCGTGACGGTCTCGATACGTGAGCGCCAAGAAGAGCCGCGTCTGGTGGTCCCACAGGCCGCGCTGCAGGTCGATCAATCCGGCTACTACGTGCTCGTAGTCGACGACCAACACAAGGTGGAACAACGCCGGGTCGCGACCGGTTCGAATCGCGACATCGATGTGGTCGTCACTTCCGGCTTGCGCGAGGGAGACAAGGTGATCGTCGACGGCATTCAGAAAGTGCGGCCCGGACAAGTCGTGCAGGAGGCTCTTTTGCCGGCCGAGGCGACGGCTAAATGATTTCGGACATCTTCATCGATCGGCCGCGGCTTGCCTTCGTCACCTCAATCGTCATCACATTGGCCGGCATTCTCGCGATCGCGGCGATCCCGGTCGCGCAATTTCCCGAGATCGTGCCGCCGCAAGTATCGCTCACGACGCTCTATCCGGGTGCTGACTCGGAAGTCGTGGAGACCACCGTCGCCCAACCGATCGAGCAACAGATCAATGGCGTCGATAATGCGCTCTACTACCAGTCGACCAGTGGCGCGGATGGCAGCTATTCGCTCAACGTGACGTTTGCTCTCGGCACCGACCCCGACATCAACACCGTCAATGTGCAAAATCGCGCGCAGTTGGCGACGCCGCTTCTTCCGCAGGAGGTGCAGCGCCAAGGCCTCACGATCCGAAAGAAGTCGCCGGCGCTGCTCCAGGTCATCAACCTCTATTCGCCCAAAGGCACATACGACGCACTTTTCCTAAACAACTACGCCACGATCAACGTGATCGATCCCTTATCTCGGGTTCGCGGCGTAGGCCAAGCGTCGCTTTTTGGCGCGCTCGACTACTCGTTGCGGCTTTGGCTCGATCCGGATCGCTTGACGGCGTTCAACTTAACTCCGGCCGACGTGGTCGCGGCGGTGCAGAGCCAGAACGTGCAAGCCGCACTCGGCCGGATCGGCGCCGCGCCGGTGCCTAGCGGGCAGCAGCTCCAGCTCACCATAAAGACCGAGGGCAGGCTCACCCGAGTTGAGGAGTTCGACAACATCGTCGTGCGCGCGAATCCCGACGGATCGACGGTCCGCGTGAAGGATGTGGCCCGCGCCGATCTCGGCGCCAAGACGCAGGACCGCTACAGCCGGTTCAACGGCGCGCCGGCCGCGGCAATCGGGATCTATCAGTCGCCCGGAGCCAATGCCGTTGAGGTCGCGCGCCACGTGCGCGAAGTGATGGAAGGATTGAAGCAGCGCTTTCCGGACGACCTCAGCTACGTCGTATTTTACGATTCAACGGTCTTCGTCACCTCTACCATCGCGGAGGTGATCCGAACGCTGATCATCGCCTTCGTGCTCGTGGCGATCGTCGTCTTTCTGTTTCTCGGTAAATTGCGCACGACCCTCATACCGCTCATTGCGGTGCCGGTTTCGATCATAGGCACCTTTGCGGTCATGTTGGTGATCGGCTATTCGGCCAACACGGTTTCGTTGCTCGCTCTTGTGCTGGCGATCGGCATCGTCGTCGACGATGCGATAGTGGTGATTGAGAACGTCGAGCGCGTGATCGACGAAGAGCCCGGGCTTTCCATCCCCGCAGCCACGAAAAAAGCGATGTCGGAGATCACAGGGCCGATCATCGCGATCACGCTCGTTCTGTTGTCCGTCTTTGTGCCGGTTGCCTTCGTTCCCGGCATCAGCGGTCAGCTTTTTCGCCAATTTGCCGTCTCAGTATCGGTCTCGATGTTGATTTCCGCCATCAATGCTTTGACGCTCAGCCCGGCCCTCTGCGCCGTACTGCTGAAGCGGGGCGGAACCTCGCATGGGCCCATGCGCTACGTGCTGCGCGCGATCGACGGAGTGCGTGACGGATATGTATCTCTCGTCCGTCGCCTCGTGCGGGTCGCGATAATCTCGGCGATCGTGGTGGCCGGCGTTGCCGCCGGTTCCTTTGCTTTGTTCAGGATCACGCCGCAGGGCTTTCTCCCGTCCGAGGACCAGGGCGCATTCTTCATCGCAATGCGGCTCCCGGAGGGGGCATCGATCAATCGGACCGAGACATTGGTCGCTCAGGTCGAGAACATCGTGCGCCCAATTCCAGGCGTCGAGGGTGTTCTGTCGGTGGTGGGACTGAATTTCATCGACTATGTCGCGTCTTCGAACAACGCGTTCTTCGTCGTCCGCCTGAAGCCTTACGCGGAGCGCACCGCGGCGAGCGAGAGCGCCGGAGCGATCATCGAGCATTTGCGTCCGCAACTGGCGGCGATCCAAGGAGCGATCGCATTCCCGTTCAACCTGCCGCCCATCCTCGGCCTCGGCAGTACCGGTGGCTTCCAGTACGTGCTCGAGGCGCTACAGGGCCAGAGCCCGAATGACCTCGCGGCCACGATGCGCGCACTCTTGGTTGCCGCCAATCAACAGCCGGAGCTCGCGGGCGTGTTCAGCACCTTCGCCGCCGACACGCCGCAGATCTACCTCGACATCGATCGCGACAAGGCGCAGGTGCTGGGCGTCAAGGTCAGCGATATCTTCAACGCGCTCCAATCGACGTTGGGCGGATACTACGTCAACGACTTCAACTTGTTTGGCCGCACGTGGCAGGTCAATGTCGAGGCGGAGTCCAAGTTCCGCGACACGATCGAGACCATCTATCGCGTTTACGTGCGCAACAATGCCGGCGCCATGGTACCGCTTCGAGCCGTGGCGCAAGCACGCCTTGTTCAAGGTCCACAAGCGGAGATCCGCTACAACGGCTTCCGGGCTGCGGTCATCAATGGCGCGCCCAAACCCGGGTTCAGCTCCGGTCAAGCGCTTGCGGCTATGGAGCGACTCTCCGCCGCTACACTGCCTCTCGGTTACGGTTTCGAATGGACCGGCACCGCGCTTCAGGAAAAGACGGCGAGCGGTCAAACCGGAACGGTGCTCGGACTGGCCGTGCTGTTCGCCTATCTCTTTCTCGTGGGACTCTATGAGAGCTGGAATATACCGATACCTGTGCTGTTGTCCGTCAGCGTGGGCGTGTTTGGGGCGATCGCGGCCGTTATGCTTTCGGGGCTCGCGTTCGACGTCTATGCGCAAATCGGTCTCGTCGTCCTCGTGGCCCTCGCGGCCAAGAACGGCATCCTCATCGTCGAGTTTGCAGTGGAACAGCGGCGTCAGGGAAAGACGATATCAGAAGCCGCTGCCGAAGGTGCGCGCCTGCGATTCCGACCGGTAATGATGACCAGTTTCGCCTTTGTCTTCGGGCTATTCCCATTGGTTATTGCCACCGGTGCAGGTGCCTTGAGCCGCCGCGCGGTGGGAACGCCGGTGTTCGGCGGCATGATCGCGGCAGCGCTCGTCGGTGTCTTTATCATTCCAATGCTTTACGCGGTATTCCAATGGCTCCGCGAGAAGACCGCGCGACGCGCCGAGGAGATCGAGGCTCGCACCCGCGCCGATTAGCGACTGCCCCCGCGACGTCATCGAGCTGCCAAGTTCACACCCTGCTGAATCGTATTGACTACCGCTATCAGGTGCGTGAACGGAATCATGTGCGCCGCGCTCGTCGTGATGGGTGCCGGACCGGAAATAGCTTTCACGAAAGCGACACGCTCATCCACGGTACGGTCATTGCACCCCACAAGGTGAGACGGGGAGTGATTGAGCGACGACGCATATCGCATGCTTGGATTATCGATCACCGCGGCGCGGTCTACGACTCCGTGCTCGACCGACGCTTTGACCGAGCCCATTACTACAGGGCCTTTGATGCGATTGAGGTGAGACGCTATTCAATGATCGAGGCAAGGCAGGCGGCCGCGATCTAGGGGACCAGCGGACCCCGGCACGATATTCAGAGCTGACTACGGCCGGGAGGAAACGATTCCCTTCTGAAGCGCGAGAGCCTAGCAGCGACAGAGTACCAGTTGAACAGGCCCCGATCGCAAGCGCGCCGACACGGTTCTGCTTACGAAGCTCGCTATTTTAGCGGCATCACGGAGACACCGCCCGTGGCTCTGTTCAAGACCTGATTCAGCGCACCCAGATTTACCGGAGGAGGAGCCGTTGGTGTTGGCAGCCGCGTCGGGGTTGGCGTCGGAGTTGGGGTCGGCGTTGGCGTCGGTGCGGGCGTTGGCGTTGGAGTTGGCGCCGGTGTGGGCGTTGGCGTCGGGGTCGGCGCCGGTGTAGGCGTCGGCGTTGGGGTTGGCGCCGGTGTGGGAGTCGGTGTTGGGGTCGGCGCCGGTGTGGGCGTCGGCGTTGGGGTCGGCGCCGGTGTGGGCGTCGGCGTTGGGGTTGGCGCCGGTGTAGGCGTCGGCGTCGGGGTTGGCGCCGGTGTGGGAGTCGGCGTTGGGGTCGGCGCCGGTGTGGGCGTTGGGGTTGGCGTGGGCGTCGGCGTTGGAGTTGGGGTCGGTGTTGGTGTTGGCGCGGGCGTCGGCGTGGGGGTCCCGCCCGTGGTGGTGAAGATGTTGTTGCTCGACGTGGCGCCGTTCGTTGTTGTCGAAGTAGCGTTGGCCGACGAGGTGGTGCAAGAGCTAGGGGGACAATTGATCGTAATCGAAAGCGTCCCGTCTCCTGCCCCTGCGCTTGCCTGATCCAGCTGCGCGTCGTTCAACGGCTGTGCCGCCGACGCGATGCCCGTCATCAGCGGCAGAACCGCAACGCCCACAAGCCACTTGTTCATGTGAGCCTCCTTGCACCAACTTTTGAAGCATGCCGGAATCCTCGAGGAAATCCCGGACCACGCTTGTATTCAACCGGCGGCCCAAATTTCACCGCTGCCTTTACCGCCCGATAAGCTGGTTTTGCTGCAAATTCAAGGAGGCAGAGGGCGTAGCCAATAGAGAGCAAGTACCGGGATCGCCTAGTCAAAAAGCACTACCGTGGGTAATCCCTTCTAAATCGCGGCCGCGAGGACGTTCTGAACGGGCGAAATGAATTCCGCTTTGGTGCGAAAGCGAAAGCGCGTGCGCGCGGCCTGCCGCCCGCGAAAGTTGGCACCGTAACCGGCCGGTGCAAAGATGCCTGCACGGCGTATGCCACGTTGTCGGGCAAAGCCCCTCAGAGGGAGTGGATCGATGACCGGACGAAGCAAGGTGGTCGCAAATTTCGCGGAGGCGGTCCGTGACATTCCCGACGGCGTTACCATCGCGTTTGCGGGTTTCGCCGATATTGGCCTGCCCGCGAATTTGATCCGCGCTTTGGCGAAGCAGGGTGCCAAGGGTCTTACTTGCGTTGCGAACCGGACCGGTGGCGCGAATGTGCCGCCCGATACGCCGGACATCGGATTGCTGGTCGAGCAGGGACAGGTGCGCAAGGTTATCTGCGCCTTCACCGCGCCGACACGGCTCTCCCAGAAGCTGCGCTTCACGAAATACTATGAAGCCGGTTTGGTCGAAGCCGAGATTTGCCCGCAGGGTACACTAGCCGAGCGGCTGCGAGCCGCCGGGGCCGGCATTCCCGCGTTCTACACGCCGACCGGCGTCGGCACCGAGTTGATCCAGGGCAAGGAAAGCCGAGTTTTCGGCGATCGCGAGTATCTGATGGAGTATGCGCTGCCGCTCGACTATGCGTTCCTGCGCGCCTACCGCGCGGATACCTTCGGTAATCTTCAGTACCGTCGCTCCCAGCGCAATTTCAACCCGCTGATGGCGATGGCGGCGCAGACCGTGCTGGTCGAGGTCGAAGAGCAGATCGTGCCTGCGGGAGCCCTCGATCCCGACCACATCCACACGCCCGGGGTGTTCGTGCATCGCATCGTCCAGGTACCGCCGCCGCCGGAAGGACTGTGGCCGAACCTCGATCGGCTGCCGCGCTCATGACCAGCGAAAGCAAGGGCCTCACGCGCCAACAGATGTGCGATCGTCTGGCCATGGAATTTGGCGACGGCTGGATCGTCAATCTCGGCGTCGGCATTCCAACGCTCTGTTCCAATTTTGATTTCGGAAGCAAGCAGATCATCTTCCACTCCGAGAACGGCGTCATCGGCTACGGTCCTCTGGCGGCCCGAGGAAAGGAGGACGCCCATCTCGTCAACGCCGGCGGCCAGCACGTGACCTTGCATCCTTGGGGCTCGATCGTTCATCACGCCGATGCCTTTGCCATGATACGAGGTGGCAGGATTGATGCGACGGTGCTGGGCGCTTACGAAGTGGCCGCGAACGGCGACTTCGCCAACTGGCGGGCGGCGGGGCAGAAGGGCGGAGGAATCGGCGGTGCGATGGACCTGGCCGCGGGAGCGAAACGCGTCTTCGTGGTCATGGAGCATCAGACGCGTGACGGAAGACCTCGCCTCGTGCACTCCTGCTCGCTGCCGCTGACGGCACCTGCCGCGGTGAAGCTCGTCGCCACCAATTTCGGTCTCTTTGAGCCGGTGGGAGATGGATTCCTGCTGCGCGAGATCGCACCGGGAATCGAGTTGGCGGAGATCGAAGCTGCGACCGGAGCCAACCTTCACGTCTCGCAGAATTTGGCACCGGTGCGTTTAGAAGGGCAGAGGCTTTGAACGATAAAGTCCTCAGATCCCCAGTGCCCAGCGGGCGGCGATCGGGCCGTCAGGCTGGTTCTATCTCCTTGGCGTGGGTGGCGCGCATCAGCCGTAACGATTCCGGATCGCTCATCACCGCCGTTCGCGAGCTTTTCAAGAACTCCAGGTATTCCTTGGCCATCGCCGGCGGCGCGACCTCGATCATTAGCCGGTTCTCCACCCAGAACTCGATCACATGGAAGAACGGTTCACGACCCCGCATGCCGCGACCGAAGGTCTTGGTGCGCCATCCCTCACGCTTCCCGATCCGTTCCACCTCCTCGCGCACGAGTGGCACCGACAATAGCACGTGAAAAGGCCAAGTAAGCGGTGGCGTCTTGTTCTCTCCGAAGACGACTTGATCGTCGCGCTTCGGGATGTCGAGCGTGGCACGATCGGGGTAGACTTCGATCATGGTGCCGTGCTCATCGCCGCTCGCGGCCATGAAGGCGCCCTCCAGCGGTCCAAACGGGTGGCATTTGCCGCCCATCAATTCGGCCAGCACCGTCGCGACATGCTCAGGATTTTTCGCGGGAATCGATATGTGATGGATCATCGGTAAACTCCACTGATGCCAGCAGGACAACCAAATTTCCCACCGCTTTAGGAGCTGCTGCAGGATGAGCTTTCAACGTTCACCAATCATTGTCAAATCATTCGAGGTTCTTGTTGGAGTTTGGCAGAACTGAGACTAGGCGATCATGCAAAATAATGTCCGCTTTGAGGCGCAAGAGCGAAAGTACGAGCGGGCACGCCCGAGTACCGTTGATGGCCCCTACATCGTCCGATCTGATTGGTCCCGGCGCCCAATTCGGCGGAAGTGGACATAGTGCCTTCCGGGCCTATCTGCGGGGTGCTATCTTGGAAGACAAGCAAGCAAACAACGACGGGGGCAGGCGATGAAACGGTTGTCAATCATAGCGGCGGTCTTCGCGCTGTTGGCGGCGTGGCAGCCTGTGCGCGCGGCCGACAGTATCCTGAACGACGTGTTGCAGCGAGGCACCGTGCGGATTGCCGTCAATACCGGCAACGAGCCGAGGCAATTCGTCGACGAGAGCGGTAACCTGCAGGGCTACGACATCGACATCGCCAACGAGATCGGCAAGCAGCTCGGCGTGAAGGTCGAATTCATCCGTACCGATGTCGCCGGTCGGGTGGCGATGCTGCAATCGCACAAGGCCGATATCACAGTCGCCACCTTCACGCCGACGCTCGACCGGTTGAAGACGGTGGCGTTTACCGATGCCTACACGACCGATGTGCTGATGTTGATGACGCGTACCAACCGAACGGATTTGAACTCGCTCAAGGACTTCGACAAGCCGGAGATCAAGATCGCACTCGGCCGTGGCTCGACTGCCGCCAAGGCGCTCGCCAAGTATGTGCCGCACGCCACCGTGGTCGAACTGCCGGGCCTTGCCGACATCGTGCAGGCGCTTGATGCCGGCCAGATCGACGCCACCTGCAGCAATGACGGGCTCGTGTCCTGGACGGTGAAGAAGAGCGACGGCAAGTACAAGGCGATCTCCGAAACCCTGGGCGCGCCCGAAGACGATTCAATCGGTCTGCCGCAAGGCGATTTTGTCTGGTGGATGTGGCTCAACCAGTTCGTCCATCAGATCAACGAAGACGGCACCAACTATACGCTGTGGGTGAAATGGTTCGGGACTCAGCCGCCAAGCTTTGTCAAGCCGCCGCCTAAGGGGTCCTGATCGGCCGCCGTGCTGCCGCTGAGGCGCGCCACGCGAATCCGACCGGCATAAGCGCGTGGGTGCCGGTTATAGTTTCAACCTGCGGGTCCTGCTGCCCTACCTGCCGGATCTCGGCCGTGGCGCGGCGCTTACGCTCGAGCTGAGCGTTCTGGCGATCCTGATCAGCTTTCCGCTCGGGTTGATCGGGGCGTTGATGCGGCTGTCCGGCAACCGGGCGGCGCGCGGGTTTGCCACCGGTTATGTGGAAACGGTGCGCAACATTCCGATCTTGGTCGTGCTCTACATGCTGTTCTACGCGCTCCCCGCGTACGGCGTGCCCATCGGCACTTTTGCCGCCGGGGTGTTGGCGCTCAGCATCAACAGCACCGCCTTCACCACCGAGATTTTCCGCGGCGGATTTGCCGCGATCCCAGCGGCGCAGTACGAGGCTGCGCGCGCGCTCGGTTTGCGTCCCATCTTCGTCTTGCTCCAGGTGATCTTTCCGCAGGTTTTCCGGGTGGTCTTGCCGACCCTCGGCAACCAGATCGTCTCGGTGGTGCTAGCCTCGGCGCAGGCGTCGATTATCGGCGTCGGCGAATTGACTTATGAAACGCAATCGATCGGCTCCAAGACGTTCCGCTATTTCGAGCTGTTCACCCTGGCGGCGCTGTTCTACATCGTCTGCGTGCAGCTGATCGGCGTCTTTTGGCGTCTCATTGTTGCTCGCGCATCGCGCGCGCCGCTGGGACGGTGACGGGCCGATGATCAGCAGCGGGCATTTCCTCGGCTACCTGGTGCTGCTGCTGCGCGGCGCCGCCGTTACGCTCGAGCTCAGCCTGGGCGGGTTGATCATCGGCAGCCTGGGCGGTCTCGTGCTCGGTCTGATGCGTCGTTCGAGCTTTGGCGGGCTCAGGGCGGTGGCCGTGCTCTATATCGAAGGATTGCGTTCGACCCCGTTCGTAATCCTGCTGTTCTTCATCTACTACGCGCTGCCGCTGGCTCTCGATCTCGACATCCCGCCGTATTTGGCGGCGATTTCGGCGCTCAGCCTAAATTGCTCGGCTTACATGGCGGAGGTCGTGCGCTCCGGGATCGACTCAGTGGTCAAGGGCCAGTGGGAGGCCGCCTATGCGCTGGGGTTCCCCTATCGCCGCGTGCTTCGACTGGTGATCCTGCCGCAGGCGTTGCGTATCATGATTCCGCCCACGATCGGCGTCTATGTCAGTACGCTAAAGGAATCGTCGCTGGCCTCGATCATCGGCTTCGTCGAATTGCTTGGCCAGGGGATGGCGGTGCGCGAATCAAACGTCGGCCGCAATACCACCGACATTCTTGTCATGGTGGCGCTGGGATATTTCATCATGTGCTACTCGTTGTCGTTGCTCGGCCGACATGTCGAGCGCAGAACCCGTCAAAGATCGCGCGTCGCCGAAGCTGGCGGCAAGCTCGGTGCCGCGGTGCTCAATCCGAGCGGTGTGTGAGGGGCCTCGGCAAGTCCCCAAGCCGTCAATTGGGGTGGCCCCGTTCATGGAGGGCGTGTTCGAATTAACTTAGAGCATTGAAAAAGAAAGGCCCCGGAATCACCAGGGCCTGAAGTTGAACAGGGAGGCTTCACGTCTGGGAGACGCGAGGATCCGAAGACCCTCTTCCCGAGCATGCGCCCGGGAACCGTTTGCCGCGGCCCTAGGCCGCCGACGAATTCCTGCGATGCAACATCGCAGGCGGAAAATGCGTCTTTGGCGCCTCGCGCGCCACGCACAAGATCGGGATTCTCCTTTGCAAAAACTGCAAACCTCTGGGCGCAATGATGGCTACGCGCCCTCTGCCCTGCCGGGGGGATCGAAGCGTTCAGCTGCCTTTGGACTCCGCGACCTTGCGCAGCAGAAAATCGCGAAACACCGCGATCCGCTTGGATGTGCGGAGTTCTTCCGGGTAAACGAAATAGGCCTCGACCTCGGGTCCCGCGAGGTCCGGCAGGACGCGCACCAGATCGGACGCCTCCTCGGCCATGAAATCCGGCAATGCGCCGATCCCGAGGCCGCTTGCCACCGCGCGGAAGATCGCTTGCACGTTGTTGACCGCAAGAACCGGCCGCCGCTCGGCGCCGTCGACCGCGCCGGCTTCCAGGAGCCAGTTGGTGTTGCGCGTGGGCGGCCGGGCATCGGTGCCGTAGATGATGATCCGGTGCCGTGTCAGCTCCTCGGGCCGCTGTGGCACGCCGGCTTTTTTCAGATAAGCGGGCGAAGCATAGATATGGTAGCGCACGGTGAGCAGATGGCGCTGCACCAGATCGGGCTGGCGCGGCGCCGACATGCGGATCGCGACGTCGGCCTCCCGCATGGAGAGGTCGAGCTCGCTGTCGTCGACGACAATGCTGAGCTGAATCTCGGGATAGAGTTCGAGAAACTCGCGGATGCGCGGCACCAGCCAGCCGGTTCCAAACGACACCGTGGTGGTGACCTTGAGCGGTCCTTTCGGCCGATCCTTCGATTCCGACAACATCGCCTCGGTCATCGCAAGCTTTGCGAAGACCTCACGCGCCGTGCGGTAGAGCAGGTCGCCTTGCTCGGTCAGGATGAGGCCGCGCGCATGGCGATGGAACAAGGGCACCGAGAGACTCTCTTCGAGGGCGCTGATCTGCCGGCTCACGGCGGATTGGCTGAGATTGAGTGCCTCGCCCGCGTGGGTGAAGCTTCCTGCCTCGGCGACGGCGTGGAAGACCCTGAGCTTGTCCCAATCCATCCCCTTGCCATGCGGCAAGGCGGGCGGCTGGATGCGTGGCTTGCGTTGTTCGCTCACTCTGCGGCCTTGAGAGCACGAGCCGCCTCTTCGGCGGCAAGAAACTTTTCCGCTTCCAACGCGGCCATGCAGCCCATGCCGGCCGCCGTGACCGCCTGACGGAACACCTTGTCCTTGACGTCGCCCGCGGCATAAACGCCCGGTACATCGGTAGCCGTGGAATCGGGCTTGGTCAGGATGTAGCCACCCTCGTCGAGGACGAGCTGCCCGGCGAACAGCTCGGTCACGGGCGTGTGACCAATGGCGATGAAGACGCCCGAGGCCGCGAGCTGGCGCGATCGTCCGGTCGAGGTGTCGCGCAGCCGGACGCCGCTCACGCGGGCAGGCGGAGCGGCCTCGCCCAGAATTTCCTCGACCACGCTGTTCCAGATCACGGTGATTTTCGGATTCGCAAACAGCCGAGCCTGCAGGATCTTTTCGGCGCGGAACTGGTCGCGGCGATGTACCACCGTGACCTTGGTCGCGTGGTTCGTGAGATAGAGCGCCTCCTCGACCGCGGTATTGCCGCCGCCGACCACGACCACCTCCTTGCCGCGGAAGAAGAACCCGTCGCAGGTGGCACAGGCGGAGACGCCGAGACCACGGTAGCGCTCCTCGCTCTGAAGGCCGAGCCAGCGTGCCTGCGCCCCGGTGCAGATCACAAGCGTCTCTCCGGAATAGGTATCGCCGGAGTCGCCGACGCACACGAACGGGCGGCGCGAAAGATCGGCGCGCACGATCAGATCCATGATGACCCGCGTGCCCACGTGCTCGGCTTGCTTCTGCATCTGCTCCATGAGCCAGGGGCCCTGGATCACGTCGGCGAAGCCGGGGTAATTCTCCACATCTGTGGTGATGGTGAGCTGGCCGCCGGGCTGTAGTCCTTGCACCAGAATCGGTTGCAGGTTGGCACGGGCGGCGTAGACCGCCGCCGTGTACCCCGCGGGTCCCGATCCCAGTATCAGCAGCTTGGTGTGATGCCGCTCAGCCATTCATTGTCTCGCTACAAAACCAGCCATTCCCCGCTGCTATTCAGAACCCGAACATGTGGTCGAGGCTGAACGCGCCGTCACGGCCAATTAAACCATGATAGCCGAAAAGTCGACAGGTGGTGTCGCGAATCACCATGTAGGCGTGTTCTCCGGCGTGTCCGCGAGTCGTCGCGTCGAAGACTTCTCCGTAGCGCCAAAACAGCGATCCAGAACAGGGAATGCTTACTTGCTCGCGGGCAATCTCGGTGCCGTCGCGATCGTAAAGGATAAGCGCAGTCTCGCTTGTCGCGTGCCAGGGTGTCGAGGCCGGGTAGATCAAGTGGCAGAGCGTGTCGCCCGGGTACTCGCCGAGTCGCAGGAACAGTCGAGTCGAAAGCCCGGGCGCGCGCCCGCCATAGGATTGCGGCTCGCCTTTGCGCGTGAGAACCGTGTTGAAGATGTGGGCACCGAAGCTGGTCTCCGCCGCGTGACCGCTGGCCCGATCCTCGTAGCGAAAGAGACCGTGCAGCCAGCCATCGGCGAGCGTGCCGGACTCGAAGTCGTAAACGAGCTCGAGATGGCCATAGTCATCGGGGAGTGTCATTCCATCGAGCAAGGCGTCGAGGTCGAGGGCGACGCTGTCGCGGCGAGCGAGACGGCCGAAGCGATGCCGCGCAACCTCGTTCGCCGCGTGATCGTAGACGATGACGCCGATGGGAAGCTCGGTCTGGCAGGTCGCCATCGGCGTCGGCAGAATGCTCGTATGCCAACGACGGCGCGGCAGCACGGGCGCCGGCAGCAAGTAGCCCTTGCCCAGGAGGTTGCCGAGCTCGGCAAGCTCCGGGTCGGGTGCGAGATCCGCGCGTTCCACATTGACATGGGCAATGCGCCGCCTTCCCGCCGCGATCACCTCATAGCGCGGCCGCACCATGTGCTTGCCGGCCTGTACCTCGATCTGCTGCGGCCAACGCGCGCCGGGTAGCAGCGTATCAACGCTTATTGCTGTACTGGCGAACGGCGCGATCTCCCGATCGAACCAGTGCATCCTGTCGTCGCCCATGAGGTTGAGGCCGATCGATCCCGCGGGAATGGGCCGGGGATGGCTGTTCTGCAGCCAGAGCACCACGCGCTCGCCGTCGCGCGGCGCGGGCAGTCCGGCATAGCGATCCGACGGCCACGAATTGGCGTCGTGGGTGCAGGAAAGGCTCAAATCCCCGCCCGTCCCGAACACGTCGAGCGCATACTTGACGACGTCGTGACCCTCGGCGCCGATCGCATGCAGAAATAGTTGGCCGGTGAATTCGTCGAGCCCGAATCGCGCGCGGATCAGGGCGCTATCGAGCGTGATCGCCGCGGCACCGGGCGGAATAGGCTCGCGCCATTCCGCGAGGAGCTCGCCGCTCTCCTCAAACAGCGCCATATAGAGCTCGATGTTGCGGGCGCCATACCGTGCCCAGTAATTCGCGGTAGTAAGGCGCGTCCTATGCCGGCCGGTATCGCGAAAGAACACGAAGTTGGTCGCGAAATTGAGCGGATCGAGATAGTGCTTCCCTTTGCTCAGCATGTCGTCCGGGAGCCGCAGCGCGTCGAAACTCAATACCTCGGCGCCGCTCGGGATCAAGTGTCGAACATGGTCGATCGAACGCGCAGCATCGAAAGCCGCGATCAACACAACCTCGGCGCCGCTCTCGCGGAGGTCGGTGACGGGTTCGCCGCGCCGGCCCAGCACCGGCGTACCAATCGCACTCAACTCCTGCACGAAGACGCCGACCAATTCGCGGCGGGCCAAATCGTAGAACTCACCCGCGCCCGCCGCGAGTCCCAGGGGATCATAGATCGCAAGTCGACGATTTTCGATCCGCCGCAGCAAGTCGGCCATCGCACGCGCCGCGAGCGGGTGCGTGACCGCTTTGTAAAAGGCGTTTCCGCCCTTGAGGTTGCTGAAGGTTTCGATTCTGAGCTTCATGACCTCGCCGAGATGACACGGGAGCACACGCATTAGCAAGCGGCACGCGCCCAGCGGCTCGATCCCGTCATCCGCTATCCCATAGATGGTTGGAAAAGCCCTGCCATAACGCCTACGGTAGCGGAGGCATTTGCATTCGCCAGTCCCAGCCGACGGATGCTATGACGCGCGGCCCGAGGACTACACAGCAAGAGCACCCATGGTCGTTCCGCGCCGTTCGAGGCCAACCAACCCTGCGGAAGAAGGGCCGCTCAGAGCCGCGCTTTTGGCTCTGCTTGCGGTGACGGTCGCGCGACTCGCATGGCTCCGTGTGGGCGGTCTCGACCTCTACCCAGACGAGGCTCAGTACTGGCTCTGGTCGCTGACCCCGGACTGGGGCTACTTCTCGAAGCCGCCGCTGGTCGCGTGGATCATCCGCGCCACCACGGCAATGCTGGGCGATGACGAGGCCGCCATCCGGGTAGCGGCACCGCTGCTGCATTTCGGCACCGCGCTGGTGATCTATCAGATCGCAAGGCGGCTTTATGATCCGCGCATCGCCGCCTGGTCAGCGGTCGCCTACGGCACCATGCCCGGCATCTCCATCTCTTCGCTCATCATCTCGACCGACGTGCCGCTCTTGTTTTGCTGGGCGGTGGCGCTCTACGGCTTCGTCCGCGCCCGCGAGAAGAACGGAGCCCGATGGTGGCTCCTGGTCGGAGTGGCCGCGGGCATTGGGCTCCTCGCCAAGTATGCGATGGCCTATTTCCTTATCTCCGCGCTGCTATTTCTCGCGGTCCTCAAGGATGAGCGGCGCCATCTCAAGGGGTTTTTCGCGGCGACCGCGCTTGCGCTCGCGATCTACTCGCCAAACTTCTTCTGGAACCTATCCCACGGCTTCGTCAGCTACCGGCACACCGAGGCCAATGCCGGGTTTCAGGGCATCGCGTTCCACGCGGGTGCGCTCGGCGAGTTTGTGGGATCGCAGTTCGGGGTGTTTGGGCCGGTTTATTTCGCGACATTGCTTGTGATCCTGGTGCTGCTGCGGCGCGTGCTGGCCGATCGGCGGGCGCAGCTTCTCGCGGTGTTCGCGCTGCCGACGCTTGCCATGATGATCGTTGTGAGCGCGCTCTCCCGGGCACACCCTAACTGGTCCGCGCCGACCTATGTCTCTTCGACCATCTTGGTAACCGCGTTCCTGCTCGAGCGAGGCCGACAAAAGTTGGTAACGGGCTCGGTGATCTTCAATGTGGTCGCTGCGGTATTGCTGATCGGCGCGCGCGACATCGCCGCGGAAGTCGGCTGGACCATTCCCGGCAAATACGAGCCGATGCATCGCCTGCGCGGCTGGGCGGCGCTCGGGCGGTCCGTGCAGACCTTCATGACCGAGCATCCCGGCGAAAAGCTGCTGTCCGATAATCGCGAAGTGCTGGCGGCGCTCATCTACTATGTTCGTCCGCATCCATTCGATGCCGTCAAATGGAACACGGGGCATGGCGTGCACGACCAATTCGATCTGACGGCCGATGCGAAGGATCATCGCGGCGAAAGCTTCATTTATGTCGGGCCGCGGCAAAGCCTCGGCGAACTTCCCGACTATTTTGCCGAGGTCGGGGCGATCGGGCACGTGTCGATCGCGTTGGGCGGCGGCACCTTGCGCCAGTTCCTCGTCGTCGAACTCAAGGATTTCAAGGGCTATTGAGGAAGGGGCGCTGCGTTGCGCTCATGACCTGCGGCTGGCCGCGCGCCGCCGCCGCCAAATCGATTCCGCGGCGGAGAAAGAGTCCGTTGAGCCAATATGTGGCGGCAATGCCGATGAAGGCGCCGGCGAGGGCGTCACTTAAGTAGTGTTCGCCGACTACGGCTCGGCTCACCGTAATCAGTGCCGCGAATATCAAATAGAGCGGCAGGAAGCGCGGCCAGAGCAGGAACAATGCGGTCGCGATCGCAAATGCCGTGGCGGTGTGTCCCGAGGGAAAGGACCAATAGCGCGGCTCCAAATTGAGCCACGTGAAGCCGTAAATGCCGTCGCCGAAGAACAACTTCGGGCGGGAGCGCCCAAAGACGATCTTGAGCGCGTCGGTCACGAGGCCTGAGACGGCGACGGACAAGAACAGGAACATCGGCACTGCGGCGAGCCGTCTGAGCCGTGCCGCGCGGTCCGGGTCGCGGACGCGTCGTCCGGCGGCCCAGAGCGCTATCGCCGCGAGCAATGCTGCGATCAAATATCCGCCCGCGAGTCCAAAGTCGGTGACGACGGAGAATAAGGCATACAGATCGGGATTTGCGTCGTGCAGATAGATCGCCACCGGCCGGTCGAAGTAGCGAATCGCCAAGAGCGCGGCGAGTACAGTAAACCCAGCGGATGCAACCCAGCGCGCGCGCTTGCCGTTGATCGCCGCCGCTGCGCGCCGGCGCAGCGCGTCCAACACGTTGTGTTGCAGAATCGCAAATGCGAGCAGCGCCGCAACCAAGCTCACGAGCAGACCCGAGAACACCACGTCGGAAAGGAAATGCCCGCCCTGCGCCAAGCGCACGAGTCCGATAAGGGCACCGAAGCTGATGGCTCCCGCGGCGATCAGTCGACGCCGTCGTCGTTCGCGCGCCAGATAGGCGTAAGCGATCAATGCGAAGGCGACGGCGGGGTGACCCGCGACGAAAGAGCAGTTGCGATCGCATTGATCGGCGACGAGCGGCGCTGGCGTGAATCGCTGCGCGCCCCCGAATTCGCTGATCTGAACCGGTCGCGCGCGTCCCCAATGATCCTTGAGGATGCCGTTGACGACGAGGCCCGGGCCGAGTGCGAGCACCAGAAGGACAAAAATGCCGGCGCGCAGGTCGAGACCGGCGATTGGACGGCCGCGCCACCAGCCGATCCCGACGAGGAGTGGAACCAGTATCAATTGCAGCGTCACCAGCCACGGCACGAGCCGAAACAGAACGCGGACCGGGAGCCATGTCGCCAGAAAGAAGCCTTCGGAGGGGCGATAGAAAAGGCCGCTCGCCCAGAGGTCGACGCCGGGAAGCGCGAGGAACAACACCGATGCGGCAACAAGCGCAGCCAGGTGCCAGAGGATGAGCCGCTTCATTTCGATCTCAAGCGACCAGTGCCGACCGCTCGGCGAAGCGACGGCGGATCTCGGCGGCCGCCCGTTCGGTGTCGTCGAGCGGCGGATAGGTCCAGTGCTCGATCACTCCTGAAAAGCGCCGCGTGATTCCCGCCCGGCGCAGCCCTTCGTGAAAACGCCGGAATTTAGCGGAACCGCCCTCCAACTCGATCACGTGCACGGGCTTTCCGGTGGCTGCGGCCTCGCTCACCATGTTGACGGAGTCGCTGGTGACCGCGAACGCATCCGCATGAGCCAGCAGACCGAAATAAGGGTTGGCGCCGGTCCCATCCCAGAGGTAGTGCGGAACGCCCGCAAGGCGCGCTTGCAACGCCGCGACCGCCGGTTCGCCGGTTCGCCGCGAGGGAGTGATCGCGATGCCGATCCCCTCGCGCGCCAATGTCGCAAGCTGATCGCCAAGCTGCGCGGCCAGGTCTTGCGTCAATCGGTAGGCCCGATTGCTGCCGCCGAGCAGCACGCCGAGAATTGGTCGCGGAAGATTCTGGAACAAAGGGGCGAAGGGTGCGCGCGCTTCCTCGATCAGTTCAGGCCGTACGCGATGAACCGCGCCCAAGGTCACCAACACGTTCTTGCCGCGCGCGGGATCGTGCTCCGGCACCACCATGAGATCGACGTGGCGGCGGGCAAATCGGGGGTCTTGCACCTGGACCCAGAAGGTTCGGCCGAGACTCAAGCGCTTGATTGCAAGCGCGAGCGCCGTCACTTCACGACCGCAGGCGACGAGGAGATCGGGCCAGGGCGGCGTTAGTGTCGCGCTACCCTGCGCCACCGCCGTCATCGGGTCGATCCAGAGCGCGGGCAACAGGCGATACCAGGGCGCGCGAAGCCTGACCTGCTTTTCGATTACCGTAAACCCCACGGCCTCCGCGAGGCCAAGCACCTGGCTTGCCATGCCGACTTTGCCGTCATGAAGGGCCCAGATCGTCGGCGTCTGCAAAGAGGTAAGGCTGCGCAATTCCCCGGGAATCCCATGAGCGCCGCGGTCGCCTGATAACGCGATCCGATCCGGCGAAGCAAGCGCTGTTGCGGCAGCCTGGCCAATTTATAATATTATTACAAGCTCAGCTCGGCGAGGCGCCGCCCATGCGACGGATCAAGCTCGACAAGATCGACCGGCGGATCCTTCGGGACTTGCAGGCGAACGGCCGGATGACGAATGTGGAGCTGGCGCAGCGCGCCGGTATCTCCGCCCCGCCCTGCCTGCGCCGCGTGCGTGCATTGGAGGAAGCCGGCTACATCAAGGGCTATCACACCGACGTCAATGCCCAAGCACTGGGATTCGGCGTAACGGTCTTCGCCCAGGTCGGGCTAGCGAGCCAGGCCGAGCCCGACCTTCGGGCGTTCGAGGCGCTGCTGCAGACCTGGCCGCAGGTGCGCGATGCGCACATGCTGGCGGGCGAGGCGGATTTCCTGCTCAAGATCGTGGCGCAGGATTGGGACACGTATCAGCGATTTCTCACCACTCAATTGACGGCGGCGCCCAATGTAAGCCACGTGAAAACTGCGCTCGCGATCCGCACTTCGAAATTCGCGCCGGGCGTGCCGATAGAGGTAGATTAGGGGGAGTTTTCAGTTGTCAGTAGTTAGTTATCAAAATGGAGAAGTCAGCCGCTCCTGACGATTGAAAACTGATAACCGGCGACTGCTTACCGAAACGCCACCTTCTTGACTTCGTAGGCCTTCGAGCCGCGCGGCGTCGAGACCTCGACGCTGTCGCCCACCGACTTGCCGATGAGCGCGCGCGCCAGGGGCGAGGTGATCGAGAGCCGTCCCTTGCTGATGTCGGCCTCGTCCTCGCCGACGAGCTGGTAGGCGATCTTCTCGTCGGTTTCTTCGTCGGCCAGAGTAACCGTCGCACCGAATTTTACCGCTTTGCCCGAGAGCTTCGAGACGTCGATGACTTCGGCGCGTGCGATCTTGTCTTCGAGCTCCATGACCCTTCCCTCGATGAAGCCCTGGCGTTCGCGTGCCGCGTGGTACTCGGCGTTCTCGGAAATGTCGCCGTGATCCCGCGCTTCAGCGATCGCGCGAATGATGGCCGGGCGATCCACCGATTTCAGTCGCTTGAGCTCCTCCTGGAGGCGGTTGAAACCCACGGCCGTCATCGGGATTTTAGTCGTGGAGGCTGTCATGGACGCTGACTTTTGAAGTTCGTGGGAATCCGAATCACAAAACTTAACGCTCCGCCCCCGGAAGACCGGGGCGGCTAACGTGGCCCAATAAAGTAGGATTGAAGCGCTGCGACTTCAAGGCCGCCGGCGCGGAGCGCCGCGATCGCCTGTACCGCGGCGCGCGCCCCTGCCACGGTCGTATAGTAAGGAATTCCAATGGTTAACGCGGAGCGCCGCAGGCTGAAACTGTCCGCGATCGCCTGCGCCCCCTCGGTCGTATTGAAAATCAGTTGCACCTCTCCCGAGAGCATGCGGTCGACGATATGGGGCCGCCCCTCCAGCACTTTGTTCACCAGTTCGACCTCGATCCCCGCCGATTTCAGGAACTGCGCGGTACCGCGCGTTGCCACCAGCGCGAAGCCCATCTCGGCGAGTCTCCGGCATGGTTCCACGATCGCGGGCTTGTCGCGGTCGCGGACCGAGACGAAGACACGGCCCGTCAGCGGCAGGTCTGTGCCGCTGCCAAGTTGCGATTTCGCGAAAGCCCGGCCGAAATCGCTGTCGAGCCCCATGACTTCGCCGGTGGATTTCATCTCCGGCCCCAAAATCAGGTCCACCCCTGGGAAGCGCGCAAAGGGAAACACGGCTTCCTTGACGGCGACATGCTTGAGGCGCGGCTTCGTCAACGCGAATTCCGAGAGCCGCGCACCCGCCATCAAGCGCGCCGCGATCTTCGCGACCGGCACGCCGATCGCCTTGGCGACGAACGGAACGGTGCGCGATGCCCGTGGATTGACCTCCAGTACGAATACCGTTCGGTCCTTTACCGCGTACTGCACGTTCATCAGTCCGACCACGTTGAGCGCCGTCGCGAGCGCCGTGGTTTGACGCTCGATTTCGCCGATCACCTCGAGTGGCAGCGAATAGGGCGGAAGTGAGCAGGCGCTGTCGCCCGAGTGGATGCCGGCTTCCTCGATGTGCTCCATGATGCCTGCGATGAAGACCTGGCGGCCGTCGCAGAGGGCGTCCACGTCGACCTCGATCGCATCCTGGAGATAGCGATCGATCAACACCGGGCTGGTGCCGGACACCTGAACCGCCCGCGTCATATAGCGTGCGAGGCCGGTCGCTTCGTGCACGATCTCCATGGCGCGGCCGCCCAGCACATAGGAGGGGCGGATCACCACGGGGTAGCCGATCCGCTCGGCCACCGCCTCCGCTTCGGCCGCGGAGCGCGCGATGCCGTTCTCCGGCTGCCGCAGGCCGAGGGTTTGCAGGAGTTCCTGGAAGCGGCGACGGTCTTCCGCGAGATCGATCGCGTCGGGAGAAGTGCCGAGGATCGGGATGTGATGGGCTTCGAGCGCGGCGGCGAGCTTGAGCGGCGTCTGTCCGCCCAGTTGCACGATCACGCCCAAGAGCGTGCCTCGGCGTTCTTCCGCGCGCACCAATTCGATCACGTCCTCCGCGGTGAGCGGCTCGAAATAAAGTCGATCGGAAGTGTCATAGTCGGTAGAGACCGTCTCGGGATTGCAGTTGACCATGATGGTCTCAATGCCGGCCTCCTTGAGGCTGTAAGCGGCATGGACGCAGCAATAGTCGAATTCGATGCCCTGGCCGATGCGGTTCGGTCCGCCGCCGAGGATCACGACCTTGCGCCGCTCGGACGGATCGGATTCATCCTGTGGCTCGGTGACGCCGTCGCCCTCGTACGTCGAATACATGTAAGGCGTGAGCGAGGGGAACTCGGCGGCACAGGTGTCGATCCGCTTATAGACCGGACGAACGCCGAGTTTGCGTCGCAAATTCGCAACCGACCGCTCCGGAACACCCGCGAGCTCCGCAAGTCTCGTGTCGGAGAATCCCTGGCGCTTCAAGTGCAGCACGCCTGGTGCATCCTCGGGCAGACCCTTGGAACGCACCGCGGTCTCCGTCTCGACGATCTTCAGCACTTCGCGCAGGAACCACGGGTCGTATTTGCAGGCGGCATGCACCTCCTCGACCGTGAGCCCGAGGCGGAAGGCCTGCGCGATCACCAGCAACCGGTCCGGTGTCGGCTTTGCGAGCGCGGCACGGATCGCGTTGCGGTCGCCGGCTCCCGAAATTTCCACTTCATTGAATCCGGTGAGGCCGGTTTCCATCGAGCGCAGCGCCTTCTGCACGGATTCGGCGAAGCTGCGCCCGATCGCCATCGCCTCGCCCACCGATTTCATCGAGGTCGTGAGGATCGGCTCCGCGCCGGGAAATTTCTCGAAGGTGAAGCGCGGCATCTTGGTCACGACGTAGTCGATGGTCGGCTCGAAGGAAGCCGGCGTCACCCGCGTGATCTCGTTGGCGAGTTCATCGAGCGTGTAGCCGACCGCGAGTTTCGCCGCGACCTTCGCGATCGGAAATCCGGTTGCCTTCGAAGCCAGTGCCGAGCTGCGCGATACGCGCGGGTTCATCTCGATGATCACGAGCCGGCCGTCGGCGGGGTTGACGGCGAACTGCACGTTCGAGCCGCCGGTATCGACGCCGATTTCGCGCAGCACCGCGATCGAGGCGTTGCGCATGCGCTGATATTCCTTGTCGGTGAGCGTCAGCGCCGGCGCCACGGTCACGCTGTCGCCGGTATGAACGCCCATGGGATCGACGTTCTCGATCGAGCAGACGATGATGCAATTGTCGGCCCGGTCGCGCACCACCTCCATCTCGAATTCTTTCCACCCCAGCACCGATTCCTCGATCAGCACCTCGTGGGTGGGCGAGGCACGCAAACCGCCGCGCACGATCTCCTCGAATTCCTCGCGATTGTAGGCAACGCCGCCGCCGGTGCCGCCCAAGGTGAAGGAGGGTCGGATGATCGCCGGCAATCCCACATAAGTAAGAGCAGCCATCGCCTCCTCGGGGGAGCGCACCAGTCGGCTCTTCGGGCTCTCGAGGCCGATCCGCTCCATCGCCTCGCGGAAGAGCAGCCGGTCTTCCGCTTTGGCGATCGCGTCTTCCTTGGCGCCGATCAGCTCGACGCCGTGCCGGTGCAGCGCCCCTGAGCGCGCCAGCGCCATCGCCGTGTTGAGCCCGGTCTGTCCGCCCATTGTCGGCAGCAGCGCGTCGGGCTTCTCCTTGGCGATGATCCGCTCGACCAGCTCAGCCGTGATCGGCTCGATGTAGGTGGCATCCGCGAGCTCGGGATCGGTCATGATGGTGGCGGGGTTCGAATTCACCAGCACGACGCGGTAGCCTTCCTCCTTGAGCGCCTTCACCGCCTGCGCCCCGGAGTAATCAAACTCGCAGGCCTGCCCGATGACGATCGGACCCGCGCCGATGATCAGGATCGAGTGGATGTCGGTGCGCTTAGGCAAGGAGCACCTTGCTCATGACGCGCCCATCTGCGTGCTGCTGCACCCCCCACCCGGCAGCGCCGGCGCGCTGCCGACCTCCCCAGCAAGGGGGGAGGCGATTGAAATACAGGCCGGCAGGAAAATGTTTGCGTGTCGATCGAATAGCGTCATCCGCGCCCCTTTTCCATCATCTCCACGAACCGCTGGAACAGGTAGTGACTGTCCTGCGGACCGGGGCTCGCCTCCGGATGATACTGCACCGAGAAGATCGGCTTGCCCTTGACGCGGAGTCCCTCGTTGCTGCCGTCGAACAGCGAGACGTGCGTCACCTCGATATCGGACGGCAGCGATTCCGGCACCACGCAGAAACCATGATTCTGGCTGGTGATCTCAACCTTGCCGGTGGCGAGGTCCTTGACCGGATGGTTGGCGCCGCGGTGCCCAATCGGCATTTTGCGAGTGCGTCCGCCGAGCGCGAGGCCGAGGAGTTGATGGCCGAGGCAGATGCCGAATATCGGCTTTCCGGTCGCGATCAGCTTCTTGAGCGTCGGCACCGCATAAACTCCGGTCGCGGCGGGATCGCCGGGGCCGTTGGCGAGGAAAATGCCGTCGGGTTCGTGCGCGAGGATTTGCTCGGCGCTCGCCGTCGCGGGAACCACGGTGACGCGGCAGCCATGCGATGCCAGCAGGCGCAAGATATTGCGCTTGGCGCCGTAATCGACGGCGACCACGTGATAGCGAGGGTGCTCAAGACGCCCGTAGCCCTGACCCCAGTGCCACTGGGTTTGATCCCAGACATAGGTCTGCCGGCACGAGACCTCCTTGGCGAGGTCCATGCCTTCAAGCCCCGGCCACGCACGAGCGGCATCGAGTGCTGTCGGGATGTCGGGCGTGCCTTCGCCCGCGTAGACGAGCGCACCCGAGGGCGCACCGCCGTCGCGGATACGGCGCGTCAGGCGCCTGGTATCAAGCCCCGAGATGCCGGGAAGTCCCTGCGCGCGCAGCCAATCGCGGAAATGCTGCGTCGCGCGGTAATTGGCGGGTTCGGTGATGTCCACTGAAAGTGCCAATCCGCGCGCCGCCGGGGTCATGGTCTCGATGTCTTCGGCATTGGCGCCGACATTGCCGATATGCGGGAAGGTAAAGGTGATGATCTGCCCGGCATAGGAGGGATCGGTCATGATCTCTTGATAGCCGGTCATGCTGGTGTTGAAGCAGACCTCGCCCACGGCCAGGCCCGGTGCGCCGAAGCCCCGACCCCAGAACACCGTGCCGTCGGCAAGGACCAGCGCAGCGGTCGTGCCGGGCGGCGGCGATGATGGCTCTGAGGCGGCGCCGGCAACCATGGCGTTCATCTCACGGAGGTTGTGCGGGGCCGCGCCAAGCTACGGCTGCCGAACGGGTGGTCGGCCGCGCGAGGAAAAGCCCGCGATCTGACTTGAAGTGCATGAGATAGCGATTTGAAGTCCTCCCGTCAAGCGCGAAACATGCCGTAACTATGTGGAAGTTCAACGGGTTATGGCGCCGTTTGGGATTTGCCATGCCGGCCGTCAGCGGGTAACGTCGCTGCGCCCGGATTCGGGACGGTAGTATTTGCTTGGGAGGAATGACCATGGCGCTGCGCGACGCACTCGGCACTGCCCTCAAGGCGGCAATGAAGGCCGGCGATCAGCGCCGACTGTCGACGGTACGGATGGTGCTGGCGGCTCTCAAGGAGCGCGATATCGACGCGCGCGGCAAGGGCAACCCCAACGGCATTGACGAGGGAGAAATCCAACGGATGATGCAGGGTTTGGTGAAGCAGCGCCGAGAGGCGATCGAGCTCTATCAGCAGGGCAAGCGGCCGGAGCTCGCACAGAAGGAGCAGGAGGAAATCGCGGTCATCGAGAGCTTCCTGCCGAAGCAACTGTCGGACGCCGAGGCCGAGGCCGCGATCAAGAGCGTGATCGCTGCGACCGGCGCACAGAGCGTCAAGGACATGGGCCGCGTCATGGCGGCGCTCAAAGAGAAATACGCGGGCCAACTCGATCTCTCCAAAGCCGGCGGGATGGTGAAGAAGCTGCTGGGTTGAGGAGCGAGCGACGGCGACTCCATACTTCAGTATGGGGACACTGGGCATGAATCGAGGTATGATATTTCTTCCGTCGGTTCCGTCCGCTGACGGCTCAGTCTCGACCGCCGACGGAGACCATGGCCTTTCCGCCTGAATTCCTCGAGGAGCTGCGGCACCGGCTCTCGCTCGCGAACGTAGTTTCGCGGCGCGTAAAGCTGCAGCGCCGCGGTCGCGAGTTCGTGGGACTCTGTCCCTTCCACAAGGAAAAGACGCCGTCCTTCGCGGTGGTGGAGGACAAGCACTTCTTTCACTGCTTCGGTTGCGGCGCCCATGGCGACGTCATCAGCTTTACGATGCAGAGCGGCAATCTGAGCTTTCCCGAGGCGATCGAGAGCCTGGCACGCGAGGCCGGGCTCGAAGTTCCGAAGGCGACGCGCGAGGAGCGCGAACGGGCGGAGCGGCAGGCAACCCTGCGCGGCGCGATCGAGGCGGCGGCCGAGCATTTCGAGACGCAGCTGCATAGCGCGGCGGGCCGCGATGCGCTCGCGTATTTGACCCGCCGCGGCCTCGACCGCGACACCATCCGGCGGTTCCGCCTGGGCTTCGCTCCTGACCGACGCGACGGTATCCGCCAGGCGCTTGGCCAACGCTTCCCGGAACCGCTGCTCCTGGAAGCGGGCCTCGTTCGAAGGCGCGAGGAAGGGAGCGAGAGCTACGACTATTTCCGCGGGCGCGTCATTTTTCCGATCGGCGATCGCGGCGGGCGCGTCATCGCTTTCGGTGGCCGCATCCTGGGCGAGGGCGAGCCCAAATATCTTAACTCGCCGGAGACGCCGCTATTCGAGAAGGGCCGCGTGCTTTACGGCTGGGCGCAGGCACGGGCGGCTGCGGGCGGAAAATCTCCTGTGATCGTCGCCGAAGGCTACATGGACGTGATCGCGCTCCATCGCGCGGGCTTCGTCGGCGCGGTGGCGCCACTCGGCACGGCGCTCACCGAGCGCCAGATCGAGGAGCTGTGGCGGCTCGATGCCGAGCCCATCCTCTGCTTCGACGGCGATGCGGCCGGGCTGCGCGCGGCCGCGCGCGCGGTGGGACGCGCGCTCCCGTTGTTGAAGCCTGGGCGGTCGCTGCGCTTTGCGACGCTGCCCCAGGGCGAAGACCCCGACACGCTCGTGCTGCGTCACGGCGTTGCTGCCATGCGCGAGATTCTGGATCGGGCGCAGCCCTTGGTCGAGTTCCTCTGGCTGCTCGAAAGCAACGTCCAACCGCTCGACACCCCCGAACGCCGCGCCGCGCTGGAGCGGAGGCTGCAGGAGCGGGTGGGCGGGATAGCCGATCGCACCGTTCGGGAGCACTACGATACGTTCTTGCGCGAGCGGATTTTTCAACATTTTGGGAAAGCTGCCCCAGGGCGTGCCCGCTCCTGGCGTCCGAGACGAGGGGTTCCCGGAAGCCGGCCGGCAAGCGCACCGCCCGCTTATGAACCGGCGCCCCAGGCGCCTTCGACCCTCCGCCGACGACAAGAAGAGGTATTGCTGGCGGTGTTACTCAACCATCCCGATCTGTTGGACGCGGTTGCCGAGGAATTGGCCGAATTGGAGTTCGAGTTCCACGACCTGGACAAGCTTTCGCGCGCGCTTTTACACCTCCACGCCGCGCGCCCGGACCTTGACGCCGGGGCATTGCAACTCCACCTTTCACAGGGCGAATTCGCCGCTATCGTGAACAGCTTGCTGGTCCCTCAGGTGCTCAATCATGCATCATTTGCGCGTAGGGAAGCTGACCCGGAAGTGGTGCGGGCCGGATGGCATAGCGCCAAGGCGCAGTTCCTGATGCGGCGGCAAAAGCCAACCGCCGGGCGGGCAGAGAGCGGCGGCGAAATGACGCAAGAGTGGTGGGAGCGCCTCAAGGCGCTTCATGAGCAGCGGGAAGACGCACAAAAAACCGACGGGGGAGTGAGCGGGTAACGCCGACGCCGAGCGGCATCCTAGGAGGCTGGGATGCGGTCGGCGCTCGAGAAGCAAGGGCTATGATGACGGACCGAGGCGCCGGTGGGCGCCTTGCACCGTCCTTTTGAGATTGGGACATACGAGAGATGGCAAGCAAGGCAGCGGCAGCAACGACGGCAGAGGCGCCCGAGGCGCGCGACGAGGCAGCGGAAGCCCCGCTCCTCGACAGCATGCAGCAAGCGGTCAAGAAGATGGTGGCGCGCGGCAAGGAGCGCGGCTACGTCAGCTATGACGAGCTGAACGCGGCGTTGCCGCCGGATCAGGTCACCCACGAGCAGCTCGAGGACATCCTGGCGATGCTCTCGGAGCAGGGCATCAATGTGGTCGAGGGCGAGGAAGGCGACGACGCGGCCGAAGCGGCCGGCGAAGATGAAGCCGAGGCCCGCGGCAACGTCGATGACGACGATATCGGCCGCACCGACGACCCTGTGCGCATGTATCTGCGCGAGATGGGTTCGGTGGAGCTGCTCTCGCGCGAAGGCGAAATCGCGATCGCGAAGCGCATCGAGGCCGGCCGCGAGATGATGATCGGCGGCATCTGCGAGAGCCCGCTCACCATGCGCGCGATCATCGCGTGGCGCGACGCGCTCAACGAGGGCAAGATGCTGCTGCGCGACGTGATCGATCTCGACGCGACCTATGGCAACAGCGCGTTCGAGGCCGCGAACGACGAGATCGAAGCCGAGGTCGAAGGTGACGGCGAAGGCGAAGTCGAGGAGATCGCCGACGGCGCCGACGGCCAGGACGCCGAGGAGGAAGCCTCGGTCTCGCTTTCGGCGATGGAGGCCACGCTCAAGCCGCAGGTGCTGGAGACCTTCGACACTATCGCCAAGACCTACAAGAAGCTGCACAAGCTGCAGGAGCAGCGGCTCGAGTCCATGCAGAAAGGGCAGGAGCTGCTGAAGCCGAACGAGCGCCGCTATGAGAAGCTGAAGCTCGAGATGGTCGAGGCGATGAAGGACGTGCGGCTCAACAATGCCCGCATCGAGCAACTCGTGCATCAGCTCTACGGCTTGAACCGGCGCATGCTCTCGATCGAGGGCAGGCTGTTGCGCTTGGCCGAAAGCGCGGGCATCAAGCGCCAGGACTTCCTCGAGAACCACTTTGGCCATGAGCTGGCGCCGCGCTGGATTCAGCGCGTGCAGCGTCTCTCCGGCAAGGGCTGGGCCAACTACATCCGCCGGCACGGCGACGACGTGAAGGACTTGCGCGGCGATCTGGGCACGATCGCGAACGAAGCCGGATTGCCGCCCTCCGAGTTCCGTCGCATCGTCTCGACCGTGCAACGGGGCGAGCGCGAGGCAAGCCGCGCCAAGAAGGAGATGGTCGAGGCCAATCTGCGTTTGGTGATCTCGATCGCCAAGAAGTACACCAATCGCGGCCTGCAGTTCCTCGACCTGATCCAGGAAGGCAACATTGGCCTGATGAAGGCGGTGGACAAGTTCGAGTACCGGCGCGGCTACAAATTCTCCACCTATGCGACTTGGTGGATTCGCCAGGCGATCACGCGTTCGATCGCCGATCAGGCGCGCACCATCCGCATCCCCGTGCACATGATCGAAACGATCAACAAGCTGGTGCGCACCAGCCGGCAGATGCTGCACGAGATCGGCCGCGAGCCGACGCCCGAGGAGCTCGCCGAGAAGCTCGGCATGCCGCTCGAGAAGGTGCGCAAGGTGCTGAAGATCGCCAAGGAGCCGATCAGCCTCGAAACGCCGATCGGCGACGAGGAGGACAGTCATCTCGGCGATTTCATCGAGGACAAGAACGCCGTGCTCCCGGTCGATGCCGCGATTCAGGCCAATCTGCGCGAAACCACGACCCGAGTGCTCGCCTCGCTGACGCCGCGCGAGGAGCGAGTGCTGCGCATGCGCTTCGGCATCGGAATGAACACCGACCACACGCTCGAGGAGGTCGGCCAACAATTCTCGGTAACACGCGAGCGCATACGCCAGATCGAGGCGAAGGCGTTGCGCAAGCTCAAGCACCCGAGCCGATCGCGCAAGCTCCGAAGCTTCCTCGATACGTGAGCGAGAACGGAGGACAGAAGACGGACGACAACAGAGCGCGGACGGAAGTAAGGTAGCGTCCGGTTGTCCCTGGTCCGCCGTCCGTAGTCCGTTCTCGAATGCTCCCCGGGCCCGTAGTTCAGTTGGTCAGAACGCGCCGCTCATAACGGTGTTGTCGCAGGTTCGAGTCCTGCCGGGCCCACCATCTTGTCTCCCGTTCTAGCGCGTCCGTTCCGAGCACGGCGGGAGAGGCCGGTTCCCGGCCTCTTCTGGGGATCTTTTGCGTCTCATGTCGCAGCAGAGGCGTATTCAATGGCCAAACGGGTCAATGGCCAAACGGGGCGCAGTTTCGGAAATCGTCTCTGTCGGCGGAATTCGCGTCCAAACCATCGTCGTCCCGTTCGTAACGCTCAGAGAGACGAGATCGAGCCGCTCAATCCCGCCTGGCTCAACGAGATCGGCCAATGCTTCATACTAAAGGGCTTGGGTTTCACTCACCCAAACACACCATCGGTGTCGCTTGTAATCGAGGGTCTCGAGTGCCATTGATCAGCACTGTATTACTATCGGTGACAAATTTGATAGCGACGGATACGGTGTCGAGTGGTTTCTTGTACCCGTAAATCCGGCAGTCATTCGTGTTGAGATCGGGCAGGAGGGGATCGTTGACGAAGCCCTGCGACATAATCGTCAGTGCCGTTGCATTTCCCGGCGCCTGTGCGAACACGTAATTCCCGCTGCTAGCGCTAAGTCCGGAGCCATCGATTGCGTACCGGCCGGGTGGACTCGCCGCGTTCGCGGGGGTTGCAAACGTCAGCACACCTGTTGTGACTGTCCCTAAGGTCTCGCCGTTGACAAACCCCGTCACGGTTCCACTCAGCGGCGGATTAGGGCTATTGGTATTTCGGCTCACTTCATCCGCCACATAGGTGAGTACCGCCGGGGTGATGGTCAGCACATTCCCGGTGAAGGCGAGGGTGTAATTGGAGTTCGCGGCCAAGGTGCCCTGGGTGATCGCATAGGGTCCCGCCACCGTCTCGCCGGGCGCGCGCGTCAGGGCGCCGGTCAGCACCGAGCCCGCGGTGTCGCCGAGCTGGAAGCCACTCGCGGCGTAAGTCAGCGCCGGATCGGCGCTGCCGTAGACCTTGCTCTGCGCATTCGCGATCACGCTCAGCGCCGCCGGGGTGATTACGTAGCTATTGGGTGTTGGATTACTGAAGCTAATTGAGTAATTGAGATTGTTATTGAGGGCTAGCGATCCCTGAGTCAGCGAATAGATGCCTGCGTTCTTGACAGCCGTCGCGGTTGAGCCATTGAACGCCATTATGCCGCCGAGCGTCACGCCAGCCGAACCTACTGTGTCGCCATTCACGAAGCCGGTAATTGTGTAGTTCGCGAGGTTGTCCGAGTAGGTCGCGTTGTTCAGCGTCGCCCCGTTGTAGATTGTCGATACGGCATTCGGCGCCACCACGAGGGTTGGAGCGGCTCTGTAGAAAATGTAATTTCCTGTCCCGCCGGGCACGAAGCTAGATGCCGTGTCGTAGCGTTCCGTGTATGGGCTCAGCCCACCGACGGTCGTGCCGCTCCCGTTGACGTCACCCGTGTACACGAGCCAGGAAGCACCGGCCGTCGGCGTACTGAGTGCCGCACCGCCGCTGTTGTTCACGAAATCACCGCCAGTCGTGATGCCAGCTGCGGTGTTCACGCCCGCCTGCAGAATCAGAGCGTGACCTGAACCGTTCGCCGTGAGGGTGACGCCACCACCAAGCGTGATGTTCCCATTCACTGTGCTGGCTGCGAGCGTACCGCCGGCGGTGACGGAACTGTTGAATGTTATACCGCCCGACGCGGCAATTTCGGTCACCGTCAGGTTGCCGCCGACGCCCGAGGCGGCTAAGACGGTTGCCAGGTTGTTGGTCAGGCTGGCGTTGCCGGTGGCGCCGGTGGTGCTCAGTGTCACCGCGCCGGTGAGCGCGTTGGTCGCCGTCGCCAGCGTGATCGTCGCGTTCGCCGCCGCGGTGGTGAACGACGAGGTCCCGCCCACC
>DATIYT010000035.1:0-60233 GCA_035517495.1 Allostellaceae bacterium | reverse complement strand
GGGGTTGGGGCGTCGGATCATGCGCCGCGCGTCACGTCACTGAGCTGGCGGGCGTGGCCGAGCTGGAACCCCCACTGGCACCCCAAGTCAAAAATCGTATCCGTCTTTCTTCTTAACCCTTTGATTCAACTGGAGCGGGCGAAGGGATTCGAACCCTCGACCCCAACCTTGGCAAGGTTGTGCTCTACCCCTGAGCTACGCCCGCATCCCTTTGGGGTTCGCCGCGTGGGGCGCGGCGGAGGCGCATCATACTGTCCGCGACCGGCTTTGCAAGAAGGAGGGCGGCGAGCCCCTCCGCACCTCACGCCCCCGAACCCGCCGGTCGCGCCCGTTGCCCGAGGCCGGCCGCTCCACCTTTGACACGACCGCAAAAAGCGTTTATCCAGCGGCGCCGCGCCTGAACCCATGCCCCATCACCCAAACGCGCCCTATCCATGCCCACCACCCCCGAAGCACTGCTCGCGCGTCTGACCCAGCTCGGCATTCCCCATCGGACTTACGACCACCCCGCCGTGTTCACGGTCGAAGAGGCAAAAGCGCTGCGCGGCAAGTTGCCGGGCGGGCACTGCAAGAGCCTCTTCCTCAAGGACAAGAAGGGCGCGCTTTGGCTTGCGGTGATGCTGGAGGAGCGCCGCATCGACCTGCGCAAGCTCGCGGATGCGCTGGGGGCCGCGCGCTTCTCCTTCGGCAGTCCCGAACTGTTGCAGGAGGTGCTGGGCGTCAACCCCGGGAGCGTCACGCCCTTTGCTCTCATCAATGATACGGCGGGGCGGGTTCGGCTCCTGCTCGACGCCGAGATGCTGCGCCACGACCCCCTCAACTATCATCCGCTGGTCAACACCCAGACCACCGCGATCGCGCCTCAGGACCTCCTGACATTCGTGCGTTCGACCGGCCATGAGCCCGTTATTCTGGGCCTTTCCCAGATGGAGCGCCCGCCCGCCGTTCCCGGCATGGCTCCCGCGCAAGAAGGCTAAACTGCTTGTCAGAAGCCGCCGGGCTCGCCATCTTCTAGGAAACCAAAGCAACCAGAAGACCAATCCATGGAACAGATTATCGGTGCGGCCCCGGGGGGCGCGGGCGCCGACCTCATCAAGAACAGCAACACCAACAGCTTCATGGCGGACGTGATCGACGCCTCGCACGATCAGCCCGTGATCGTCGATTTCTGGGCGCCCTGGTGTGGCCCCTGCAAGACGCTGGGACCGGCGCTGGAAAAGGCGGTGCGCGAGGCCAAGGGCGCCGTTCGCATGGTGAAGGTGAACGTGGACGAGAGCCAGGAGCTGGCGCAGCAGATGCGCATCCAGTCGATCCCGGCGGTCTACGCGTTCAAGGATGGCCGCCCGGTCGATGGCTTCGTGGGCGCGCTGCCGGATAGCCAAGTGAAGCAATTCGTGCAGCGTGTGGCAGCGACCGCCGGCGCCAAGCCGCCCTCGCCCGTGGAACAGGCGATGGAGCTTGCAAAGGACGCGCTTGCCGCTGGCGACCACGCGCGCGCTCTCAATATCTTTACGCAAGTACTGCAGCACGAGCCCGACAATGTGGAGGCGATCGCGGGGCTCGCGCGAGGTCACCTCGCACGCGGCGAATTCGTGAAAGCGCGTCAGGCGCTCGACACGGCGCCCAAGGAGGCGCAAGCCCATACCGATATCGTGGGAGCGCGCGCGAGCCTCGATCTTGCCGAGGCCGGAGAGAAGGCGAAGGGCGCGCTTGGCGAATTGCAGGCGCGTGTCGCCCGCGATCCGCAGGACCTGGAGGCTCGCTTCGACCTTTCCGTGGCCAAATTCGCCGCCGGCGAACGCGAGGCCGCGATCGACGACCTGCTGGAGATGGTGCGACGCCATCGCGCCTGGAAGGAAGAGGCCGCGCGCAAGCAGCTTCTCAAATTCTTCGAGGCTATGGGACCAACCGACCCGCTCACGGTCGCTGCGCGGCGGCGCCTCTCCTCGATTCTGTTCTCTTGAGCGGGCGATGGCGGGCGCGTCCTTCGATCTCGGCGCCGCCGACCTGCCGGAGGTCATCCCGATCTTTCCGCTGACCGGCGTGCTGCTGCTGCCGCAGGGCCGGTTGCCGCTCAACATCTTCGAGCCGCGCTATCTGGCGATGATCTCCGACGCTCTCGTCTATCCGCGCCTCATCGGCATGGTGCAGCCGCTCGAAGGCAAGGGCGACGTGGGCGAGCCGCCGGTTTATCCGGTGGGCTGCGCCGGTCGGATCATCTCCTTTAGCGAGACCGATGACGGGCGCTACCTCATCACGCTGACGGGTGTCGCACGTTTTGCGATCGCGGGGGAACTGCCGCTGGTCAAGGGCTATCGCACCATAAAGGCCGATTGGTCGCGCTTTGAGCGCGATGTCGCCTCGGCCGCCGGCGCGCCCATCGATCGCGCGCGGCTCTTGGGCGCACTCAAGATTTATTTCGAGCGCCACGCCATCACCTGCGACTGGGACGCGATCCAGAAGGCGCCCGAGCAACATCTGGTGACCACGCTCGCCATGGCCTGTCCGTTCTCGCCGGGAGAAAAGCAGGCGCTGCTCGAGGCGAAGGACCTGGCGGAACGCACGCGGCTGCTGACCGCGCTCATCGAGATGGGCGGAGCGGCGGCGCCGGAGCCATCGGGGTTGCGCCATTGAGCGAGCGGGATAGCGCATCGTCCGATCCCAAGGGCAAGACCGAGGTCGACCCTCGCCTCCTCGAAGTGCTGGTCTGCCCGCTCACCAAGGGGCCGCTGCGCTATGATCGCGAGCGGCAGGAGTTGATCAGCATCGAAGCGGGGATCGCCTATCCGATCCGCGATGGTATCCCGATCATGCTGGTGGACGAGGCGCGTCCGCTGGACGATGCCGAGAAGGCCGCGCTGGCGCGGCCGTGAGCCAACTCGGGACCGAGCACTGGCCGACCGAGATCCGCCTCAAGCGGGCCGAGCGGACGCTCGAAATCGATTTCGACGACGGCGCGCGGTTCAGCCTTCCTGCCGAATATCTGCGCGTCGAGAGTCCCTCGGCCGAGGTACAGGGACACGGCCCCGGCCAGAAGACGCTGGTCTCAGGCCGCGCCAATGTCGGGATTCGCGCGGTCGAACCCGTCGGCCACTATGCGATCCGCATCCTCTTCGACGACGGGCACGAGACCGGAATTTATTCGTGGTCCTATCTACACCAATTGGGACGCGAGCAGGGGCGCCGGTGGGCCGACTATCTGCAAGCGCTCAAGGTGGCGGGACAATCGCGGTGAGCGATCCCGGCTAGGCCGAGACGTGCAGCATCACGAGACCGCCGCCGATCAGCGCGATGCCCGCGAGCTGCGGCCATCCGAGCGGCTCGTGCCAGAGGAAATGGGCGGTGACCGACACCACTACGTAGGAGATCGCGACGCTTGGATAGGCGATGGTGATCGGAATGCGTTTCAGCGCCATCAAGTAGCAGACCGCCGCGACGCCGTAGGCCATGAGCCCGACAATGGTGAAGGGATCGAGCAGCAGCGCGATAAAGCCCGGCGTTCGCACGACGCCGCTCTTGAGCATCAACTGCCCGAACACGCCCAAGACGATCGCGCTCAAGAGCGCGCCATAAGCGAGCGCCATGATCGACCTCAGATTCGTTCCACCACACGGATCGCCGGCGGCGCCGGCGCGGCTTGGGATGGTGCTTCGTTGCGGATGACGGCACGCACCACCGCCTGCGGCTTGCCGTTCGCGGTGAGGAACAAGCGGCCCATATATTCCCCCAAAATGCCGAGGATCAGAAGCTGCACGCCCGAGAGCAGCAGTGTCGCCGCCATCAGCGAGGCCCAGCCCTGCGGCGTTCCGAAGAACAATGCCTCGATCACGACCGATGCGACACCGAGGACGCCAAACACCGAGAGCGCGAATCCCGCAATCGTGCTCAAATGCAGCGGCATCACCGAGAAGTTCACGAAGATATTGAGCCAGAGCCGTACCAGTCGCCGCAGCGTGTAGTTGCTGCGTCCACCGGCGCGCGGCAGGTGTGCCACTTCGAGGGTGCCGATCGCCTGCGTCGTCTGCATGATGAGCCCGTCCACATAGGGGAAGGGGCCATCGTAGTGCGTCACTTGCTCCACCAAGAAGGCGTTCATGCAGCGGAAGCTCGAGAGGTAGAGCCCCCGGGGCTTTTCCATCAACACATCGGCGACCCAGTTGGCGAAGCGGCTGCCGAGATTGCGCCAATGGGCGTGCTGCTTGGTCTTGAAGGTCGTATAGATTACGTCCTTGCCGGTCGACTGCGCGTGCTCGAGGAGGCGCTTCACCTCCGAGGGCGGGTTCTGCAGATCGTCGTCCATGGTGATCACGAAGGCGCCGCGCGCGTGGCGGAGCCCGGTCATCACCGCGTTGTGCTCGCCAAAATTGCGCGCGAGATCGATCACGGTGATCGGTATGCGCGCGATCTCGAGCAGGCCACGGCAGACCGCGAGGCTGTCGTCCGGGCTCCCGTCCACCACCAGGATGATCTCATGGCCGCCCTCGATCTGAAGGGTCTCGAGCGCATGCACCAGCTCGCCGACGCTCTTTGCGCCATTGTAGACCGGAACCACGACGCTGAGCGTGTAGGGGCGACTGCTCATGGCTTCACCGCGATTGCCAGCAGCGATCCGCCAAAGGGCAAGCGGAGCCCGCATGATGCAACCTTCGCCTCCAGCAGAACGGCGGCACGGAAGATCAGATCGAGCGGCGCCGGTACGGACGCTACGTCGCTTTGGGCCGCGCGCCGCGATCCCCCGAGCTTGCGCTTCAGCACCATCAGCGGAAAGAGAAGCGTGTTCCAATAGCGCGTGCGGATGCGTGTGAACCCCGCCGCCGACAGGAGGCGCCGCACTTCGCCGGCGCCAAAACGCCGCACATTATCGACCGCGATATCGTGCCCCGAGAACAGCCAGCGATAGGCCGGCAGATTGAGGACCAAGAGGCCACCAGGCGCGAGGCAACGGTGAAAATGGCCAACCGCCGCGTCCTGGTCGACGCCGCGGTGGCAAAGCACGTCGCTGCTGACGATGGCGGCGAAGCAGGCGCTGGCGAAGGGTGGCGCGTTCACCGTGCCGACCGCGACGGGACGGCGGCTCGCGGCGCGCGCCAAGAGGGCGGCTTCGGGATCGAGTTCGAGACCGATCGGACGCGAATCCGGCAGGCGCTCGACCAATGTGGCGAGCAAGCCCCCGGTGCCGCAGCCCGCATCCAAGAGCCGCGCCCCGGACCAACGCGTGGAACCGCCGAGCGCGATCAGCATCTGCGCGTGCAGGCCGCGAAACCACCAGAGGCTGCGGTCGAGGGCGGCCAAGCGTTCATATTCGCGGCGTTCCACCGGTCACGCACCCTTTATTGACCAGTGTCGACCGAGGCCGACACGTAGGGCCTGCGGTCGAGCACGACCGACAGCAATACCCCCATGCGCTCGACGCGATAAACCTCGCGCCCCGGCAGCGTCTTGTGGCAATCGTCCTTGGTGAAGGCGATGAAGAAATCGGCCCGCGCTCGGTCGCTGGTAAAAACGAAATTGGCGGGAAAGAAGAACCCGGCGGAGATCGGCGGACCGCAGACGGCGATGGTGAACTCGTGATCCATGTAGTCGGCGCCATACTCCGCGTGCAAATAGTCCTCGAGACCCATCACCGCTTCTGCATACGAGTTCGCCCAGTAGTCGGTCTTGAACAGTCCGTCCGCGCCGTGCACGCCACCGATGAAGGCGTTGTAATAGACGTATTCGTCGGGATGCAGCATCCCCATGATGGCAATGTGGCCCAACCCATAGAGCCCGAGCGCGCCATATGCCAAGCGCCGGTATGAGAAGCGCTTGAGCCAGGTGAGCACCTGGTCCATCAGGACCGCCGCGAGCGCCGCGATCGGTGGCAGCACGAAAATGAAATGGCGCATGCCGTCGAACAGCACCGCCTTGATGGCGATGGCGTAACCAATCGGGAACAGGATCGCGAAGCCAACGATCGCGTAGCTGAGCGCCGCCAAGCGCGACAACCGCTCACCTTGCCGCCACGCCAGCGCGAGACCGAGCGGAAGCGCGGCCACGGCCAAGATCAGCACCAACTCCGGCAACGCCAGTGCGATGTGGACCGGCAAATAGCTCCAAGGGAGATCGTTGGCGGGGACATAGCTGCCGTCAAACAGCGTCGGGAACGGGAAGATCTCGTGCGAGAAGTTTGCGAGCGCAATGAGCGGATTGTGCAGCGGGTCGAGCTGTCCAAAGGGCCAGAATGCCAGCATGACCGCATAGGCAATCATGGTCACGGGCAGCAACACGCGAACGAAGCTGGTCACGCTCTCGCTGAGCAGCAGGCGGAAGCTTCTGGCGTCGAGCGCGCGCCAGAGCGCAGAGGCCCCGAGCAGCGCGCCCAAATATCCCATCACCAAGAGGCCGCCGACGCGCACCCCCAGTGCCAAGCCGGTCGCAAGGCCGAGCTTTGCCACGGTGGCGAAGGACGCCTTGGGAAGCTCGGGGACAATACGCACGAGGTAGTAAAGCGCCCAGACCATGCCGACCGCGAAGGGGACATCCTTCGGGTTGTTGAACATCTGCCCGTAGTAGTTGGGCGTGAGCACCAGGAACAAGGCGGCAAAAAAGCCGGCACGCGGTCCACCGAGCGCGCTGCCGAGGCGCCAGACCCCCACCAGGCCCAGTACCCCGACCAGCCCATTGAGCAGGTGCCGTGTTTCGTAGGTGTCGAACGGCGAGACGAAATTGAGGATCGCCGCCGCCATATCGAAGACGCCGCCGTAATTGAACAGGTCGAGCCATTGAGTGGCGCGCAGATCGGCAAAGCCGCTCACATAGTAGTTGAGCACCAGCACGCCGTACCAATTGTGCACGTCCTCATCCCAAGTAATGCCGTAGTCGGCGAAAGTCGCGATCACCAGCACCGTCGTCGCGATGAAGAGCGCGCGCGAGAGCCCGTCCCAGGAAATGCCGAATCGCGACACTAAAGCCCCGCGCTCGACATCATGGCGCCGACCACGCGCGCGCCCTCGAAGAATTCCTGGGCGATACCGCGCGCGGCGCGGGCGTGTCGGCGATAGTCGGCGGCGATGCGGTCGAAGGCATCGAGCGCCTCGGCATGGGTCGTGAACTCGAACAGCCCTTCGCCCGCCGGGTAGAACTTGCTGAACCCGGTCTTCATCGTGACGACCGGGCGCCCGGAGGCCAGATAGCAGACGCTGCGGTCGCTGAACCAACCGCTGTTGGGCCGAACGTAAATGTCTTTCGCCACCGTGAATTCACCGCGCGAACCCGCAATGAAGTCGCGGTAAACGTTCATGTCGGCGGAAATCGGCCGCGAGTCCATGACTCGCCAACCTTCGGCCTCGAGCTCGACGGCGACGTTGGGCCGCTCCGTCAACAGCGCCAGCGTGAAGCAGCAACGCGGCATCCGTCGCGGCAGGTCCGAGAACCGCACGAAATTCACGTGCTTTGACCATACGTACGTCGCGCCCTCGAATTCGATGTTCTTGCCTTTGTTTTCCCAAGTCGCGATTGAGGTATAGCAATCCGGCTCGCCCGGCGCCACCGGCCATTCCTCAAGGACGACGGGCGGGCGGGTCGTCATCCAGTGCTGACCCGAAAGCGGGATCGGGCAGTCCGCGGCGCCGAGATTCTCGCCATACGTGAAGAGATGCGTATGAGCATCTAGATAAGCGCGCGCTGCAGGGTCGGCTTTGGCGTATTTGATCTGCTCGTAGACCGGGTCGGTGTCGACCATCAGTCGGACCGGGCAGGCCATGTGCTCATCCCTGAGCTGCGTCGCCCCGCACAGGTTGATGAGCGCATCGGCCTCGCGATAGAGCGCGCGCACCCGATCGCGCGGGAGCCCGTGATAGCGATCGTTGATCGCGTCCCAATAGGCCCAGCGCCCGCCGAGCCCATAACGCTCCATGGCGCCTCTCAAGAAGGCAAGATTGTAGTCGCACTCCATCGACACGCTGTTGGCGCGGGGATCATAGGGGTTCGCACCCCCGTCCTCGACGTACCATGCCTCGTACCCAAGCCGCTCGAGACTCAAGATGTACTGCATCGCCTGCCAAGCGATGCCGGCAAGCGGCATCTGGCCCACGAAGTGCTGCACAATGATTCTGCCGCGTCTCGCCAAGTCCCGACCTCTTTCAAACGCCGCCCAACTCGCTCACGCGTCGTCTCGAAGGCGCGCATAGATATCGCCCGAACCCGGGTCCCGGCTGAGGCCCTCGATCTCGCGGGTAATCGCGCTGAAATCCACCCAGCGCCGATGGATCAAGCGCAGGCTTTCGCCCTCGGACCGGTTGTATTCGTAGCGGCCCAGACTTCGAAGCCTGTCGAGAGTTTGGAGCGCGGGTTCCAGCGACACAGTGACATACTCGAACGACAACGCCGCGACGCGATGATTTAGTCCCCCTACCACCTCCGCCTCAAATCCCTCCACGTCGATCTTGGTAAAGGCGGGGACCCCGAAACGGCTGATCAGCGCGTCGAGCGTGGTGACGGGAACCGATCGTGTCTCGCGCCAGCGAACACTCCGGAAGGCCGCGCTCGCCGTGAGCGCGCGGGTCCAGGTCTTCGAGAGGGTCGCGAGCGTCGGGTTCATGGGGTCGCGGTGCAGCAGGGCGTGCCCCTGAGCCGCACCCAATGCGGTACACAGCACCGAAACCCCGCTGTCGCCGCGGAAGGCACGCTGCAGTCGCGCCGCAAGCTCCGGCTGCGGCTCGACCGCAACGACCCGCGCGCCGAGTGCACGAAAATAACGGGTCCGATCGCCGAGATGCGCGCCGATGTCGAAGGCAAGCGCCCCTGACGCGATGAACGGCCGGTAAAGCGCCAACGCTCGTCCTCGGCGCCACGGCCTTGCACGGTAGATCGCGGCCGAGCGCGCAATGCCATAGCTTCGACGCAGCGCAGCCATCACGCCGGTCCCCGCTGCTGGAATACCGTTCTTGCTCACCGGGCCACCCTATCGAGGCAGCAGGTCGACAACAAGGCAGAGGCCCGAACGACCATATGCTCCGCCACCGAGATGCCGCTCGGTAGGTGATCGGCCCGAGCCCAAGACCCCAATTTAACGAGGGTTGAACCGAGCTCGGCCGCTGTGTTAGGCAAAGCGACCTTGGTGCACGCGGGGCATTTGTGCGCTGCACCAGCGAATTTTCTCCACGAGAATGATCGCATGACCTACGTCGTCACCGAAGCCTGCATCAAGTGCAAATACATGGACTGCGTCGAGGTTTGTCCCGTGGACTGCTTCTACGAAGGCGAGAACATGCTGGTCATCCATCCCGACGAGTGCATCGACTGCGGCGTCTGCGAGCCCGAATGCCCGATCGAGGCGATTATTCCCGACAGCGAGCAAGTCGCCGAGCGCTGGGTCGAGCTTAACCGTCAATATGCGACTTCCTGGCCAAATATCACTCGCAAGGGTGAAGCGCCCGCGGACGCCGATGAATGGAAGGATGTCGAGGGCAAATTTGAGAAGTATTTTAGTTCTAATCCTGGAAAACGTTGATCTCTCAATGATTTGAATGGCCGCCCTCCGCCAGCCCGGGCGGATTGCACGGCATGCATGGCTTCCGGACTCGCTTTTCACAGGCGGTTTGTGCTATGAAATAACAGATGCCTGAGGGCATCCGCCGTTCCAGCGGCTCGGCCCAACGATAGGGCTGCGGACCTAAGGACGATAGGGATTGTTCATTTGCCCGGTCTCCGTGACTGGCAAAGGGTGGTGTGGCGTCCTTGAATTCGACCACACAGACGGGTGTTGAGAGACGATGATGGTGGAAAAGCTAAGCTACGGCGCGGGGGACTTCGTGGTCTATCCGACCCATGGGGTCGGCAAGATCCATGGCATCGAGACCCAGGAGATCGCCGGGCAAAGCCTGAGCGTATTCGTGATCCATTTCGAGAAGGATCGCATGACGCTTCGCGTTCCCGTGGGCAAGGCCAAGAATTCGGGACTGCGGCGGCTGTCGACGCGCAAGGAGATGGACGCGGCGCTCGCGAAGTTGAGGGGCCGTTCGCGCGCGAAGCGCACGATGTGGAGCCGCCGCGCGCAGGAATACGAGCAGAAGATCAATTCGGGCGATCCTGCCTCGATTGCCGAAGTAGTGCGTGACCTCTATCGAAATGTGGGCCAGCCGGAACAGTCCTACAGCGAACGTCAGATTTATCAGGCGGCGCTCGATCGGCTGGTGCGGGAATTTGCCGCGGTGGAGAAAATCGACGAGAACACCGCCGTGCAGCGCGTCGAGGAAATACTCAACGCCGCGTAACGTTGCTCGCTGCTCTCAAGAATTACATCCGATCCAATCGGGTCGGGTGCCGGCGCGCCCCGGCATCCCCATATTTTCCGTGCCGATCGCTTCTTTTTTCGGCATAGGATAACGTCGTGTCTCTTCGTGAGAATTGGGCGTTGAGTGGGGGCTGTGGCATCTCCCGGTCCGTGTGACTCTCCGGTCTATGCGATATTGCGGCGCGCCGAGCGCGTTTGGGCGGTAGCGGCAATCCACGGTGAGGTGGAGCGGCTAAGTCGTCTGCATGACCAGCTCGCGCGGCGCTGGCGGAGCGGCGACCGGCTGGTTTATCTCGGCAATGTACTGGGCCACGGTGTCACGGTTGTCGAGACCGTCGACGAAGTGCTGCGCTTTCGTGCCTGGGCGCTCGCTTGTCACAACGCCTTCGTCGGCGACGTGGCCCTGCTGCGCGGCGCGCAGGAGGAGATGTGGCAGCGTCTGCTCGAGCTGCAATTCGCACCCAACCCGCGCGAGGTCCTCGCCTTCATGTTGAGTCAGGGGGTCGGCGCCACTATCGCCGCTTATCGCAGCGATCCGCGCCAGGGTGAGGCCGCCTGCCGGGAGGGCGTTCTCGCCATCACGCGCTGGACCAATTCGCTGCGTCAACGGCTCAATCAAACTCCAGGACACACGCAATTCATGGCGAATCTGCGCCGTGCTGCGTTTACCGACATGAACTCGCTGCTGCTCGTCCATACCGGCCTCGATGCGACGAAGCCACTCGGCTTACAGGGCGATTCGTTCTGGTGGGGCGGTGCTCAGTTCCTTGAACTCGCTCAACCCTACGAGACATACCTGCGGGTGATTCGGGGTTTCGATCGTCACCACGGTGGATTGCTCGAAAGCCCCTATGCTGTTTCGCTCGACGCCGGCAGCGGGTTCGGTGGGCCCCTGCTTGCCGCGTGCTTCGGCATCGACGGCACAATACTCGACATGATCGATAGTTAGAGTTCGAAGTTTTATTCGCTTAGCTCAATACGATCACACCGTCTTCTCCTTAATAGGGTCTCGACGTTTTCGAAACCTGCGCGTTAGGCTGTGGTGCCGTGGCGAAAACGACCGCATTCGCGATCGAGAAGAGGAGCGCTCCATGGCGCACATTGACGACCCGCAGACGCAGAAGGCGAATCTCAACTTCATCAAAGCGTCGATGAAGGAACCATTGCTGACGCGCGATCATGAATTCGATCTCGCGCAGAAATGGCGTGTTGGCGGCGATACGGAAGCGCTGCATGAACTCGTGCGTTCTTACACGAGGCTCGTGATTTCGACAGCGGCGCGGTTCCGCCATTACGGTTTGCCGGTCGGCGATCTCGTGCAAGAAGGCAATGTCGGATTGATGCAGGCGGCCGCACGCTTCGAGCCCGATCGCGGCGTGCGCTTCTCAACTTATGCCGCGTGGTGGATCCGTTCGGCAATGCAGGACTACGTGCTGCGCAATTGGTCGATCGTGCGCACCGGCACGACGGCGGCGCAGAAATCGCTGTTCTTTAATTTGCGCCGCCTGCGCGCGCGCATCGAGGAAACGTCGGGCGGACCCTTGAGCGATGCCGGTCGGAAAAAGATTGCCGACGAGCTCCAGGTCGAACTCGCCGAGGTCGAACTGATGGACATGCGCCTTGCCGCCGCTGACCAATCGCTCAACGTGCCGGTCGGCGACGGCGGCGAGGACGATTGGCAGGATTTCCTGCCGGATCGACGCCCCAACCCCGAGGAAGTCGTTTCCGTGATGCGCGATGGTGAGACCCGCTCGCGCTGGCTCGCGGAGGCGCTTGGCGAACTCTCCGCACGCGAGCGCGCCATCATCACGGAGCGGCGGCTGCGCGAGGAGGGTGCGACACTCGAAGAGCTGGGCCGCGAGCTCGGCGTCTCCAAGGAGCGTGTGCGCCAGCTCGAGCACCGAGCCTTGCTGAAGCTCCGCCAGTCGATCCAGCGACGGACCGGCACACCCGGCGATTTGTTCTCGGAATAGAGACCGTCTCCGCGACACGCAGGAAGGCCCCGCGCTCTGGGGGCGGGGTCTGGTCGTCCTTCATCATCCTGGACCCATCGAAGACGGGCTGCGGGCAACTTATTGTGATTGCAGCTTAATCGTTCTACGGAAACCCACGTAGGGGATTTTACTTACTCGGATTTAATCCCCGGGCAGCACTTCGCGGCGGATAATCGAAAGCACGACAAGAGGAATTCATCGCGTGGATTCCATTTGTTGCGCTGGCTTGGCCTTCGGCACGACGTCGAACGGCACGAAGACTTTCCTTGGCGATCCGACAATCGCAGGATCGAGCCGGTCCAATCTGGAGTGTGGGCCGGCTCGTTTTCTTTTGCCTCATGCACTTGCAGTCGCAGCAAGAGGCACACGGTCCGCGGCGGTGGCGGCGGGCATTGTGAAAACGAATACGGCTCCTCCGCCGCGGTTCGCTTCAAACCAGATCGCGCCTCCATGCGCCTCCACAATGGTTCGGCAGATCGAGAGGCCGACGCCCATGCCGTTGGCCTTGCTGGTAACGAAGGGCCGAAACAATTGCTCGGCGACGCTTTCGCAGATTCCGGGCCCACTGTCGGCAATGCGTATTTCCACGGTGCCGTTCGGCTGAAGCTCGCTTGATATGACGAGCTCGCGCCTCTCGCACACGGTCATCGCTTCGATCGCGTTGCGGGCCAGGTTGATGATCACCTGCTGAATCTGAATACGGTCGACGACCGCCGCATTCGCGCGCGAATCGAGGTCGAGCCGGAGATCTACCCGCTGCTGCGAAGCGGCACCCTTGATGAGGCTCGTTGCCTCCTCGATCACGAGCGACAGGCTTTCGGGGACCCGATGAAGCTCGCGCTTGCGTACGAAATCCCGAGCTCGCCGGATAATCTCGGCGGCGCGCCGCGTCTGCTCTCCCGCGCGGTCAAGCGCCTCACATGCACCGGCGATCCCGACGTCGCCCGATCGCAGCAGCTTGCCGGCGGCCGCCAAATAGTTGGCGATCGCCGCGAGCGGCTGATTGATCTCGTGCGCCAATGTGGAGGCCATTTGCCCCATCGCGCCGACGCGCCCGACGTGCAGCAATTCGCTCTGCAATTCCTGCAGGCGCAGGTGCGAACGGCTGAGCTCTTCGGTGCGCAGACGCACGCGATCCTCCAGCGTCGCGTTCGCGGTGCGGAGCGCGCCTTCCGCCATTTGTCGCATCCGCATTTCCCAGGCAACCCAGATAGCGATCACGCAGATCGTGGTGAAGCCCGCGCCCGTGGCAATGATGATGATCCAAAGCGTTCTGCTCGCTTTGGTCGCGGCGCGTTCGCGTTCGGCTTGGTAAAGGTCTGTTTCCTCGTCCGCCATGGCCGAAACGAGACCCCTCATGCGGCTTCGCTCATCCGGCGACGGCTGCAAGGAGGCGGCAAGCGCCCCGGGTTCTGCGCCGAGCGAGCGCCGCATGACCAGAGTTTCCAGGATATCGAATCGAGCCCTGAGCATGGGTTCGAGCGCGTCAAGCCGGGACGACTGAAAGGCATTGTCCCTCACGAGACTCCGCAGCGTGCTGAGCTGATCGAGTGCCCGCGCCACTCCCTCGCGATAACGCTCGAGATCACGGGCATCGGCGGTCAGCACGTAAGTTCTGGCACCGATCTCCGCATCCCGAAGGAGGGAGACCAGTCGATCGATCCCATCGATAATGTTTTGGCTGTGCTCGACGGAAACTCGCACGTCAATCAGCGCTCGCACCGTCCGATAGGACGTGACGCTGGTGCCGAGAAGAAGCAGGAGCGCGCCTGCGACGCTCGCGAGTTTGATCCAGTGACTTCGAGACAACACGGTCGTTCTTCGCCCGTTCAACGTCCTGCTCACGCACGCGCAGCGGCGAAAGGAGCGGCTTAAAACGCATGCTGAAAGACGACGGACACCGCTTCTCGCCGACCCCGAAACGGAGCCCACCATTGCCCATCGCCGGAGCTTGCGAAGGCGTGATCTCAGAGTTGCGCCATGTCGGTGAATGAACCATTAAAATCGGTGGCCTGGGTTTCCCAGGCGGTCCCAGGATGACGAGCGGTAATTGCAGGCCGCACTCGGCCCAGTGCACAATATCCGCCGTCGATCGCTGATGAGCGCGGTGAAGTGACGTGGCAGAACCGACCGTCCATATCATTGATGACGATCCGGCAATCCGCGACTCTCTTGCTTTGCTATTGCAGAGTTCGGGTCTCAAGGCGGTCGCTTATCCTTCAGCCGAGTCCTTTCTCGCCGTCGCACTGGACGGGCCGGGCTGTCTCGTGCTGGATGTGCGTATGCCGGGCATGGGCGGTCTGGCTCTCCAGGAGGAGCTGGCGCGGCGAGACCGCCGTATCCCCGTGATCGTAGTGACCGGCCATGCCGATGTTCCGCTGGCCGTTCGCGCGATGAAGGCGGGCGCGGTCGATTTCGTGGAGAAGCCCTTCGATCACGAAGCGCTGCTAGCCGCTGTCCGCAAGGCTCTCGACCTCGGCATCGAGACGGCTCGGATCACGGCAAGGGACGAGGAGGTGCAGCGGCGAGTGGGGCTCCTGACGCCGCGCGAGCGCGAGGTTTTGGATGCCCTCATCGCCGGCAAGCCAAACAAGATCATTGCCCGCGAGCTGTCGATCAGCCACCGCACGGTGGAAATCCATCGGGCACGAGTGATGGAGAAGATGCGGGCGCGGACGCTGTCGGAGCTCGTGCGCATGGGGCTCTCCGTCGGCATCGGCGGAAGCCGGTCCCGTTCGCGTTGACTGCTCGAAATCGCCGATCCCGAGGCATCGTCATCGCCCGCGAACGCGCACGCATTGCGACTTCACCGCACCGCTTCTAGGGTAGCGACGGAGGCTGCGATGGCCCTGCGCCGCATTTTTATCGCACTCGTCGGGTTGCTGTTCTGGACTGCGGTCCTCGCTGCCGAGGTGCCGAGCATCCCGGCCGGCTTTACGCGCGATGCGAGCGCTCCGGTGGCGCAGGTGATCGACGGCGACAGCCTGGTGCTGGCCGATGGGCGCACGGTGCGGATGGTCGGCATTCAGGCGCCGAAGCTCGCCAAGGGCCGCATGGGCTTCCAAGATTGGCCCCTTTCGCACGAAGCCGAAACGGCGTTGAGCGAACTTGCCTCCGGTCAATCCGTGACCTTGCTCTATGGCGGCGCGCACCTCGACCGAAGCGGCCGTGTTTTGGCGCAACTCGAACGTGCCGACGGCCTCTGGCTCGAGGGCGAGATGCTGCGCCGCGGCCTCGCGCGCGTCTATACCTTCGTCGACAACCGTACCGGCGCCGCGGAGATGTTGCGCCTCGAAAGCGAGGCGCGCGCCGCGCGTCTCGGCATCTGGGTCGACCCCTTCTATGCCGTGCGCACGCCCGAAGAGACACTCGACCACCTCGACAGCTTCGAGCTGGTCGAAGGGCGGATCGTCGATACGGCGCGCGTGCGCGGCACGGTCTTCCTCAATTTCGGCGCCGACTGGCGCAGGGCCTTCACTGTGCGGCTTCGCCCCGATGCGGTCGCGATGTTTCAAGCGGCGGGCGTCGATCCGCTGACGCTAAAGGGCGAGAAAGTGCGGGTGCGCGGATATCTCCGCCGCGACCGAGACCGCGCCGTGATGGATGTGACTCACCCCGAGGAGATCGAGCGACTTTGAGCGAGCCTCAGCTCGGCTTCAATGCCGCGCGTGCGAGGTCGCTGAGCTTTTTCTGCGGATCGGCCAGCGCTTCCTCGGGAAGGCGGACCCGCGTCGCGGCCAGGCGGCGCAGCGCCGACATGTCGCGACCGCTGTTGACGGTGATGGCGCAAGCGAGGCGGCCTTCGCCATCGAGCCCCAGCATCGTGAAGCTGTTGGAGTTGGGATCGCCGCGGGTGATCAGCTCCAATTCAGGCGTGGGCAAGCCGAGCACCTGTATGTTGCTGTCGTACTGGTCAGTCCAGAGCCACGGCAGCTCTGAATATTCTTCGGTTGCGCCGAGCATGGCGTGCGCCACCGCCGCCGCCTGATTGAGCGCCACTTGCCAAGACTCAACGCGGATCGCGCGGCCCAGTAGCGGGTTCAGGTGCCGAGTCACGTCGCCGGCGGCGAAGATGTCCGGATCGCTGGAGCGGCCCTGCGCATCGACGACGATGCCATCTTCGACCGCGAGACCCGCAGCCGCCGCCAATTCCGTGTTCGGCTGCGCGCCGATCCCCGCCACCACGACATCGCCATGATAGGTCCCGCGCTCGGTCGCGACCATAACTCCGCCGCCCGGTCGCGGCTCGATGCTTTTGAGCCTCGCGTCGAATTCGAACCTTACGCCGTGGCCCTCATGCAGCCGACGCGCGAACTCGCCGACGGCCGACGGCATGGTCCGCGTCATCAACCGCGGCATCGCCTCCAGCACCGTGACGCGCCCGCCCAAGATTGCCGCCGCGGCCGCGAGTTCAAGCCCGACGAAGCCGCCGCCAATCAGCACCAGATCGCGGCCGGGCCCGAGTTCCGCGCGAATGGCGAATGCATCCGCAAGACCGCGCAGGCAATGCACTTGCGCCTTCGCCAACGCCGGCGGCAGCCTCCGCCCGCGGCAGCCCATTGTCAGCAACAGCTTGTCGTAGGAGAGCCGCGTGCCGTCCGCGAGCTCAACCTGCTTCTGCGCGCGATCGATGCGGGTCGCAATCTTTCCGAGACGCAGAGTGATCCTCTGTGTTTCGTAGAACGACAGCGGCTGCAGATGCAGCTTTTCGTGCGCGAGGCCTTTGGTGAGGAACTCCTTGGAGAGCGGCGGACGGTTATAGGGCGGATGCGCCTCGTCGCCGACAAGGGTGATTTCCACCTTCGAGGATTGCTGGCGCAGCACTTCCGCCGCACGAAACCCCGCCGGCCCCGCGCCGATGATGACGATTTTCATGCGCTGCCCAACTCGTTCCTTCGCGCCGCGGCAGGGCGGCTGCTTGCGACGATACTTTGCCGATGGGAAGTCTCACCACAGAGACACGGAGAGCACCGAGATTCCGAGACCGTCATCGCGAGCGAAGCGAAGCGATCCAGAATTCGCGGCCACTTCGTCGCGGAGCCTGAGCTTGGTCCGGCTTTCGGCGGGATCCGGAGACTACTCTCGGTCACACGTTTCTTCGTTCTCCCTGAACGCCGTGTCTCGGCGGTGAATTCTTCTTCCTTCAACGACATCGGCGGCGCGACCTTAGGTCAGATAGATATTACGCCAAATGTACATACTCGTACTCGACCGGGAGATTGTTGATACCGCGGTCGGGCGGCGCGATCCAAGACGCGATCTTGCCGGGCGTCGTCACGCGTTGCATCAGGCTTTTCACGAATGCGCGATCCGCGGCCGTGGGCAGCCATTCGCCTTGGCGCCGCCGCCATTCCTCGGGAGAGACGGCATGGCCCGCGGGATCGACGGAAACGCCGGCCCAAGCGCCGATCGAGCGGCGAAAGCGCAGGCTCGGGAGGGCCAGTTCGGACGCGAAACCCGCCTTTTGAATAAGGCGATTCCAGCGCTTGAGGCCGATCTCGCAATCCCTGACATAGGATTGGCGCACCACTTCGTTCATGGCGTTGCGCATCGGCACGGTTTCGCGCGTCACGCTGCCCTTGCCGTCGGGATGCTCGATCAACGCGGTCACGTCCTTGACCATGTGATCATCGTAGTTTGCCTCGTCGGGGCGACCCTTGATGCCCGCCGCGAAATAGCCCGCGGCATTGGATGAGGATTCCGAGCCAAAGAGGTCGAGCGAGGAACTGAACCAGAAATTGAGATATCGCTGAATCGTCGGCAGGTCGATGGCACCGGCCTCGCGCAGCACGTCAGGGGCATCGCTGCCGCGCTCCTTCATGACCTCGAGAGTGCGGCGAATTACCCGCGCAATGCCGGTATCGCCCACGAACATGTGGTGGGCTTCCTCGGTCAGCATGAACTGACAGGTGCGTGCCAGCGGATCGAAGCCGCTCTCGGCGAAGCTCTTGAGCTGGAACTTGCCATCGCGATCGGTGAAGTAGGTGAACATGAAGAACGAAAGCCAGTCCGAGATCGGCTCGTTGAAGGTGCCGAGGATGCGAGGCTTGTCCACATCGCCGGAATGACGCTCCAGAAGCTCCTCGGCCTCTTCGCGCCCATCGCGGCCGAAATAGGCGTGCAGCAGGTAGACCATGGCCCAGAGGTGCCGGCCTTCCTCCACATTCACCTGGAACAGATTGCGCAGATCGTAGAGCGAGGGACAGGTGTGGCCGAGGAGGCGCTGCTGTTCGACCGAGGCGGGCTCGGTGTCGCCTTGGGTCACGATGAGCCGCCGCAAGGTGGAGCGATGCTCACCAGGCACTTGCTGCCAGACGGGTTTCCCTAATTCGTCGCCGAAGCCGATGGTGCGCGCCGTGGGCTCAGCTAGGAAAATGCCCCAGCGGTACTCCGGCATGCGGACCGCACCATAAGTCGCCCAGCCCTTGGCATCGACCGAAGTCGCGGTGCGCAGATAGACTTCCGCCGCGGCGAAATCCGATGGACCCATCTCGCGCCACCAGTCGAGGAATCGCGGCTGCCAAGTTTCGAGCGCGCGCTGCAGCACCTTATTTTCGGCCAGATCGACGTTATTGGGAATCCGCTCCTGATAATCGACCGCCATGGTCACACCCTCTCCCACGAGAACGCCGGCTTGGAGCCGGTGCCGAACACCTTGAGCGCGCCCTGCGGGCCGACGGCGTTCGGCCTGCTGAAGACCCAGTTCTGCCACGCCGAGAGGCGCGCAAAAATCCGGGTCTCCATCGTCTCGCCGCCGGGAAAGCGCAGGCTCGCTTCGAGGCCGTTGAGCGCATCGGGGGAAAGGCTCGCGCGCTCCTCGACCGCAAGGCGCAGCTCGTCTTCCCAGTCGAGCTCGTCGGGCGCGAAGGTGACCAGGCCGAGCGCCATCGCGGCTTCGGCATCGAGCGGCTCGTCGATCCGCCGCAGCGCCGCTGCAACCGGCTCGCTCAGATTGCAGAAACGCGCGGCGAGTCTGGTCATCCCATTCGCCATGTCGTAGGAACCGAAATTGGCGACGGAAAGAGCAACGCACGGCGCCTCGTTGCTGTCGTCGGGCAGCGCCAGCATGTAGGAGCGGTCGGCGGCGAGCGCCAGCTCCATCAAGGTCCCAGCGAAGCAGGACTCCCGGTCAATCACCGCAAAGAAGCTGCGCGAGGAAACATCGAGCCGCGCGAGGGTACGGCGCAGATGGCCGATGGTTTCACGCACGAACCAATGGTCCCGCTCGTCCACCATCAACCGATCCGATGCGAGCATTGCCGCCATTGAGCCACGGGTCTTGAGCAGAACCGTGCCAAGCTCGCTCTCGTTGGCGCGGAGCATCAGGATCGCATCGTCCAGCTCGCGCGCCATCGCAAGCGGCCACCACCGGGCGCCCGCAGCGAGGATCTCCTCAAGCGAGCGCGGGCTGTCTTCGCCGGGACCCGCGACCGTCAGCGTTGCCACCCTTTGCGCGCGGTCGAAGGCGACATCGACCCACCGATAGTGATAGCCGCGCTCATCGATCTCGCGTTCGAGCGGCGGAAGTGCGATGCCCTGGACGCCCGCCGGCCGCACGCTTTGGGCCGCGAGTGCGCGGATGCGTTCCTGCACCAGCGTCGCAAACCGCGCGGGTGCCGCCACATGATCGACGAGCTTCCATTGCTTGGCCCGCTCGGCCCGCACGCCCTCGGCGGTGGTGCAGAAGACATCGGCGAGATCGCGGCGGACCTTGCGCTTGTCCACGAGACGCGTCAGACCGCCGGTCCCCGGCAGTACCCCCAAGAGCGGCACCTCCGGCAGACTCACGGTCGAGGAGCGGTCGTCGATCATCAAAATTTCGTCGCAAGCGAGCGCCAGCTCATAGCCGCCGCCGGCGCAAGTGCCGGTGAGCGCCGCAATGAATTTGAGGCCGGAGTGCCGCGAGCTGTCCTCGATGCCGTTCCGCGTCTCGTTGGTGAACTTGCAGAAGTTCACCTTCCAGGCATGGCTCGACTGACCAAGCATGTAGATGTTGGCCCCGGCGCAGAACATGCGCTCCTTGCCGGAGGTCAGCACCACCACCTTGACCTGGGGATACTCGAAGCGAATGCGATTGAGCGCATCGGCCAACTCGATATCCACCCCGAGGTCGTAGGAATTAAGTTTGAGCTTGTAGCCCGGCCGGATGCCGCCCTCTTCGGCTACGTCCAAGGTGAGGGTCGCAACGTCATCCGCAATGCCGAGACGCCAATGCCGGTAGCGCGATGGATCGGTATCGAAAGTGATCATGGGGTACGACCGCTGTTCCCAGGAGAAAGGCAATATATTGCATATAAGGATACGGTCAAGCAATATGATGCAGTATAGGGCGTTACCTATAAAGTTGTGGCATAATCCTTGATTTGCTACTTCGGAAAGAAAATCCAGTTGAAGATGTAGCCCTCACCCCGATCGGACTCGCTGTGGCGGCGGGTGAGATCGATCGCCCATGCACTCTTGAGCGTGCCGTCTTCGATGGCAAAGGCCTCATAGCCCTTGGCGCAGATTGCACCGAGCGTCTCGCGGATCGGCTGCCGCGTGTGAATCTCCTCGATCTCGACGATCAGATTGGGCCGATATCGCCGCAATGTTTCTGCGGCCCCTGCCATGACCGCCATTTCATGGCCCTCGACGTCGATCTTCATGAAGCCGACCGCGCCCAGATCCATCTCGTCCAAGCGGCGCGCCTCGACCGGGACGGTGCCATAGGAAATCCCGACCCTCAGAGGGGTCAGCGTGGCGCCTTGGTTGGAATAGCCGCGCCGCCCGATCGGGATAAGCAGCTCGGCCGGCCCCGAGTTGTCGGAAAGCGCCAACCGATGCGCCGTAACGGCGCGGTGGGCGGACCGCTTGAGCTCGCGAAAGATTTTCGGATTGGGCTCGAAGGCATGGACGTGCTTGGCATATCGCCGCATTGCTTCGGCCCATATGCCCTTGTTGGCGCCGATATCGAGCGCGATCCGCTGGCGATCGATGAGAAAGGGCAACAGTTTCAGCTCTGCCTCGCCCCGCAGGCGCTCCCGCGCCAAAAGAAACCGCATGCGCAGGCGAGGGGGAACCAGAACCGCCCGGATTTTTTCCTCGAAGGTGGAGGGCGGTTCCCAAGAGTTGTCCATGGACGACATTCCAAGGGAACTCAAGCAGCCATTCGGCTCAAGGACAATCTCCGCGTGACCCAGAATTTGAAGGGGATGTGGGGATGAGCAGGGGATCGGGGAGATAGCACCAACGCCATCGCCGCGCACTTCTCTCCCGATCGCCAATCCATCTCCCGATCTCCTTCATCTATTGAAGGGGATGTGGGGATGAGCAGGGGGTCGGGGAGATAGCACCGACGCCATCCCCACGCGCTTCTCTCCCCATCGCCAATCCATCTCCCGATCTCCTTCAACTATTGAAGGGGACGTGGGGATGAGCAGGGGGTCGGGGAGATAGCACCGACGCCATCCCCATGCGCTTCTCTCCCCATCGCCAATCCATCTCCCGATCTCCTTCGTCTATTGAAGGGGATGTGATGAGCAGGGGATCGGGGAGATAGCACCGACGCCATCGCCACGCGCTTGTCTTTCCATCGCCAATCCACCTCCCGATCTCCTTCATCAAATGCCAATCCCCCGAGTCCCCTTCAACGGGATGTTGGATTCCTCGAATCTTGCTGTCGCTTTTTCCGCGTGGGAGCGCAAGATGCGAGTCCGTCGATTGCGAGGAGAGTGACCCATGAACGTCTCGGCCGAGCGCGTGCGCCAGCAGATTGAGTCGGTGCTGACCGCCTGGGGCATGGCGCCCGAACTCGTGCGCACGACCGCCGAAGTGATGGTGGAGACGGACCTCGCGGGCGTCGACTCGCACGGCGTATCGATGCTGATGGACTACGACCAATCGCGCATCAAGGGAAAGCTGAACCTCAACGCCAATCCCCACGTCGTCCGCGAGAGCGCGGTGACGGCGCTGATCGATGCCGATGCCGGGCTCGGCCACCCCGCGGCGGTCAAGGGCATGGACCTCGCGATTGACAAGGCGCTCGCCATGGGCGTGGGAATTGTCTCGGTTTTCAATTCACACCACTTCGGCGCCGCCGGCTATTACGCAGCCATGGCGCCCAAGCGCGGCGTGATCGGCATGGTGACGAGCGCGACGCGGAGCATCGCTGTTGTGCCGACGCGCGCGGCGGTTCCGGTGCTGGGGACCAACCCGATCGCGTTCGCGGCACCCACACGGCGCAACCCACCCTTCCGCCTCGACATGGCGACCAGCACCGTCGCGGTCAACAAGATCAAGGTCTATCAGCTCAACGACAAGCCGATCCCGGCGGGCTGGGTGCTGGACGGCGACGGCGATCCCGTCACCGATCCTGACCGCGCCATGAACTATCTCCGCAACCGCCCCGAGGGTGGTCTCACGCCGGTCGGCGGTACCGCCGACATGTCGAGCCACAAGGGTTACGGGCTCGCGATGATGGTACACATTCTCGGTGGCGCGCTTTCGGGTGCGGCTTTCTCGCCGATCCGCAATCGCACGCAGCGCCCGCAAGACCCCGACAATCTCGGCCATTTCCTTCTCGCGATCGATCCCAAGGCGTTCCGGCCCGAGGGCGCATTCGAAGACGATCTCGACGCCGCGATCGACGTGCTGCACGCGACATCACCCGCCGATCCCGAATTGCCGGTGCTGGTGGCGGGCGATCCGGAGCGGATCACGCGCGAAAAGCGCATCAAGGATGGCATTCCGATCCCACCCAAGCTCGCGGAAAGCCTCCGCACAGTCTGCGAGCGCGCCGGCGTCGAGTTTTTGTTGGACAATTAATCGAGCGCCGCGGCAACCCCCGCGACCCTGGGAACGGCGATAAAGGAGATGGGGAGATGAACAGGTGATGAGGGGAACAACGCGGAAATGATTAGGTCCTTTACCTCTGACACGCAATTTGACGTCCTCAATCCCCTTTCGTCCCCGCATCCCCTTTCAATTTTTTCCTTTACAGTCGGACCTCGCCCGGCAATGACACATCCATGCTTGAGCGGTGATCTCGTCAGTTAGGATGGCTCCATGACGCTCTCCTTCACGAAGCTTGGCACTGCCGCCGGGGTTGCCGCCGCAGGGATCGATCTCGGCTCCGGCGTCGACACCAAAACGCAAACAGCCCTGCGTCAGGCACTGCTGGATGGCCTCGTGCTCTGCATCCGCGGCCAGCGTCTCGACACGACCGGCTATCGCGATGCGATAGCGAGATTCGGCTTGCCGATCCGGCAGGTCGCGCAGAAGCTCACCGACCTTCCGGAGATCGCCATCATCTCCAGCGAGGACCGGGATTTTCAGGGCGATGACAAGAAGCTGGTGGCGGGCGCCGATTGGCACTCCGACGACAGCTACCGCGCGGTCCCGTGCTCGCTCACCACGCTCTACGCGCTCGCGGTTCCGAGCAGTGGCGGCGACACGCAATTCACCAACATGTACCAGGCCTATGAGGACCTCGATGCCTCGGCCCGAGCGCGCATCGATAACCTCAAGGTCGTGCACGCCTACTACTCGACCCGAACCAATCAGACCGTGCCAACGCGTACCGCGGCGGAGCAGGCGGCAACGCCGGACGTCGTGCATCCGCTGGTGCGGACCCATCCCGAGACCGGGCGCAAGGCGCTTTATATGAACCCGACGCGGATGGAGCAGATCATCGGGCTCCCGCGCGGCGAGAGCGACGCGCTTCTCGACCAGCTCACCGCGCATGCGACTCAGGAGAAATATCAATATCGCCATCGCTGGCACCTCGGCGACATCCTGATCTGGGACAATCGCTGCACCATGCACAAGGCCAATCCCGACTATGCGCCGGGCGAGCGGCGGCTCATGCATCGAATCATGATCGAGGGCACGGTGCCGGTTTGAGGGTCGGCTGTGGCCCCGCGCATTGAAAACTCGTTCCCTTCTGATAGTCTCATTGCCGTGACCCACCATCGGCACCGACACCCACGGGCCTCACGAGACAGCGTGAGGGGAGTAGCGTGCTTTCGCCGAGGGCGCGCGCTGCGCGCATTCGCTGCAATCCTCGGCTTCGCCGCGCTGTTGGCGCAGGTGTCCTTGCCTTGGTTGTCCTATCCTGCCGTTGCCGCATCCGGCAGTCGGGGGACCGCAAGCATGGCGGCGCTGTCGGACACGGGTCTCGTCCTCTGCAGCGCGCATGTTGCGGCTCAAAGCCATACGAACGCACCCGGCGACAAGCCCTTATCCGAGAATCCCGCCTCCTGCCCGGTCTGTCTCGCGCTGCATCTGCTGAGTAGCGCTGTCCCACCGACGAACGCTGTTCTCCTCGCGGGGTCCGCGCTCGATGTTCCCTACATTTCAGCCGGCCACAAATCGATTTCCGCTCAGCCGCTGCGTGCGCCGGCGCAACCCCGAGCCCCTCCCGCGCGTCTGACCTGATTCTTCGCGTCTCTCTTTATTGCGCTGCTCCGGTCGCGTACCGGGCAGCCGGTCATTCATGCCGATCGGGAGTTGCTCCATGTTCCAATATAAGAAAGGCGTCGCGTTCCTGCCGCGCGATCGCCGAACCGGTTTGAAGTCGATCTTGTTCGCGGGATTGCTGGTGATCGGGGCCCTTGCTGGCGCCACCGCCCAGAGTACCGGCGTCGAAGTGCAGCACGCTTGGGCGCGCGCGACACCCGCCGGCGCTAAAACCGCGGCGCTCTATATGACCCTGGTCAATCACGGACCGGCCGACGATCGTCTGCTGTCGGTGACGACGCCGGCCGCGGGCAAGGCGGAGGTGCACAGCACGACAACCGAGAACGGCGTCACCCGGATGCGGCCCGCCGGCGCGCTTACCGTCACTCCCGGCACCCCGACGGAACTGAAGCCCGGCGGCTATCACGTCATGCTGATGGACCTTAAGGCGCCCTTGGTCGCGGGACAAAGCGTGACACTAAGCCTCACCTTCGAGAAGGCAGGCACGGTCAACGCCACCGCCTCGGTAGAGAAGGCAGGATCCATGGGCCCGAGCGACATGCCGGGCATGAAGATGTGAGAAGCATTCCATGACCGTCTCCGACATCGACGCGGCCCCGCGGGCTTGGAACGGCGGCGAGCCAGGTCCGATTCGAATCGGCAGCGAACAGCATAAGACGCTGTTCAGCCGCCTGCTGCTCGACACCTTCAACCCCTATAAGCCCGCGGTGATCGACTGGCCGCGGCTCGACGCGGACGCCCGGCAGCGCCTCATCAGCCTGCCGATCTGGGATATCGCGGTTGAGACCGAGGGCAAGGCCAGCATCAACGTCGGCAGCTATGCCGAGTGCGTCAACGACTCGCTGCTCAAGCAGGCGATCGAGCTCAACGCCTTCGAGGAGGGCCGGCACAAGACGGTGCTCGCGAACCTGGTGCAGGCCTACGGCATCGAGACCGCGCCGGAGCCGCCCTATCCACCGCCGCGCGATCCCGAATGGGCCTTCATGAAGACCGGGTACAGCGAGTGTATCGACAGCTTCTTTGCCTTCGGTCTGTTCGAGGTCGCGCGCCGCTCCGGTTATTTTCCACCCGAGCTGGTGGCGACCTTCGAGCCGGTGATGCAGGAGGAAGGGCGTCACATCACCTTCTTCGTCAATTGGGCCGCATGGCATCGCCGCAAACTCTCGTGGTGGCGGCGCGCATTGTTCGAATTGAAGGTGCTTCGCGTTTGGGCGTTCCTGATCTGGGAGCGAGTGAACATCGCCCGCGGCTTCGGCGACAATCGGCAGGACGCAAACTTCACGGTCAAGGGAAGCGCGGCCGTCGGCATCGATTTGAACACGGCGGAGCTGTTCGATATTTGCCTCGCGGAGAATGAACGCCGGCTCGGGCTCCATGATGCGCGGCTGCTGCGGCCTAAAGCGGTGCCGAGGTTGGTGCGTTTTGTGCGCCGGTTTCTACGCGCTCGTAGGCCGGACGCCGCCGAAATCGGCTCCGAGGCGCACAAGGAATTGTTCTGCCGGCACTTCAAGGCGACTTATCAGGATTTCGTCCCGGCGGAGCTGCCATGGCCCGAGCTCGACGATGCGGCTCTCGAGCGGTTGCGCGCGGTGCCCTTCTGGCAGGAGGTATTGCACACCGAGCTGCGAGCGGGCGCCATCGTCGCCGCATTCGCCAAGACCGTCGACGATCCTTTGCTGCGAGAGGCGGTGGACCTGCAGGGCCTCGAAGAGACGCGCCACGCAGCGCTGCTTCGCGAGATGATCCGCCGCTATGGCATCGACGTGACCGAGCAGCCGCTTGAGCCGTTGCCGGTCGACATCGAGACGGCGTTCAAGGATTTTGGCTTCGGCGAATGCATGGACTCGTTCCTGGGCTTCGGCGTGTTCAAGATCGCGCGCGAGGGCGGATTCCTGCCGGAACAGATGTTCGAGATTTTCGAGACGCTCATGTACGAGGAAACCCGACACATCGTGTTCTTCATCAACTGGATGGCCTATCGCCAAGTGCGGCAGGGACGGACCCGTTGGCGCCGCGCCGCGGCGTCTTTGCGGTTCTACGCGCGCGCGGTGAAACGGCTCGTCGGCACGGCACGCCGCGGTGCGCAGGCCAGTGACGGCAAGGATTTCTCCGCGACCCAAGCAAGCATCTTCCTCGAGGGCTTCACCTTCCGCCGCTTCCTCGAGGACTGCTACGCCGAGAACGCACGTCGGATGAGCGTGATGGAGGAGGGGCTGCTGCGTCCCAGCTTCCTGCCAAAGCTCGCCGAGATTGCGCTCACGAGTCTCAGACTCTGGTCGCGCGATCGGCGGGGGACAGCCGCATCGGGGTAAATTGCGTATGGCGGTCGCCGATATCCGACTTGCCAGCGGTGTGAGGGCGCGGCGAAATGCCGCTCCCCGCTGACGCATTGATTCACATCAAGGCCACGCGCTCAGCGCGCTGGAGCATTCGCCCATCGCCCTCGCGAGCGAAGGAGAACACCGATGGTGTCAGCTTCCCAAAGGCCCGCACGCTCCGGACTCTGGCGCTGCTGCGGCGGTCTATTTGCCACTGGCGTGGAGCATCTAAGGACGGTGGTGCGAGACGCCCGTGCGCGTCACCGCATCAAGTCGGAATTTGCCGCGCTCGATCGTTGCGGCGAACTCGATCCGATGCTCAGGGATTTCGGCTTCGATCGCTCGGCGGCGCCGAAGATCGTCGATAACCATCCACGGGCGCCTCGGCGCCTCTCGGCGATGCTTCAGCGGCTTGGCATCGAGCCCACGGCGGAGCAGCAGCAGAGCACCGAGATGCGCGAGATCCAGCGGACCTGTCTCGTCTGCGGCGCCGGCGGCAAATGCGATCATTGGCTTGCCGTGGGAAAGCCGGGCGAAGACCGCAGCTTCTGCCCCAATGCCGAGGCGCTCGACCGCTTAAGTGGAAAAGCTCGTCAGCAGAGTTAATCCAAAGTACCGAGGATCAGTTCGGTAAATTCCGCGGTGGTGTGGCTCACCCTCCGATCGCGATCCGGCGATAGCTGAGCGCTTCCGCCACGTGAATGCGCCGGACGCCGGCGCTTGCATCGAGATCGGCAAGCGTGCGCGCGACCCTGAGCACGCGGTGATACCCCCGCGCCGAGAGCTTGAGGCGATCGGCGGCATCCAGGAGCAGCTTCTTGCCATCGGCGTCGGGCGTTGCGATCTCGTCCAGGAGCGCACCGTCGGCCTCCGCATTGGTGCGCACGCGGCGGTCTTGCGGCAATTTGGCGAAGCGTTCGCTCTGCCGCGCCCGCGCGCGGGCAATGCGGGCCGCCACCTCGGCGCTGCCCTCGGCAGGGGGCGGCAGCGAGAGGTCGGCGGGCCTGACCGCGGGCACGTCGATGTGCAAGTCAATGCGATCGAACAACGGCCCCGAAATCTTGGACTGATACTCAAGCGCGCAGCGCGGCGCGCGCCCGCACCCGAGGCTCAAATCGTCGAGATATCCGCAGCGGCACGGATTCATCGCCGCCACGAGCTGCACGCGCGCGGGATATGTGACGTGGGCATTGACCCGGGCCACGGTCGCGCGCCCGGTTTCGAGCGGCTGGCGCAGCGCTTCCAATGTGGCGCGTTGAAATTCCGGCAATTCGTCCAGGAACAGCACGCCCAGATGCGCGAGGCTGATCTCGCCCGGCTTCGCGCGCAGGCCGCCGCCCACCAGCGCCGGCAGCGACGCCGAGTGATGTGGATCGCGGAACGGTCGGTGACGCAGGAGCTTTCCTTCGCGCAACAAGCCCGCGACCGAGTGGATCATCGAGACTTCGAGGGCCTCGGCGGGATCGAGCGGCGGCAGCAGGCCCGGAAGCCGCGCCGCCAGCATCGATTTGCCGGAGCCGGGCGGGCCGATCATCAAGAGGTTGTGGCCGCCGGCCGCTGCTACTTCGAGCGCTCGCTTGGCGCTTTCCTGCCCCTTGATCTCCCTGAGATCAGGGGGCGCGGAGCCGGCCTCCGCGACTTTCGGCACCGGCGGGCTCAGCACCTGTGTACCCTTGAAGTGATTGATGAGCGCGAGCAGCGTCGGCGGCGCCAGGACCTCGACCGTGCCCGCCCACGCGGCCTCGCCACCCGAGGCCGCAGGACAGATGAGACCCAGCTCTCGCTCCGCCGCCGCCATCGCCGCCGGCAGGACACCCGCCACCGGGAGCAGCGCACCGTCGAGCGCGAGCTCGCCGAGCGCCAGATAACCTGCGACTTCGTCGGCCGGCAGCACGTCCAGCGCCGCGAGCAGTCCGAGCGCGATCGGCAGGTCGTAGTGGCTTCCCTCCTTGGTGATATCGGCCGGCGCCAGGTTGACGGTGATACGCCGCGGCGGAAGCGCCAGACCCAGCGCGTTGAGCGCTGCACGCACGCGCTCGCGGGATTCGGCAACCGCCTTGTCGGGAAGTCCGACCACGGTGAAGATCGGGTTCCCTGAATTGATCGTCACTTGCGATTCGACTTCGAGCACCTCGATGCCCGAAAACGCCACCGTCTTTACCCGCGCAACCAAGGTGCCCTCGCGTCCATTCTTCTACAAATGTGCGAGTTTAGGGAGCGAATGACCAGGACGCCAGTGCCGTTGCTCGCGCTTTGCGGGTCCAAGCGCTATTCATCTCGAAGGAAACGCTTTGCGGAGGGAGAGCATGCCGGAAAAGCAATGGACGACCGCGCCCGGATCGTGCTGATCTATATCGCGAGCGCGCTGTTCTTTGCCACGGAAATGTACAGCGGCCCCATGGACCTACGGCGCATTTTTTGTCCCGCTGCTGGGTTTGGCGCAAAGCCTCATCTTGATGGTGTTGGTGCTGATTCTTTTCCTGGCGCTGCGCATGGCGATGATGGGCGGCCTGCCGCGCCCGCGCGATTGAATCGACCGGGATTACCTCAGCGGTGCCGTGCGCGCTGCGAGCAGACGGTCGAAGCGATCGAGCGTCGCTTCCACGCGTTGAAGCAGCGAACCTGCGGGAAAGCGCCCATCGTCGCCGGCACGGCCGGGTTCGAGGCCGGTCAACAGGCGAATGGCATCTTCCACATTGGCCATGGTCCAGAGATGGAAGCGGCCCGCGGCGAGCGCTTCGGTTACTTCTTCCGAAAGTATGAGGTGCTGCCGGTTGCTCCGGGGTATCAACACGCCCTGCGTTCCCGTGAGTCCGCGCCCAGCGCAGACCCGGTAGAAGCCCTCGACCTTCTCGATCGCCCCGCCGATGGGCTGGCTCTCCCCAGCCTGGTTGACCGAACCCGTGATCGCAATGTCCTGTCGGATGGGTGCCTCGGCGAGCGCCGACAGCACCGCCACCAACTCGCCCATGGAGGCGCTGTCCCCTTCGACGCCGCCATAACTCTGCTCGAAGGTGACGCTGGCCGAAAATGACAGCGGCAGCCGCCCCGCGAACAGCCCGCTCAAGTAGCCGCCAATGATATAAACGCCCTTCTGCTGGATGGGGCCCCCCATCTCCGTCGCACGCTCGATATTGGCGATGCCCAAGCGCCCAGCGTGAACGCGCGCCGAGACCCGCACAGGTAGTCCGAAGCTGTGGTCGCCCAGGTCGCGCACAGTGAGCGCATTCACTTGGCCGATCCGTGTGCCGGACGTGTCGATGAGGATGACGCCGTCGCGGATCGCTTCTTGGCTCCTGTCCTCGATGCGGGCGCGGTGCTCGCGGCGGAGTGCCAGCGCGCGTCGGACTTGCTCGACACCGATTCTCGGCGCGCAATCGCGCTCAGCCACCGTCGCCGCCTCGATGACGAGGTCCTCGACGCGCTCGAATTGCGCCGAAAGCTTGCCGCGGTGCTGCGCCCAACGCGCTGCCTCGGCAAGCGTCCGCGCCACGGCATCGTCGCTCGCGCCCTCGGGCGCGTGTTGGCGCGCCATGTGGCGAATCATATCGGCGTAGACCCTCAAATTGTCGTCGTCAGCGGGCATGTCCGCATCGATATCGGCCTTCACCTTGAAATAAGTGGCGAAATCGGGGTCCAACGAGAAGAAGGTGTAGTACCAGCGGGGCGCGCCGATCATCACCACCTTGACCTCGAGCGGGATTGCGGGCGCGTAGGGCGCGCCCGAGACCGGCTGCATCGGACCGCGCGGCGGCTCGATGCGGATGCAGCGATCGCGCAGGGCGCCCTTGAGGAAGTTCCAAACCATAGGCTCGGCCGCGATCGCCTCCGCGCGCACCACCAGTATCCCGCCATTGGCGCGATGCAAGGACCCCGCACGGATCAACCGATAGTCGGTGACGGCAACGCCGTTCTCGATCCGCAGATCGAAGCTCCCGAACAACCGCTCGTAGCTGGGATTGGGCTCCACCACCACGGAAGCGTGACCGTCGTCGCCGTGATCCACCAGCAGATTGACCTGGTAGCGCTCCTCCGCCGGAAGATTCGCCCCGCCGTCAGGCGTCTCTTGGCTCACCGCCAACAAGTCGAGATGATCGAGCAGATCGACGCGCAGTTCGACCAACCAGCGCCCGAGCCCGCTGTAGCTGCCGTACTCGCCGGCGATCGGATCGATGAGCGGACCCAAAGCGGCATCCGCTGCTTCGCGTCGTGCGTTGCTCACCGCCTCGGCAAAGGCAAGCTCGCTCTGGTGCGTCTGCTGCACGAAAGCGACGACGCGCTGGCGCACTTCGTCGAAGCCCTTGAGCCGCTGCTCCCGTTCCGCTTGGGAAAGCTGGTCTATGGCCTGTGGTTCATTGCCCGGCAGCGCGCGAACCGACATCCCTTTCTCGCCTTGATCGATCGCCAGACCGCGCTCGGCCGCGTATTGATTGAGGGCGCCAAAGGCGGCGCCGATGCTCTGCTGCGCCGTCGCGCGCGCCTGCTCGACACGGCTCGCGAACTCCGCCGCCTCGAAGGCGCGTCGGAGCGCCGGGCCGAGAGCCGCCAGCAATTCCCCAAGCCGATCGCGGAATTGGCGTCCCACTCCCGCCGGCAGTCGGCAGGGACGAGGCTCTCTCGGGTGACGGAAATTCGGCAGATACAGCCAGTCAGCCGCTGGCGGCAGGCCCTGTGCGTGTTTTTCCAGCAGTTCCAGGGTCGCGGTCATGCGGCCGCTGCGATCCTCGCCGAGCACGAACACGTTGTAGCCGAGTCGCGGCACCGCGAGGGCGAAGGCGAGCGCTTCCCGGGCCCGCCGATGCGAGGAGAGGTCGAAGACGCGGGGCGGCGCGTCCCCCGAGGGCGCCGGCAGCGCAAACTCCGGCGGACCGACCGCCGCCGCGGTCAGGCTCTCGACGGTCATGCGGAGCTCTTGATGCCCCGCGATTGAAGCCGCGCCTCGATCGCGTCCCAAATCTGCGCCTCCAGGTGCTTGCCGTCGAGACGGTTGATCTCCTGCAAGCCGGTGGGCGAGGTCACGTTGATTTCGGTCAGATATTCGCCGATCACGTCGATGCCTACGAAGACCAGCCCCTGTTCTCGAAGCGCGGGGCCGAGCGCTGCGCAGATTTCGAGCTCGCGCTTGCTGAGGGTCGTCTTTTGGGCGCTGCCGCCCACGTGCAGATTGGCGCGCGCCTCGCCCGGCGGCGGCACGCGCAGCACACCACCCGCGGCCACACCGTCGATCAGGATGATCCGCTTGTCGCCCTCGCGTACTTGCGGGAGATAGCGCTGCACCATGATCGGTTCGCGGTAGAAGGTCGTGAACATCTCCAAAAGCGCATTCAAATTGTCGTCTTCGGGGCGCAGGTGGAACACGCCGGCACCCCCGTTGCCGAAGAGCGGCTTCAGGATGATTTCGCCGTGCTCGCGGCGGAAGGCCACGATCTCGTCCCTGTCTGAGGTCACGATGGTTGGCGGCATCAAGGACGAAAAGTGCGTCGCAAACAGCTTCTCGGGCGCGTTGCGCACGCTTATGGGGTCGTTGACGACAAGCGTCGTCTCGCCGAGATGCTCAAGTATGTGCGTTGCCGTGATATAGCCCATGTCGAAAGGCGGGTCCTGACGCATCAGCACCACGTCGACCGCCGCCAGGTCGAGGGTCTCGACGGGGCCGAAACTGTGATGCCGGCCGCGCTCGCGTCGTACTTCAAGGCGCCGGCCCTTGGCGGTGACGCGGCGGCCGCGCAATGTCAGTTGCCGCGGCAGGTAGTGGTAGACGGCGTGGCCGCGCCCCTGCGCCTCCAGTGCGAGCACGAAGGTCGAATCCGCATCGATGTTGATGCTCTCGATCGGGTCCATCTGTATGGCGACGACTAGGCCCATGCGTCTCGTCCTCCGTAGCGGGGGTCAAGCACTTACCAATGAGGCGGTTACTGGCGCACAGCAGAAAATTCGACCGAATCAGGGAAAACCGCAGCGTCGCGAGTATCGGGGCGACGCCCGGTCGAGGCAAGCACGGGAACAGGACGGGGCGGCTGGCACGAGCCGTCCATGAGAACACCGATTTTGGCCCTCCTGGCATCCCGGTCAGGCCTGTACACAGTTTTGTGTGCTTCTAGTTTTGAAATTTTTATCGTACCTTTGGGCGGCTCCGGGAGTCCAAACAAGCGTTCGATCGGTGTCAAAGACACGGGTCGGCGATAACGGGAGTGTCTGGGAGGCGTGGTTTTGCGGGTGAAGCATCCCCGATGCATGGCTGTGGCATGACGGCACCGGCGCTTTTGTCCGTCGATGAAGTATCGGTGCGCTTTGGCGGCATCGTGGCGCTCGACAGCGTTTCGTTCGATGTGGGCCAGGGGCAGATTTGCGGGCTAATCGGTCCCAACGGCGCTGGCAAAACCACCTTATTCAACTGCCTCTCGCGCCTCTACCACGCCGAACGCGGCCGCATCCTATTCAAGGGGCGATCGCTGTTCGACGTGCCCCGGCATCGGATAGCGGCACTCGGGATCGGCCGGACGTTCCAGAACTTGGCCCTCTTCCGCAGTATGAGCGTGCTTGCCAATGTGTTGATCGGCACGCACTGCCGCAGCCAGGGCGGCTTCCTGGTGAATGCGTTGGGGCTGCCCGAGACCCGCCGCGAGGAACGTGTGATGCACGCGCGCGCCGAAGCGCTCGTGCAGGAGCTTGGGCTCGCCGAGGTCGCGGACACGCCGGTGAGCGAGCTTTCCTTCGGAACGCAGAAGCGGGTCGAGCTCGCCCGGGCACTCGCGTCCGAGCCGGAGCTGCTGCTGCTGGACGAGCCCGCAGGCGGCCTCAATCACGAGGAAGTCGATCATCTCCGCGGCGAGATTCGGGCGCTGCGCGACCGCCGCGGCATCACCGTGCTCTTGGTCGAACATCACATGAACTTGGTGATGAAGGTCTCCGACAAAGTGGTGGCGCTCGATTTCGGCCGCAAAATCGCCGACGGCCCGCCGGCCGAAGTGCAGCGTCATCCGGATGTGATTCGTGCATATCTGGGCGAGGCCGCTTGATGACTTCGCTGCTGGAAACCGTGCAGCTCAAGGCCTTTTACGGGCCTACTCAAGTGCTTTACGGGGTCGATCTCGCGGTCGAGAGCGGGGGCATCACGGCGCTTTTGGGTGCCAATGGCGCCGGCAAGACCACGCTCTTGCGCGCGCTCACCTCGATGGTGCGCACCGAAGGACAGATCCGCTTCGAGGGACGGGCGCTCAATCAGCTCGCGACCGAGGACGTGGTGCGGCTCGGCATCGCGCATGTACCGGACGGTCGCGGCACCTTCGTGCACCTCACGGTCGAGGAGAATCTGCGCCTTGGCGCCTATGCGCGCCGCGCAAGGCGCGAGGTCGAACGCGACTTCGAGCGCGTCTATGGCTACTTTCCGCGATTGAGAGAGCGGCGGCGCCAACAAGCCGGTACGCTTTCGGGTGGCGAGCAACAGATGCTGGCGATCGCGCGGGCGCTGATGCTGCGCCCGCGCCTGCTGCTGCTTGACGAGCCGTCATTCGGACTGGCGCCGCTGGTGGTGCGCGACATCTTCCACATCCTGCGCACCATCAACACGGACGAGCAGGTGAGCCTGCTGGTGGTGGAGCAGAACGCCAATCTCGCGCTTGAGCTCGCCGATCACGCATATCTGCTGGAGACCGGCCAAGTCGTCATGAGCGGGACGGCGGAGCGCATTCGCGGCGACGAGACCGTGCGCCGCGCCTATCTCGGATACTGAGGCGATGAACGAGTTTCTGCATCAATTCTTCTCGGGGCTCGCCAGCGGCGGCATTTATGCGAGCATCGCCCTCGCGCTGGTAATGATCTACCAGGCGACCCATCTCGTGAACTTCGCCCAGGGCGAGATGGCGATGTTCGCCACATATATCGCGTGGTCATTGATCGGCGCCGGCATTCCCTATTGGGTCGCGTTTTTCCTGACGCTGGCGATTGCATTCGTGGCGGCGGTCGCGATCGAGCGCGTCATCATCCGGCCCTTCGCTTCGGCGCCGGTGCTGGCCTCGGTCTGTGTCTTCATCGGCCTGCTCGCGATCATCAACAGTCTCGCGGGCTTCATCTACACCTACACGATTCAGCCCTTCCCGAGCCCATTTCCCGAGCATGCCTGGTACGGGTCCGTCTATATGTCGCCGCACGAAGTCGGCGAGATGGTCGTGACCCTCGCCGTTCTGGCATTGGTCTATGCGTTTTTCCGCTTCACGCCGCTCGGCCTCGCCATGCGTGCGGCGGCGCAAAATCCGGTTTCGAGCCGCCTGGTCGGCATCCGCGTCGGGTGGATGCTGGCGCTCGGCTGGGGACTTGCCGCCGCCACCGGCGCCGTTGCCGGAATGATGGCGGCGCCGATCGTCTATCTGGAACCGAACATGATGGGAGGGATCTTGCTCTATGGCTTCGCCGGAGCGCTCCTGGGCGGGATCGACAATCCCTGGGGCGCCGTCCTCGGCGGCTTCATGGTCGGGGTGCTTGAGAATCTGGCGGGCACCTACGTGGTCGGCGCCGACCTCAAGCTCACCGTGGCGCTGGTGATCATCGTGGGCGTGCTGGTCATGCGGCCATCGGGCCTTTTCGGCCGTCCGCTCGTGACGCGAGTTTGAGCGGATGACGAGCGTCAGCGAAACCGCGAATGGGACGCGAGCGAAGGCGGCGAGAGTGGCGGGGCTCAGCATGGTTCTGTGGCGCCGGCTCGGGCTCGCAGCGGCGCTGGTGCTGGCGGTAGCGATTCCGTTCGTCGCGAGCGGTTATCACACGTTCCAGTTCACGCAGGTCCTGATCTACGCGATCGCGCTGCTCGGACTCAATCTGCTCACGGGCTATAACGGCCAGATTTCCTTGGGTCATGGTGCCTTCTACGCGATCGGCGCTTATACGACGGCAATCCTGATCGTGAAGCTGGGCGTTCCCTATTGGGCGACCGTACCGGTCGCGGGACTGATCTGCCTTGTGACCGGGTTCCTTTTCGGTCTCCCGGCACTTCGCCTCGAAGGGCTTTATCTGGCGCTTGCGACCTTCGCGCTCGCGCTATCGACGCCGCAGATCCTCAAATTCAAGAAGCTCGAGGCGTGGACCGGCGGGGTGCAAGGCATCAATATCGATAAGCCCGACGCGCCCTTCGGTCTTCCGCTCGACGGCGATCAGTGGCTCTACCTTTTCGCCCTCGTCTGCCTCATTCCGCTGTTCTGGATGGGACGGAACCTGATCCGCGGCCGGGTCGGCCGCGCGATCGTTGCAATTCGCGATCATCCGACCGCGGCGGAGACCATGGGGGTCAACATCGCGTTCTATAAATCGCTCACCTTCGGCGTGAGCGCGGCATTCACGGGCGTTGCAGGTGCGCTCGGCGGCCTTGTCACGGGATTCGTCGCGCCGGACAGCTTCCAGATTCTGTTGTCGCTCTATCTGCTGGTCGGGATCGTCGTGGGTGGCCTCGCCTCGATTGCCGGCGTGTTCTTCGGCGCATTATTCATCGAATTCGTCCCCATCTATGCTGACCAGCTTACCGATCTATTCGGCGACCGCGCCAAGGCATTGCCTTGGGCGATGTTCGGTGTGATGCTGATCGCCTCCATGTATCTGATGCCCACGGGCGTGATCGGCCTCATAAAGTCGCTCGGTGCGCGCATTGCGCGCTCGGCGGGACGCGATTGAAGAAATGCGAAAGGTTCGAGTCATGCGTCTGCGATCGCAGCCGCGAATCAACAGAAGGAGGAGACCATGATTTCAAGACGGAGATTGTTGCAAACCACTGCGGTTTCGGCGGCCGCACTCGCGGCGCGCACGCTGCCGGCGTTGGCCGACAACGCGCCGGGGATCACCGACAAGGAGATCAAGATCGGCCAGACCAACCCCTACAGCGGACCGGCGTCCGCCTACAGCGCCATCGGCAAGGCCGAACTCGCCTACTTCAAGATGCTCAACGAAAAGGGCGGCATCAGCGGCCGCATGATCAACCTGTTGAGCGTCGACGACGGCTATTCACCGCCAAAGACCGTCGAGCAGATCCGACGCTTAGTCGAGCAGGAGCAGGTGGCTTTCATATTCCAGAGCCTCGGCACCCCCTGCAACACAGCGATCCACAAATACATGAACGACCACAAGGTGCCGCAGCTCTTCGTCGCGACCGGCGCCACCAAGTGGAACGACCCCAAGAACTTTCCGTGGACCATGGGTTGGCAGCCCAACTACCAGACCGAATCGCATATTTATTCAAAGCATCTGCTTTCCACCAAGCCCGACGCCAAGGTCGGCATCCTCTATCAGAACGACGACTACGGTAAGGACTACGTGACCGGCTTGAAGCAGGGTCTCGGCGACAAGTACGACAAGATGGTGGTGAAGGAAGTCTCCTACGAGGTGACCGACCCGACCGTCGATTCGCAGGTCGTTGCGCTCCAGGCGTCGGGCGCCGACACTTTCTTCAACATCACCACGCCCAAATTCGCGGCGCAGGCCATTCGCAAGGCCTACGACATCGGCTGGAAGCCCGTGCACTATCTCAACAACGTGTCGATCTCGGTTTCCGCCGTGTTGCAGCCGGCAGGCCTCGACAAGTCGACAGGCCTCATCAGCGTCGCCTACTACAAGGATCCGACCGATCCCAAATGGAAGGACGACAAGGCGTTCCTGGCGTACGCCGACTGGATGAAGAAATACAACCCGGACGCCAACATGGGCGACAGCTTCAACGTCTACGGCTACCTGGTGGCGCAGACCCTGGAACAGGTGCTGAAGCAGTGCGGGAACGATCTCTCGCGCGAGAACATCATGCATGAGGCCGCCAATCTCAAGAACCTGTCGCTGCCGATGCTGCTGCCGGGCATCAGCATCAACACCGGCCCCGACGATTTCGCGCCGATCAAGCAAGTGCAGCTGGAGCGCTTCAACGGAAGCATCTGGGAAACGTTCGGCGATGTGCTGACCGGCTGATCCAGACGACCTTCGCAACTGAAAAGGGCTTGGCCGCACCTGGGCGGCCAAGCCCTTTCTTTACGAGACCCGGCGAACGCGATCGCCGGGCAACCGCACTGCTACTTACTTCTTCTTCTTCTTCGCGGTCTTCTTCTTCGCGGTCTTCCGCTTCGCCTTTTTCGTGGCTGACGACTTCGCAGCCGCCATCGAGCGGGTCTTACGACGCTTTTTCATAGGCATGGATCTGATTCCATGTAGGTTGCAGGAAGCATCACTATACAGAAAAATGGCTTGACAAGAAATAAGAAAGGTCAGTTTCGCGTCCCCTACCGCCGCAGCGGCAAACAGGACCGCATGTGGCGGTGAAAGCCCGGTTAGGAGAGTGCAAATGAATCTCGGGACGAGCCGCGAGAAACCCAGATTTCATGCGGCTTTTCGAGGTATTCGATGCAAGTCCGTGGATCGAAGTAATGCGGCTCTTGCGCGCGGACCTCGTGCTTCGGGGAACGGGTGATCCCGTCACTGCAAGCGCGCTTTCAGCTCCTGGATTAGGGCTGCGGTGGCGAATCGGCGCCGCGACTCGGGCTCGAGGGCGAGTGCCGCCTCTAGCGCGCGGAGAGCGGCACCAAGCTGGCCGGTCTCGGCGAGCAGCAATCCTGATTCACGCGCGAGCTCGGCGCTCTCGGGCGCCAAGAGCCGCATCCGTTCGAGGATTTCGTGCGCCCGCTCGTGCGCGCCCATTCCCTTGAGGCGGAGCTTCAGGTTGTTTTGCAAGCGCAGCAGCACGTCACGGTCGGAGACTACGGCGTGGTGCTCGGGCGATAGCTCCCGATCATCCGCGGCGTGTGACTTCAGCAAGCGCCGCAGATCGCTTGCACCGAGAGCCCGACCGCCGTTGAAAGGATCGAGCACCGCGCGCTCGCTTTGATCTTCCATGCGTAACAGAAAGTGACCGGGAAATCCGAGGCCGTTCATCGTCCAACTCTGCGCACGACCCGCGTGCAGATAGAGTATTCCGAGCGTGACCGGCAATCCCTTGCGCCGATCGATCACACGCATCAGGTTCGCGTTTTGCAGATCCTCGTAATTGAGGCGGTCGCCGTCGTAGCCAAAGGTCCCTGCCAGCACGGCGCCGAGCGCGCGGACCCGTTCATCGAGAGTGGACGCTCCTGCGGTGGCGCGCTCAACCTCGCGCGTGAGCTCGGTCAGATGGTGGCGGTAGCGATCGAGATCGACCTGTGGCCGATCCAGCGACGCGAATGCGAGTGCCGCCTCCGCGATCGGAAGCGGCCGCTCGCCCAGCGACGCAAGACTGCGCAAGAAGTCGATCGCGCCCGCGCGGTCATTAAAGGGAGCCTTGTCGCTGTCGAAGCTCGGGGTCCCGGTCACCATCATCACTCATTGCAGCGGCTGGACTTCGATCGCGCCGCCGCTGCCGGAGCGCGGCGGGGGCGAAGCGCCTGAGTCAACCGACGGAACGCTCGCAGGTGCCGGTGGCGGCGTGCCGGGGCCGGCCGTAGACGCGCTCGCGGGCGCTGCCGGCGCGCCCGGGCGAATCTGCGCATAGGACACGACGCGCTTCACGCCCGGTACGACGCGGGCATAACCGGTCACCCGGTCGAGCTCCGCCTGGCTGCGCGCCGACCCCATCACGTAGACCACGTGGTCGGAGGTGGTGATGATGTAGTTGACCGAGCGGATGTCGACGTCCCAGACCAAGTCGTTGCGCACTTGGGTGCTTATCCACGTGTCGTCCATATCGGCGCGCGAGCTTGTAAACGGACCGATCTGAATCTCGTTGTAGACTTCCTTGACGCCTTTGGTCGCCCAAACCCGTTTGATCGCCTCATCGCGCCATGTGGGATTGGGAACGCGGCCCGCCACCAGGACGCGGCCTTCATAGACCACCAGGTCGAGATTTTCCGCCACCTCGGGATTGTAGACCTCGAACTCATGGGCGATCGCCGCCTTGAGTGCGCTGTCCTTGACGGTGTCTTCAATGCCGCGTTCCTGGGTCAGCGAATATCCACTGGCGACACCGCCAGCGGCCACCGCGGCAACGCATCCCGAGAGCATCGAGAGCGAGAGCAATGCGAGCGCAACCCGGAGTTCTCGATGGCGGGGGCGCTTCGCAAAGCGGGGAGGAGATGATCGGTGGTAGGGCAAGGGAGGTTCTCGTCGTTGTGTCGGACGCTGGGCGGGCGACTCGTGCGCACAAAGACTATTGTGGAACACCAAATCCGTGGCGCCAAGCGGGAGCTTCTGTGACGTTTTGGCGGCGGAATTCAATCGCGCTCAGGCCGCCAGGCGTCGGCAAGATGCCGCGGGAGGCGCCGCGGCGTCACGAGCATCACGTCGAAGCGCAAGGCCAGCCCCTGGAGATCCGGGCGACGGGCGAGGAAATGGGCCAGCGCGCGCTCAATGCGCCGCCGCTGCCTCGGGAGCAGCGCCTCGCCGGCACTTGAGGCGTCGGGGCGCGCCTTCACCTCGACCGCCGCCAGCGTCCCGCCGCGACGCGCGAGGATATCGATCTCGCCGACGGCGGTGCGAAAGTCACGCGCGAGAATCCGATACCCCTTGAGGCGCAGCCACCAAAGCGACAGCGTCTCCGCCCAGCGTCCGCGCCGCTCGGCACGGCGGCGCTCGCGGCGCCCGCGCATCAACCTCCCCGTTTTCCTTGCAAGGTCAGCGCTAGCGCATAGACCTCGCGGCGGGGACGGCCTGTTTCCGCGGCGATGGCGGCACTTGCCTCTCTGATGCTCATGGTTTCAAGCGCAACCCTGAGGCGCTGTTCGAGGGCCGCGGTGTCAAGTGCGTCGGCCGCGTCCGCGGCGCGCGGCGGCCCGACCACCAGCACGATCTCGCCCTTGGGTGGCCCATGTTCGCGATAAAAGGCTGCCAGCGCCGCTAAGCTGTCGCGGCGTACTTCCTCATGGAGCTTGGTTAGCTCGCGCGCAACCGCTGCCGGCCGGTTGCCCAGTACGGCCGCGAGTTCGCCGAGCACACCCACCAACCGGGGCGCCGTTTCGAAGAAGACCAGGGTGGCCGGCACCTCTGCCAGCGTCTCGATGGTGCGCCGGCGAGCACCAGGCTTCGGCGGCAAGAAACCCTGAAACAGGAAACGGTCGGTTGGGAGCCCCGCCACCATCAGCGCCGCGAGCGGCGCCGATGCCCCGGGAATCGCCGTAACCGTGATCCCCGCTTCAATCGCGGCACGTACCAGCTTAAAGCCGGGATCCGAGATGAGGGGCGTACCGGCGTCGGATACCAATGCGATCCGCGCGCCGGCCGAAAGCCGCGCGAGGAGCCGCGGCCTGATGTGCTCTGCATTGTGATCGTGGTACGCGGTCCGTTCGGCATCAAGGCCGTAACGCCGCGACAAGGCGGCGGTGACGCGGGTGTCCTCGCAGGCGATGAGGTCGACCTGTCTCAAGATTTCGAGCGCGCGGAGCGTGATGTCGCCGAGATTACCGATCGGCGTCGCAACCAGATAAAGGCCAGGCGGCAAGGGCTTGGCCGCGCGAGGCACCGATTTACATCCCGATGTGGCCTCTATAGGCTGCACGCCCGCTCTAACGGAGGCGCTCGGTGACACTCCCGTTCCGCTCGATGCGAAGCTTTTGCCGCCTTCCCGTCGCGGCATGGAGTGTCCTCTTCGTTCTGCTGCTCGCGGGTTGCGGGACGGTACCGGCAAGGCATCCTGTCGCGCAAGCGCCGCCCGCGCCGCTGCCCGGCACAGTGGTCGAGCCGCTGCCGGCGCCGCCAGGCCCAGCCACACCGGTGCCCGCTACCGGCACGCCCAGTGCGGCCGTGCTGCTGCCACTCTCGGGGGCCAACGCACCGCTCGGTCGAGGCATGCTGGACGCGGCGCAGATGGCGCTCTTCGACATCAAGGGCTCGCGCCTGACCCTGCTGCCGCACGACACCGGCGGCACGCCCGAGGGTGCCGCGACAGCGGCGCGCGAGACGCTGGACCAGGGTGCAAGCATAGTGATCGGCCCCCTCACAGCCGGCGAGGTGCAAGCAGTGCAGCCGGTGGCCGCAGAACGCAGCGTGCCGATCCTCGCCTTCTCGACCGCAGCAGGGCTCGCCGGCAACGGGACTTATCTTTTCGGGTTCCTTCCCGACGAGGAGGTGCGCCGCGTGGTGGCGGTCGCCCATGAAAAGGGCGTGCAGCGGATCGCCTTCCTGGGTCCGAGCACCGCCTACGGCCACCTCATCGCGGACTCGCTGAAGAATGCCGTGACCGAGCAAAAGATCGACCTTGGTCCGGTGATATTCTTCGATCCGGCAACACCGCAACCCCTCGATGCCGTCCGCCGGCTCGGCAGCGCGGGCGCGGACGGCAAAATCCAACTGGACGGCGACGCGCTCATGCTGCCGATGGGCGGTGCGCAGCTCAAGAGCGTGACACAGCTTCTGCAGACCAATGGCATCGATGCCGCGCACGCGCATTTTCTGGGTACCGGGCTGTGGGATGATCCGACGCTTGCTGGCGAGCCGACGCTTCAGGGCGGCTGGTATGCGGCGCCCGACCCTTCGGGCCGCGCCGATTTCGAGCGGCGCTTTCGCTCGCTTTATGGCTATGCGCCGCCCCGTCTTTCGAGCCTTGCCTATGATGCGACCGCGCTTGCGGCCGTACTCTCAGCCGCCCCCAGCGGCGCGGACTTCTCGACGACCGCCCTCCTCAATCCCAATGGTTTCCTGGGCGTGGACGGCATTTTCAGACTTCGCGAGGATGGACGCGGGGAGCGCGGCCTCGCCGTGCTCGAATTCCACGGCACCGGCGTAACGGTGGTGAGCCCGGCGCCGCAGACCTTCGGCACTACCTAAACGGCGGTCGTCGCGCACCGCGCATTTCGTGCAGGATCATTCGGCACCTCCGAGCGTTTCAGCGGGACCTCCAATCCCCGCGGAGGCGCAGCGCGCTTTCGCGGCGGCCCTCGAGCGCGTTCAGGGCGGCGACGGCGAAGGGGCGGCGCGGCTCTATCGCTTCGCGCTCGAACTCGGTCCCGGTCATGTCGAGGCGGCCAACAATCTCGCGGTATTGCTGGCGCAGCAGGGACGAGTGCCGGCGGCAATCGCCCATTTGCGGCGCGCGCTTACGCATCGCCCGGAGGCACCGCTTCTGCTGGTCAATCTAGCGATTTTCCTGCATCAACAGCGCTGCTTCGACGAGGCCGAGGTGGCCGCTTCGTGCGCGATCGCGTTGAGCCCCGACGACCCCGATGCACTTTTCATCGGCGGCCTGCTCCGGCGCAGCCGCGGCGACGATCCGGGTGCGATCCGGCAATTCGACCGCGCGCTGATAGGGCGTCCGCGGCATGTGGAGACACGCTGGAATCGCGCTCTGGCACTGCTGGCAAGCGGCGACTACGCGCGCGGTTTCGCCGAATACGAGGTGCGCTGGCAGCGCAAAGAGACGGTGGTCGGGCATTTCACCATGCCGATGTGGCAGGGCGAGGACCCGGCCGGGCGTGCGATCCTGGTCCACGCCGAGCAGGGCTACGGCGACAACATTCAGTTCTGCCGCCTGATGCCGTTGCTGGCCCGGCGCGGCTGCCGCGTGCTGTTCTCCTGTCCCCCGGAAATGATGCGGCTCATGGCGGGCTTCCCCGGTATCTCCGATCTCCTGGTGTTCGGCGCTCCGATGCCGTGCGAGGTGCATTTCCACGCGCCGCTGCTGTCGCTGGCGCATCGCCTGGGCGTCACCCTCGAAAATCTCGGGGCGCCGCGTCCCTATCTCTTCGTGCCGCCGGGCGTAAGCGGGCCGCCAATCCCGCGATCTCCCGACACCCGGCTCACGGTCGGGATCGTGTGGGCGGGCAATCCCGCCCATGGCAATGACAACGACCGCTCGGCGCCACTCGAGACATTTCTCACTCTCGCCGATCTTCCGGGCGTGCAACTCATCAGCCTGCAAAAGGGACCGCGCACCGCCGACATCGCGGTGCTCGGCGTTGAAGGGCTGATCCACGACCTCGGTTCGGCGATCAAGGATTTCGCCGATAGCGCCGCGGTGCTGGCGCGACTCGATCTGCTGGTCGCCGTCGACACCGCACCCGTGCATCTCGCGGGCGCGCTGGGACGGCCCGCCTTCGTCCTTCTGGCGCACCTGCCGGATTGGCGCTGGCTGCGACAACGTGCCGATACGCCCTGGTACTCCTCTCTCCGCCTCTTCCGCCAGGAGACACCGCGGGATTGGGACGGCGTCCTCCGCCGCGTGCGCGGCGAAATCGAGGCGATTCTGGCACGCAGATAGGAAAAGACGGCGGTCGGAGTTCGAGCAAGGATAGGCCCATGAAAGGATCAACGGGATCGCCGAGGACATACGGGGGCAGGTTTGTCATCCTGGCCCTGGCGGCGGCACTGGCGTCGACGGGCTGCGAAAGTGTGGAGAATCTGGTCGGACTGCGCGGCGAAATGCCGGAACCGGACGAAGCTCCGACGGAGGCCACAACCGCTCCTCCCGCGCCTGCCAACGCCACCGCTGCGGGCCGTTCGGCGGTGCTCTTGCCACAGCCCGACACACAATCGGCCTCGGCGCCGGCCGCCACGCCAGCGCCTTCAGCGACGCTTTCCCCCTTGCAACCGGCGCCGCTCGTGCCGCCGCCCGCAACCGCTCCCATTTTGACACCACCGCCGGCGTCCGCCACCGCTGCCGTTCCGGCTCCGCCGCCGGGCACCTCCGATGCCACGGGAAACGAACCCACGGAGGAGGAGACGCTCAGCTTTTATCAGGATGTGATGCTGACCTATGCCTTCGACGCCTGCGGTCTGCCGCTGCTAGGGTCGATCAGCCGCCAGGACATTTCGCACCGGCTCGAGGTCTGTCCGGCGCCGCCGGCGCGCAAGGAGGCGCTTCGCTTGATCCTCCAGCGCGCAATCGCCGATGCCGAACGCGACCCCGAGAAGACACGCGCCTCCGCGTTGGCAGTCTGCGCCGACAAACGCGCCTTTCTGCGCAATGTCATGCAGCACGCGAACCAACTGACTTTCGACGAGGACGCCGCGCCCAATTGCACCCTGATTACGCCCCCGATCGAGACGCCCCACCCCTAGCAGAGATCACTTTTCGCGACGATCCGGAACCGACTCGACGGTGATATAGCTGCGGAACGTGATCGGATCGTCGATCTTGCGGAATGGTTCGAGCGATCCGCCGGTGCCGCGTACAAGCACCGTTCCGTAACCGAAAATCCGACCGATGATCGATTGGTCGACGTCGACGCTCTCGACCTTGCTGCGGTTCATCTCGATGGTATGGCGCGCGAGAATGCCGCGCTTGAAAATGACGCGCTGGTCGGTGACGGCGAGTTCGGTGCTGATGCGCTGGATGGCACAGCCCACCGCATCCAGAAATGCCAGCACCAGAACAACCCCGGCCAGGCCCTGAACGAATACGCCGTACTGCGGATCGACATAGAACGCGCCGATGAAAATCGCAGCCGCCAACACCAGCATCTTGATCGCCCGCGAATAGACGAGCCAGTGGAGGCCGGTCTCGTAGACCACGGTCTCGCCCGGCAGCAGGACCCGCCTCACATATTTCATGCACCCCTCGTGGGTTCAGGCGCCAGCACGCGCCGGTCTAATATCCTACCATCGAACCGCCGCGAGCAGTGCCCCACGGTCGGCCAGTAAAAAGTGTGCCCTTGCGGAGCGGCGCCCGATTCCTCATATCTGCGCCAGTTTCGTCATTCGGGGCGGTCTTTAGCCATGACGCAAGAAAAACGCAGCTTCCAGGCGGAGGTGAGCCGCCTGCTCGATATTGTTGCGCACTCCCTTTATAGCCAAAAGGAGATCTTTCTCCGCGAGCTCATTTCAAACGCCTCGGACGCCTGCGACCGGCTGCGCTACCGGGCGCTGACCGAGCCCGGGTTGCTCGCGGGCGAGCCCGACTATCGCGTCACGCTGACCCCCGACGGCAAAGCGGGAACCCTCACTGTCGCCGACAACGGCGTCGGCATGGACCGGCAGGAACTGATCGAGAACCTCGGCACCATTGCGCGGTCCGGTACCGCGGAATTCCTGTCGCAGTTATCGGGTGACGAGCGCAAGGATCGGACCTTGATCGGCCAGTTCGGCGTCGGATTCTATTCCGCCTTCATGGTGGCCCGCGAAGTAGAGGTCATCTCGCGCAAGGCCGGCTCTTCCGAGGCATGGCGCTGGGTCTCGGACGGCAAGGGTGAATTCACGATCGAACCCGCCGAGCGCGACCGCCGCGGCACCACCATTGTGCTGCATCTTGGCACCGAGGAGCGCGAGTTCTTGGAACCTCCGCGCATCGAGGGGGTCGTCAAAACCTATTCCGACCACATCGCCCTTCCGATCGTCCTGGTCGAGGACGGCAAGGAGCGAACGCTCAACGCGGCCTCCGCGCTCTGGACCCGGCCCAAGGCCGAGATCACCGAGGAACAGTATCGCGAGTTCTATCACCACGTCGGTCATGCCGGCGACGCGCCCTGGCTCACGCTGCATTGGCGCGCGGAAGGCACCCTTGAATATACCGGTCTCCTGTTCGTGCCCTCGGCGAAACCGTTCGACCTCTTTGATCCCTTGCGCAAGCACCGGATCAAGCTCTACGTGCGCCGGGTCTTCATCACCGACGACTGCCAGGCGCTGCTGCCGCCTTGGCTGCGCTTCGTGCGCGGCGTCGTCGACAGCGAGGACCTGCCGCTCAACGTTAGCCGCGAAATGCTGCAATCGAACCCGATGCTGGTGCGCATGCGCGGCCAGATCGTGAAACGGGTGCTGGGCGAATTGCAGAAGAAAGCGAAGGACGCGGCGGAGGACTACACGAAATTCTGGGATCAGTTCGGCGCCGTGCTCAAAGAAGGTCTCTACGAGGAACCTTCCGAGCGCGAGGCCTTGCTGACGCTCGCGCGCTTCCGCTCGACTGCGGGCGACGGTCTGGTCTCGCTCGAAGATTATGTCGCGCGCATGAAGCCTGGCCAATTGGCGATCTATACCATTGCCGGAGACGATCTGGCGCAGCTGCGTCGCAGTCCACAGCTCGAGGGCTTTCGTGCCAAGGGGGTCGAGGTGCTGCTGCTCACCGACCCCGTCGATGAGTTCTGGATGCCGGCGCTCGGCCTCTTTCAGGGGAAGCCGTTCAAGTCCGCCACCCGCGGCGCTGCCGATCTCGCGAAAATCTCCGGGCAAGAGGAGCAAAAGGAAGAGGCGACCAAATCCAATACGAACGCGACGAGCCTGGTCGCGATGTTCAAGCTGGCGCTCGGCGAGGCGGTCAAGGATGTTCGGCTCTCGGAGCGCCTGACCGAGAGCGCCGTCTGCCTGGTTGCCGACGAGGGCGACCTCGATATCCACTTCGAGCGCCTGCTGCGCCAGCACCAGCGCCTGGATGCGGAGAGCAAACGCATTCTGGAGATCAATCCGCGCCACAAGCTGATAGAACGGCTATCGGGACAGATCGGCAAGGAAGGCGCGGCCGACACGATCTCGGAGATGGCATGGGTATTGCTGGATCAAGCACGCATACTCGAAGGCGAGGCGCTTCCCGACCCCGCTGCCTTCGCACGCCGGCTTGGATCCCTGCTGGAAAAGGGATTGGCCCCGACCGCCGGCTGATTTCCTTTTTTATGGCCTGCGTTGTCGATAGACCACGGCGATATCGTCTCCGTAAAGACGCTGCCAATCCGGCATGCGCGCGAGCGCCGCGGCGGCGGGGGTCGAAGGTTCGAGCAGCGCCCAGGTGATGTGATAGCGGTCGAGAATGCGCGGCAGCGCGTCGCCGCTGGCCGCGAGTGCCGCGGCGTAGTCGCGCAAGAAGGCGTCGCCGAAGAGATCGATGCGACCATCCACCAGCGGCGGCACGCCTTCGAAGATAAGATATCCCCCAAAGTCGAAATCATTGAGGACCGGTCCCGCAAGGCCCGCTTGCTCCGCCGCTTCGAGCGCGCGGCGAGGCGCGATCGCGCTCTCGTCGTGCGGATAGCCGCGTGCCAGTGCCACCCCGCTTGCAAGCGCCAGCAGCAGCAGCGGCAGCGCGATTGCACGTGATCGCGGCGGCGCCGGAACGACCGCGCCCAACGGCCAGGCGGCCGCTATCGGTTCCGCAAGCAGCAGCGGTGTCAGTAACGCCAGCAATTCCGCGTTCCGGGCGTGGCCGAGCGCCATGTGCACGAGACCCAGCAGCAGAAATAGCCTGGTCCAAGGCAGCCGTAGCCGCAACCTCGCGAGCAGCGCCAACAGAGCGAGCAGGAAAATTTCGACGGGCTGTATCCGTGAAAAGTCGGGCGCGTGCCATTCACCGACGAAGCTCAAGGCAAAGGGATTGCTCATGAGCTCAAGAGGAAAACGCCAAAGCGCGAGGCCATGCGGATTTAGGAGCGAGGCGAGGGCGGCACCGGTGACGAACAAAGACCAGCGCCGTAGCTGAACAAGGCGTTCGGCGCGGCTGGGCGCCATGAGCAACGCCTCGGCCGCAAATAGACCCGCGAGCCCGAGCCCCGCCACGAAGCCAGCGTGAAGATTGGCCCAGAGCGTCATCAGCGGTAGGAGCGTAAGCGGTGGCACGCATTGTTCGCGCCGCGCCTTGAGCAAGGCCGCAGCCCAAAGAACCAGGATCGGCAGAGCCAAGGCATGCGGCCGTGCGGTCAGATGTCCGGCAGCGAGGTAAAAAGCGGCACCGATGAGCGGCAGCGCCGCCAGCGGCGAGAGGACGCGCAACAGTGCCTCCCCCAGCACCGCGAAGGCGATCGCAATTGCCAGCGCTGTTATCATCACCACGCCAGTCCAGCCGAGCGCGTCATAAGCGCCCGCGAGGATCAGCTCGGCGAGCCATTCATGGGCGGTCCACGGCGCACCCGCCATGCTGAACGAGAATGGATCGGTCGCGGGAATGCCTTGGTGTGACCAGATCCAATTTCCGGCGGCGATGTGCCAGAAAGTGTCGGGATCGCGCAGCAGCCTTTCGCCCGCGAACAACAACACACCATAAATGAAAAGCAGCACGCCGGCCGGCCGGCCGAGCAGCCGAAGCGCCGGCCACGCCTGTTCGCTCTCGAATTTCTCCGCTGTGGCCACGCGCCGCTCCGAGCCGGAGCGGCACTATGGCCGCCTTGTGGTTAAGGGGGAGTTAGTGGCGTCGCCCTTAATGGCGATTTTGCAACACGGCAGCGACGAGGATTGGGCCGGTTCCTTCGGATTGGACCAGCGCCGCGACCTCGCGGTCCGTATCGCTGCCATAGTCGCCGACCACCGATGCGGCCACCGATAGCTCTAAGGCTTCACCGTTCCAGGTTCCGATCGCCTCGATCTGGCGCACCACGTGATGATCAACGAGCCGCGTGCCTGCGTTCTCGCCGCGTGACACTTCGGTTTCGTGGCGACGGTCAAAGCAGACGAGCCAGACCGTAGCCGTTCCCCGGACCTCCCCGGCGCCAACTCGCACCGTGAGGCTACCGTCGTCGCGCCGTTCGAGATTCAGACTGGGATGCGCTGGAGGCTTTTGGCGGAGCTGCGCGATCGCCGACTCGACGTCGCTGCGGTCGGAGCCCACGTTTTGCACGCTCCCTTGCACCACCATCTGGGGCGTGTACACGTAAGGGATGTCGAAGGTATGAGCGTATTTCCGCTGACGCTGGGTCGAGAGGTGCAGCGCGTAGGGATCCTTCCAGCCGATGTAGTCCCAGTAGTCGACGTGAAAGCTTAGGGCGAGGATTCCCGGCTGTTGCGCAAGGTCGCCGAGGAATTCGTCGGCAGGCGGGCATGAGGAGCAACCCTGAGAGGTGAAGAGCTCCACCACGATAGGGTCAAGTTTCTCCTCCGCTCGGGTAGGGCCGGCACCGGCAATCGCAAGTGCAACGGAGAGCAAGGTAAAGAGGGCACGGGCAATCATTCGGGTCATCATGACGCGCGCCGCACCTCGGCGCTACTCAGCTCGCTTCACAAGGGGGTGAAGCTCTGCGATGGTTTTGCGGTAGCGACTGCGCCCGAGTAGTTAGAACGATACGCCTCATCGGCAAGGCCCGCATCGATGTCCGAAGCCCGACCCGAACGCCGCCTGGCGGCGATTCTCGCCACCGATGTGGCGGGTTACTCGCGTCTGATGGGCAGCAACGAAGAAACCACGCTGGCGCGGCTCAACACGCTCCATCAGGGCGTGCTTTATCCCGCGATCGCGGAATATCGCGGGCGCGTTATCAAGACGATGGGCGACGGGTTGCTGGCGGAGTTCGCGAGCGCGGTCGATGCGGTGCGCTGCGCAGTCGTCATTCAGCACGGGGCGCACGCCTTCAATCTCGATTTGCCCGAGGACCAACAGCTCCGCCTGCGTATCGGCGTGAACATCGGCGATCTCATCTACCAGGGCAGCGACGTATTCGGCGACGGTGTCAACATCGCGGCGCGGCTGCAGAGCATCGCCGAGGTCGACGGCGTGTTGGTCTCGCAGACCGTGCGCGACTATGTGCGCGAGGAAGCAAGCTTCATCTTCGACGATATGGGCCAACGCTCCCTCAAGAACATCGAGCGGCCGGTCAGGGTCTATCGCGTGCGTCAGCCCGGCGAGGTGGCCGAGCCCCTCAAGTCGACGCGATTGATGCCCCGCCGCACCGCCTTCGCCGGAGGCGCGCTCGCGCTCGCTCTTTTGATTGCGGGTGGCGCCTATTGGTATTTCGCACATGAGCGCCGCACCGTGCCGCAGCGCCCGCGCGAAAAATCCGCGGTGACGGCACCGGCGATTACCCCGGCCAGCCCTGCGCCTTCGGGCTATTCTGCCGCATCGCCCCAGCCGACCGCACCTACAGCCGGTGCCCCGCCCGCCGCGAGCGCGCCCGCACCCACAATCACCGCGCCGACCACCGCGAGCACGCCCCAACCAACGGCTCCGAAACCGGCCGCGCCGCCGCCGGCAATGCCGGCCGCGGGCGAGCCACGCTTTTCACTCGTCGTGCTGCCGCTTCGCCCCACGAGTGGCGACGCCAAGGATCGCTATTTCTCGGACGGTGTTACGCGCCATTTGATTGCCGCGCTGGGTCGGCTGCCGGAAGGATTGGTGATAGCGCGGGAGACGTCCATCGCAATGCGCGCTCGCGGCAACGACCCCAAGGCGCTCGCCGATGAGCTCAACGTGCGCTATGTGCTCGAAGGAACCGCGGGCCGCGACGACAGCGGAATTCACCTTTCGGCGCGGCTGATCGACACCCACACCGGCGAAAATGCGTGGCGTACACGCGTCGATCGTCCGCGCGCGGAACTCGTGGCCGCGGAATCGGAGTTGCTCTCTGCTATCGGCGGCGCGCTCGGCGCCAAGCCCGAGGCAATCCAGCGGGCGGCCGAGGCCTTGCCGCCGCCGATGGGCGCGGAGGTGGATGATTTGGTGCTGCAGGGTTGGGAGGCCGCCTATCGCCTCGGCTCAGCCGACAGCTTGATCGAAGCGCAGGCGCTGTTTGAAAAAGCGCAGGCAGCCGATCCCCAGAACATCGAAGCATCACTAGGCCTCGCCTTCGTTCAACTCCGAGGTTTCCTCGGCAAACCCACGGCGGAACGGCGGGCGCGCGTCCAGCGCGCCGACGAGCTTTTGACCCGGGTGATCGAGCGCCGCCCGGAGGATGGCCGCGCCCTCGTTCTCAAGGCAGAAGTGCTGATGTTCAACGCGGAGCCCGAGCGTGCTCTCGCACTGCTCGATCAAGTACTGGCGCTGGACCCGAGCCTTGCCGACGCTTGGGCGCTTTACGGCGGCATCGAGAATCGGCGCGGCCGGGAGACCGAAAGCATCCCGCGGCTGCACCAGGCGATCCGCTTAAGCCCGCGCGATCCCGCGCTCGGCCTCTGGCTCACCCTGTTGGGAGCCGACGAGTTCGCGACGGGCGCGGAGGCCGAGGCACTCGCCGATTTGCACAAGGCGAGCGAAGCCAACGCGCGTCTGGCGCTGCCCAATCTGTGGCTTGCCGCCATCGCCGCCCGACAAGGAGATACCGTGCAAGCGAAGGCCGCGCTCGACGCCTATCTCGCGCGCGAGCCCGGAGCGACAATAGCGAAGCTGAAACAGAATCCCACCCCGGTTCGATTGACCGACGCAGTGCTGGACGGACTGCGCAAGGCTGGCATGGCGGAGGAGTAGGAGATGCACATTGCTGCTGGTTTTAGGCCGCAGCTGGGGGGCGGCGCTTTTTTGCTCGCACTGTTGCTGGTCATCGGTTTCGCGGCTCAAGCCGCCGACCCCGACGCGCTCTGGAAAATAACGCACGACCGCTGTGTGCCCGATCAAAACCAGCACGACGATCCCGCGCCCTGTGCCAAGGTCGATCTGACGGAGGGCGAGGCGAAGGGGTACGTGGTTCTGAAGGATATCGTCGGCGCGACGCAGTTCCTGCTGATCCCGACCGAGCGTATCAGCGGCATCGAAAGCCCGGCGATCCTGGCGCCCGACGCGACCAACTACTTCGCCGCGGCCTGGCGCGCGCGCTCGTTCATGGAGGAGAAGATCGGCCACCCTGTGCCTCCCGATTGGGTGAGCTTGGCGATCAATTCCTCGTTCGGACGCACGCAAAACCAACTTCATATCCATATCGATTGCATCAGTGTCGATGTACACGATCTCCTGCGCCAGCACATGAACGAGATCGGCACGAGCTGGGCACCGTTTCCAGTTCCCCTGGCCGGTCATCGCTATAGCGCGATCGCAGTTGCGGGCGAGAACCTCGATAGCACCAATCCATTTTTATTGCTGGCCAACGGCGAGGAGGGTGCCCGCGCCGATATGGGCCATGAGACCTTGGTCGTCGTGGGCGCAACCCTTGCCGATGGAAAACCTGGATTCATTGTCCTCGCCGAGCGTGCGGACCTCGCCGCCGGCAACCGCGCAAGCGGCGAGGAGCTGCAGGATCATGCGTGCGCGCTGGCGCAGTTTTGAGTTCTCCGTTCTCAGTGTCAGGGATCGACTGATAACTGACGACTGACAGCCGACAACCCTCACGCCGCCTTCATCATGTGGCGCAGCACGTAGTGCAGGATGCCGCCGTGGCGGAAGTATTCGAGCTCGTCCACGGTGTCGATCCGGCAGAGCAGCTTGATCTCCTCGGTCTTGCCGGAGGCGCGATGGATGCGTGCCGTAAGTTCGCTCCGGGTCTTGAGGCCCTGGGCCACGCCCAGGATGTCCCACTGCTCGGTGCCGTCGAGCTTCAAGGTCTGGCGGTTCATGCCGCCGATGAACTGCAGCGGCAGCACGCCCATGCCGATGAGGTTCGAGCGATGGATGCGCTCGAAGCTCTCGACGATCACCGCTTTGACGCCCAACAAAAGCGTCCCTTTGGCGGCCCAGTCGCGTGACGAGCCGGTGCCGTACTCCTTGCCGCCGATCACCACCAGAGGCACGCCCTCGGCCTTGTACTTCATCGCGGCGTCGTAAATCGGCATCACCGCGCCATCCGGCAGATGCTTGGTCATGCCGCCTTCGACTCCCGCCACCATCTCGTTGCGGATGCGGATATTGGCAAAGGTGCCGCGCATCATCACCTGGTGATGACCGCGCCGCGCGCCATAGGAATTGAAATCGGCGGGACGTACCTGATAGCTGATGAGGTACTCGCCGGCCGGACTCTCCTTCTTGATAGATCCTGCGGGCGAGATGTGGTCGGTGGTGATGCTGTCGCCCAGCACCGCCAGTTCCCGAGCCATCGTGACATCCCGGAGCGGCGCCGGCTCCTTGCCCATGCCCTCGAAGTACGGGGGATTGGCAACATAGGTTGAGCTCAGGTCCCAATCGAAGGTGGTTCCGGTCTTGCCCTTGAGCGTGCGCCACTCCTCGGGTCCCTCGGCCGCGTTGGCGTAGCGTTTGCGGAACATATCCGGGTTGATCGAGGCGCGGATCGTGTCCTGGATTTCCTGATTGGAGGGCCAGATGTCGCGGAGATAAACCGGTTTGCCGTCGCTGCCCTCGCCCAAGGGATCATTGCGTAGGTCAACCAGGATCGAACCCGCGAGCGCATAGGCCACCACCAGCGGCGGCGACGCCAGGTAGTTGGCACGTACGTAGGGATGAATGCGGCCCTCGAAATTGCGGTTGCCCGACAGCACCGCCGCAACCGCGAGGTCACCCGCCTCGATCGCATCGGCGATCGGCTCCGCAAGCGGCCCGGAATTGCCGATACAGGTGGTGCAGCCATAGCCCACCAGGGTAAAGCCGAGCGCATCCAAGTCCTTTTGCAGGCCGGCAGCAGCGTAATAGTCGCTGACAACTTGGCTGCCGGGGGCGAGCGAAGTCTTGACCCAGGGCTTGGCGCGCAACCCGCGCTTCACCGCGTTGCGCGCAAGCAGCCCCGCCGCGAGCATGACGCTGGGATTTGAGGTATTGGTGCAGCTTGTGATCGCGGCGATCACCACGTGACCGTCTTTCAACTCGTAATTGGCGCCTCCGACCTTGACCGTGCGCGGCGCCGTCGCGGCCGCCTTTCCGGTGAGCTTCGGCAGCTCCGTTGCAAAGGCCTTGCTCGCCTGTCCCAGCGCCACGCGATCCTGCGGCCGGCGTGGGCCCGCGAGCGACGGCTCGACGGTGCCGAGGTCCAATTCCAGCGTGTCGGTAAAGACCGGGTCCGGCGTCGCCTCGTCGCGCCAGAGCCCCTGGGCACGCGCATAAGCCTCGACCAGCTTCACCTGATGTGCCTCGCGTCCGGTGAGCGCCAGATACCGCAAGGTCTCGTTGTCGATCGGGAAGAAGCCGCAGGTGGCACCGTATTCGGGCGCCATATTGCCGAGCGTCGCGCGGTCGGCGAGCGCCAGCCGGCTCAAGCCGGGACCGTAGAACTCGACGAAACGGCCGACGACGCCCTTCTTGCGCAGCATCTGCGTCACGGTCAGCACCAGGTCGGTCGCAGTCGCTCCTTCCGCGAGCGTCCCCGTGAGCCTGAAACCGACCACGTCCGGCATCACCATGGAAATGGGTTGGCCCAGCATCGCTGCTTCAGCCTCGATGCCGCCCACGCCCCAACCCAGCACCGAGAGCCCGTTCACCATGGTGGTGTGGCTGTCCGTGCCGACGAGCGTATCGGGATACGCGATCTGCCGGCCGCCCTCAGGCGTGGTCCAAACCACGCGCGCCAGGTATTCGAGGTTTACCTGGTGGCAGATGCCGGTGTCGGGTGGGATCAGGCGGAAATTGTCGAAGGCGGTCTGGCCCCAGCGAAGGAAGGCGTAGCGCTCGCCGTTGCGCTCGAATTCCAGCTTCACGTTTCGCTTGAAGGCGTCGGCACTTCCGGAATAGTCCGCCATCACCGAATGATCGATCACCAGATCGACCGGAGAGAGCGGGTTGATCTTGCGCGGATCGCCGCCCAGCTTCGCCATCGCGTCGCGCATCGCCGCCAAGTCCACTACCGCTGGTACACCGGTCAAGTCCTGCATCAGCACGCGCGCGGGACGAAAGGCGATCTCGTGCTCGCTGTGCCGGTTCTTGAGCCACTCCGCGACCGCCTTGATATCGTCTACTTTGACCGCGCGGCCATTCTCCAGGCGAACCAGATTCTCCAGCAGCACTTTGAGCGAGTAGGGAAGCCGGCCAATATCGCCGAGCCCCGCGGCCTGCGCCGCCGCTTCCAGGCTGAAATAGTCATAGTCCTTGCCGTCGACCTTGAGCGTGCGGCGAGCTTTCAGCGTGTCATGACCGGTGACGGACATGCGGGTCTCCTGTGGACGGGATACGGCGCGAGAGCCCCGCTGCTACCCCTTCTTGGGGCCGAGATCAAGTCCGCGATCCGATTCGACCGGACACATGATCGGTCAGCCAGCCAGCGCCGCAAATTTAGGACGCCGTCGGCCGTTGCGCGCACTTGCGTTGCGCGGCGGCGTAAGCGAGAATTATCACATGCGGTTAAGCGTGCTGGTGGTGGGAGCAGCACTGAGCGTCGCTTCGACTTTTGCTCACGCGCAGGATTGGGGCAGTGTCACGACGCCGAGCTTGGGGCCCGCCCGCGTGATCGGCGGCGCCGCCGATGGCTGTATTGCCGGGGCTGCGGAATTGCCGGCGGACGGGGTCGGTTTCGAAGCGATCCGCCTCAGCCGCCATCGAAACTATGGCCATCCCGAAACCATTGCCTTTGTCGAACGGCTTGCCCGAGAGGCGCACGCCGCAGGGCTTGAGGCGTTCTACGTAGGCGACATGGCGCAGCCCAGAGGTGGGCCCATGACCTATGGTCACGGCGCGCACGAGAACGGCCTCGACGTCGACATCTGGTTCAACCTCGACAGCAAGCCGCTGCTGGCGCCGGCGGATCGCGAAGAGGTGGCGTTGCCGCTGATGGTATTGCCTGATCGCTCGGACATCGATCCCGCTCACTTCGGCGTGCGGCAGGTAACGCTGCTGCGCCTTGCGGCGCACGACTCCAAGGTCGATCGGATTTTCGTGCACCCCACCATCAAGCGCGCGCTCTGCCAGGGCCGATTCGGTGCCGATGAGGGTGACAGCGCGTGGCTGCACAAGATTCGCCCGTGGTACGGGCATGACGAGCACTTCCATGTCCGCCTGGTCTGCCCGCCCGACTCGCCCCTCTGTGTCAGCCAAACGCCGATACCGGCGGGCGATGGCTGCGACCAATCCCTCGACTGGTGGTTCGAGCGGCATGCGCTGCAGCCGCCACCAGCACCCACCCAACCGCGGCCGCGCCAGCATTTACCGGAAGCCTGCGAAACGGTGCTTTCTCAGAAGTAGCGGACCAAGCAAAAAGGGCGGGACTGGCGTCCCGCCCCTTCAACCGACAGTCGCTTGAGCGTTACGACTGATGGTCGGAGTTCTCCACCGGGCAGGCCATCACGGGGGCGGCAATCGCCGCCGCGCCGACCAACGCCAGAAGAGCCATAGCGAAGAGCTTGCGCATGAGGTCACCCTTCAACAAGGAAGCCGAGAAGGATATTAGCGCGGCGCGCAGCAGATGCCAGGGGCAAGCGCAACACGTTTTCGAGACCGCCTCGCCTGCCCTTAGCCTGCCGCAGCCACGGCGCGCGGAAAGCGCAGGAGCACTCTGAGCCCCGGCGCATTATCGGAAAGCTCGATCATGATGCCGTGCAGTTGCGCGATCGCGCCGACCAGGCTGAGGCCGAGGCCGCTTCCCGGCGTGCTGCGGCTCGCCTCCAGGCGATAGAAGCGCTGGAAAACCTTGTCGCGCTCGGCAGCGGGGATGCCGGGGCCGTCATCGGCTATGGCGACCTCGGCTGCACCTTCGCCCTGCCTTGCTTCGACGGTGATGCGGCTTTGAGCGGGTGTGTGCCGGAGAGCATTCTGCACAAGGTTTGCCATGAGCTGCGTCAGCAATTCGCGATCGCCGCGCACCATGAGCCGCGGCTTGACCCGGCTCGTGAGCACCTGCGATTTTTCTTCGGCGAGGGGCTCGTAGACTTCGAGAACCGTCGCCAAGAGCTCGGATAAGTTGAGTTCGGCGAAGGCCGCCTGGCGCGACGCCGCTTCGATCTCTGCGATGCGCAGCATCGCCGTGAAGGTCTGCAGTATCTCGTCCATGTCGCCGATCGAGCGCCCAACCAAGGCCCTATACTCCTCAACCGAAGGAGCGCCCCGGAGCGTTGCCTCCAAGCGCTGGCGCAGTCGGCTCAACGGCGTGCGCAGATCGTGCGCCACGTCGTTGGAGACCTGCTTCAGCCCGAGCATCAGGGTTTCGATTCGTGCGACCATCGTATTGAGGGCGTCCGCGAGCTGATCAAATTCGTCGCCCGCGCCGCGGCCTGGAATCCGTTGCGAGAGGTCGCCCGCCGTGATCGCCTGGCTCGCGCGCGCCACCGACCCGACCCGGCGCAGGATGCCGGCGCTCATCAACATTCCGCCCGCAAGCGCGAGCACAACGGTTGCGGCGGCGCTCCAGAGGAAAGAGCGCACGATGATTTCGCGCACTTCATCGAGCTGGCTCGCATCCTGGCCCACCAGCAGATAGCCGCCGTCGGTAAGCTTGACGCCGCGCACGCGGATGCGATGGGGATCACCGCCCTCGGACGCGCGACTCCGGCCGCGCAAGTCGAACCAGCCAATAGTGGCGCGGCGGAATCTCAAGTCGCCGGCGAGCTTGCGGCCCTCGCTATCCTGCAGCAGGTAGACCGTCCCGCTCTGCGACGTTTCGGCTTGGCGCTCTTCGATGAGCGAGGCTAACCGAGGCGTTCCGCCAGGCTGCGCCGCCTCTTGCAAAGCCGTGATTTCGGAATCGATGCCGCGATCGAGCTGGCGTGCCATGTAGCCGGCGGTTGTCACATAAATGACGGCGAACAGCACCAGCACCGAAACGCCGAACAGCGCCGCGTAGAGCAGCGTCAGCCGGAAGCTTGAGGTGCGAAGGAGTCTAGTCAGCGGCACGGAAGCAATAACCCACGCCGCGGACGGTTTGGATCAGCTCGCTCCCAAAGCCGCGGTCGATCTTGCTGCGCAAGCGGCTGATATGCACTTCGACCACGCTGGTCTGCGGATCAAAGTGGAAATCCCATACGTGCTCCAGCAGCATGGTGCGCGTGACGACCTGGCCCGCGTGGCGCACCAGGTACTCGAGCAGCCGGTACTCCCGAGGCTGCAGCTCGATCCGTTTCCCGGCGCGGCGTACCGAGCGGCCGGCGAGGTCGAGCTCAAGATCGGCGACTCGGATCACCTTTTCGAGGCTCGCGTTGCGCGGCCGGCGGCCCAGCGCGTTGATGCGAGCAACCAGCTCCGCGAAGGCGAAAGGCTTCACCAAGTAGTCGTCGCCACCGGCCTCGAGGCCCGCGACTCGGTCTTCGATACTGCTGCGCGTGGTCAGGAACAGCACGGGCGTTTCGATCCCGGCCCCGCGCACCGCCTTGACGATCGCAAGCCCGTCGGAGCCCGGCAGCATCCGGTCGACGATCAGGAGGTCGTAGGGCTCGCTCCCCGCGAGGAACAATCCGTCCCGCCCGGTCACTGCGCGATCGATCACGTGCCCTTCCTCGGTGAGGCCTCTCCCGAGATACTCACCCGTTTCCACATCGTCTTCGATGAGCAGAATCTTCACGTGGACGTTGCTCCCGGGGACTGCGTAACCCGAGTATCGGTTGCAATTGTGTCGCAATCCCGGCCCGCCGCGCGCCGTGGATGAACTTTTATTCATCCAGCGGCAAATTCGCGACAAGCTTCGCTATGGCATGATGGATTGTCTTAGGCGGGCTATACTCGGCCCGCGCAACCCGATCGGAGAAAAACAATGCAGAAGCTTACCGGACTCTTGGCCGCCGGCATATTGCTGGCTGGCGTCTCGGGCGCCATGGCGGCGTCACCGGCGGCGGCTGGGGCCAGCACGCCCGCCGCGACGACCGCGTCGAGCCACCCCCATCACGGCATGTCGAGCAAGCACGTGAAGGCAATCCAAGCCGCCCTCAACCAGAACGGCGCCCAGCTCAACGTTGATGGCCGCTGGGGCCCGAGGACGCGCAGCGCCCTCATGGACTTCCAGCAGAAGAACGGCCTCAAGGCGACCGGACACGCCGACAAAGCCACCCTCGCGAAGCTGAACGTAATGTGAATGCGAAAGGGGGCATCGGGACCGCCGTCCCGGTGCCCCAATGGCGCCTTGCCCGCCCCTTACCCAGCGTCCGGCGTTTCCCCTGCCCAGCACCATGATATCGTCGCGGTTGCGGCGGTGATTGCGTGTCTTGAAGGCACTGACCATGGTGGACCTGACCTTGCGCCGGGCGGGACCGGACGAGTACGAGCTTCTGGGCCGCATGAACCGCGAGCTGATCGAGGATGAGCACCACCGCAACCCCATGAACGCGGCCGAGCTCGCTGAGCGTGCGCGCCGGTTGATCGAGAAGGGTTGGTCGATCGAGCTCATCGTCCGGGGTCGGGAGATCGTCGGCTTCGCAACCTATCGCCGGGAACCCGCCGGACCGTTGGCAACACAGTTCCACCTCCGGCACTTCTTTGTGGCCCGCCAATGGCGTCGCCGGGGCATTGGACGAGAAGCCTTGCGGCCGCTGCTCGCGCGCTGCAAACGGGGCGAGTGCGTGGTGATCGATGTCCTTGAAGCAAATCCCGAAGGCCGCGCATTCTGGTCGAGCATGGGCTTCGAGCCGTACGCGCTGCGGATGGAGCGCCCAGTCTATGTGGCGGATTTGAAGTTCCTCCGATCACCGCCGGCCGCTCGGAGAGGAACTTCAAATCCGAAGGCCACACTAGCAATCGCGCGGGCGCATTAAAAAGCCCCGCCGCCGAGGCCGGGGCGAGGGTTCGGAGCCGATTAGCGCTTCAGGTTCGCGAGGAGTCCGCCGCCGCGAGCGCAGCGAAGCGGCCGAGATCGGCCAGCACGC
>DATIYT010000034.1:0-19577 GCA_035517495.1 Allostellaceae bacterium | reverse complement strand
ATGCTCGAGGACGGGCACACACTCGACCTCGAGGGTCAGGGCGCTTTCGGGGTCACCGATCTCGCTCTCACGCAGGTCGGCGACCGGGTCGGCATCCCGACGAAATACGTTCGCCGGATGCAGACCGAGGCCCCTGCGCTCTTGGCTGCCAACGTGAACCACTGGTTCCGGGAACGGCACGAGACGCGCATGGTCCGAACCCTTGATGGCAAGGCCCGCGCCTTCCTGTCGAACCGGTATGCCCGGATCGACAACCTGGACGTCGCGGAGGTGGCGCTCCCCGTGCTCGGCAACGTGTCCGGGCTGCGCGTCGTCTCCTGCGAGGTCACGGAGCACCGCCTCTATATCAAGGCGGTGACCGACCGGGTCCGGCGCGAGATCACCTCCCGCCGCGTCGGCGACATCGTCGAGGCCGGCGTGATGATCTCGAACTCGGAGGTCGGGCTTGGGAGCGTCCTCGTCACGCCTTTCGCGTACTTCCTCGCCTGCACCAACGGCGCGGTCCGCGAAGGCGGTAAGAGGTGGAACCACATCGGCCGCCACGCCGCGGAACAGGACGACATCTACGCCCTGCTCACGGACGAGACCAAGGCGGCCGATGACAAGGCGCTGCTGCTGAAGGTGCGCGACACCATCGGCGCAGCCCTTGATGAGACCCTGTTCGACCGGTGGGTCGGCAAGGTCCAAGGGACCACCGACAACCGGATCGAGGGCGATGTCACCAAGGCGATCGAGGTGCTGGGCAACCGGCTCTCGCTCACGAACAGCGAGCAGAGCTCCGTGCTCCGCTACCTCGTCGAGGGCGGCGATCTCAGCCAATACGGCCTGATGAACGCCGTCACCCGCACCGCCGAGGACGCTCAATCCTACGACCGGGCGACCGAGCTCGAAGCAGCCGGCGCAGCGATCGTGGACCTCGATAAGTCCGAGTGGCGCGAGCTTGCCATGGCGGCGTAGCCGCCAGCCTCACCCCGACATGCTCCGGCGTGCCGGGGTGTTGGCGTTGACGCCTCGCATCGGCAAGCCAACACCCATATCGACCTGTACGCTATGTCGGCCGCCGGCTTCGGTCCAACGCCGTTAGTGACCGCAGTGATGCCTGCCGGTGTTTCACCTGGGACCGCCGTGTCCCAAATCTCTCGAAGTCGTCCGCCCGAAAATCACCGGCGCTCTGCCGGAGAATTGTGCCGGTCGTCCCCGATAGAAGTACCCGGCACCACCATGCCAAGAGTGTCCCGCTGACGCCGAATTGGCGTGGTACGGCGCCATTTGCCCGAAGCGCGACGGCGCGGCCCGCGACAGGTGTCTAGGTGGGATCCCGCGCGGATATTCGGATTTGGATCCGATAAAGGTCCCGGGTGAATGCCGTTCGGCAAAGTAGGCGCCTCCATTGGTCGGATGGCTGGGTCGGACAACTGTATTTCCCGTTCCCGATCTGATGGAAGCGTGCGTATCCGTATTGAACTGGCCGGCGTAGCGTGTTGCTGCAATCGGCGGCTGGCCGCGATTTTCGGTTGCGAGCAGCGAGCGGTTGGACCGAGCAGAATCGATCTGCTCCAATTGGCGCGCCGTCGCGTGAAAATGGCGCTCGCGCATCGCGGCCTGCTCTCCGGCAGTCGGATGGGCGTCGACGCCGCCGACACCGCCATTAAAACCGATTCTGCGGCTCGCTGGATTGCCGACTACCCTAGCATCAGCATCGTAGACGTGAGCGACGCGCGCATGGCCCAGATTATTGACCTCGCGGTTATAATAAAATCGATGGTCGCGCCAATACCCGCCGTCGTATCCGCGCCCGAAATATCCGAAGCCGTAGTTGATGCCACCATAGAACCCGACCTGAGGCCCCCAATATCCGGCGTGGAAAACGTAAAGCCCACCGACCCAAGCCCACCAGGGTGGGGTCCAAAGCACGCCGATCACCGGCGGTAAAAGCCATGCACCGGGCACCCAGTAGTATCCATATGGCCCCCACGCCCAGTAACCTGGAGTCCATATGTACCCAGGTCCGGGGATCGGGGGTTGCGCATAGATCGGCAGCGGCGGCGGCGCAAATCCAACCGAGATGCCCACAATGGCCGCTGCGAACGCCCCATTTGCGGTCGCAACGCTCGAGACCAGTAAAATCGCGGAGATGAAAGCCAAAGCGCGCAGGAGGTGCATGATTTTCATTCGTTTCGTAGGGTCCCTCCGCGCAACCGAAATGCCTGAAGAATGGGTTGGCAAGTTGCGCACGAGGCGGCCGCAGTCGTTACATTTTGCACATGCGATAAATGTGAACGGTCCTGCGCTCTGCCGGTGATAATCGTGAGGCAAACTTTGCGGCAGCCACAAACGAGCGCTCGGCCGCTCGAGACGCCTGCGCTTTTTTGAATGGCAGCGCCGACCAATTGACGTCCGGCCTTAAATTGCCGACAGCGCTTTAGATAGCGCAGACATGAAAGATGTTTTATTTTTCGGCTCCGCACTCGGTTATCAGAAGCGACGGGGGCACCGCACGGAAGCCCTACCTCCAACTCTTACGTCGCCCTCACAGTAAACCCAGCGCGATCAGCCTCCCCTCGCGGATCATCTTCGGCAAAGCCCACACTCGATGGCGATCGAGAGCGCAAAAGGTGGCGCAGTATCGAACTCATGTTGAATGTAGCCGGTATCGGACGGATATCGGCAATGAATTCGGCCTCTGCGAGACATCGGAGGCGCTTAAGCAGAGTTGCCCATAATTAGCATCCTGCAGAGCTAAACCACGCGGTCGAAGAAAATGCGACTACCAACAACGAACTCGATCCGAGAGGATCTCGGTTCTCGGGGATCGTTGCGTCTGTGCGCGCGGATCCCACCGAACGCGATGCCGTGTCACCTCGCCTGTCGGACCGAGCTCCAGGCACCAGCCCTCGCTTCTTGAGTGTCCGGAATCGCACCCCAAATAAAGATCAAGCCCAATGTCACCAGCGCAACAACTCACACAGAGCGCCACCGCTATCGCGATCGGATTGATTCGCACCGGCCGCGCTGAGCATCCGCAGCGCGTCGGAAACATATTGCGTCTCGAACGAAAGGCAGGTGGGTATTTTTGGATCAGCTTCGACGGACGTGAGCTGCGGAAGGGAATGACCCTGGTTGACGCGGAGGAACTGCAGGACAACTTTCGTGTCGCGATGGCGCTGGTCGGCCGGCATCGAATCAAGGGGTAGGCGAGCGACCGATTTGACGCCGGCGGCTTTGCGCGAAGGGATCGGGCACCAATAGTCCCGATCTGAACCCGATCGAGCAGGTCTTCGCTGAGCTCAAGCTCCTCATGCGCAAAACCCCCGAGCAACCTTCGATGCCACTTGGCGACGCATCGGTTCCCTTTTCGACGCGATCCCCCAACCAAATGCCCCAACTATCTTCGAAATGCTGGATGCGCTTCAATCCAGATGGAACAGCCTCTAGAGGCAGGCTCAAACGATGTCGCCTCGCGTTCGTCCCAGGGCTTGCGGCGCACGGGGATGCCCGGCCGGCATCGCCTATCATGAACATTTCATAATGTGCTGCGAAGCGGATCGCATGGAAATAGAGGCGCTCCGAGACCCATATTTATGATCGAAGCGCGCTGCGTCGCGAACCAGGTCCAGTCCGGAGCCGATTACCCGTTCCAAGGGAGCGGAATTGCCGGGCTCCGCTATTGAAGCACGCGATTGCGGCACGCACGCGGCGTTAAGGGCGAGTGCGGTCGTCATGAGGCTCGGCGTGTTTGCAGCGGCCGTCCTGGCGGCGTGGACCGGCGCACTGGCGCCGGGCCTGCGAGCGCAACCAGACCCCTACACGGCACCCTATTGCGAGGTGCCCGCGGGCACGAAGCTTCTTTACAGCGACCGCGCATATCTGATCGAGCCGAAGCCGGTCGACGCGCCGCCGCTCTATTTCTCCTACAGGATCCTTGCGCCCACGGGACAGTCGAAGCACGTCAAACGCCGAAGCCAGTTCCTGTTCGACGACGGTATAGACCAATGGGACGTGACCATGGGTTTGAGCGGGCTACAGAACTTCTGGCCGCTGCAACCGGACAGTCAGCTCTCGCTTGAGCGGCTCAATCGCCGCACGCACGCAACTGACCAGGTGAGTTTCGTGGTGCTGGGCCTAGAGCCCATCGGTGAAGGCCGAAACGAGTATACGAGCTGGGAGATCAGGCGCATCGACCAGTACAGCGACGGAACCTCGTTCTACCAATTCCTCTGGTATGCGCCTGAGATCTGCGCGCTGTCGGCCTTTACGGATTCCCAGCATCGCGTCGTGAATTTGCTTCGTGTGCTGAAGCCGGGAGATCACGATTACAATCGCCCGCTGAAGGTCGAGAAGCATCGACTCTACTTCGCCGACAACGGCAGCCTGGTGAAATAGACCGGCGTCGCCCCCGCAAGCGCGAAGACTGGAGAGGCATTGACCTCATGCGGTCGCGCGACCTTGATAGGGTGGCTTCATTCCAGGAGACGACATGGCGCAAGAGCAATCCCCGCCGCGTGGCCCTGACCTGACCCAAGGTGTTGCACTCACAGAAATCACCGGCGAGATGCTTATCGGCCATATCGGCGCCGAGGAGATATTGGTCGTGCGAGACTGCGGTGAGTTCTTCGCCATCGACGCCCATTGCAGCCATTATCACGGTCCGCTTCTTGATGGACTCGTTGTCGGAGGCACCACGCGCGCTTCGACCTCACTCCGGACACGAACGGCTTGCGCCATCCGTTCGCTCGGAGCTAATGAACACTGAGGACCCGGACGAGATTAGCTCCAAGGTCGAGAATCGAGCAGAGCTCGGAGGTGATATGGAAATGAGCAACGATGCTCCCCTCTCGCTCTACGTACCGGAACCGGCGGTTCGACCTGGCGGTGTTCCGGATTTCTCGAACGTTCCAATTCCCAAGGCTGGTTCGGTCGCGCGGCCGGAAGTAGACGTCGATCCCAAAATGATCCGGGATCTCGCATTCTCGATCATCCGCGTGCTGAACCGCGAGGGCCAAGCCGTCGGTCCCTGGGCCGGGCTTTTGACGGACGATGAGCTGCTCGAGGGTCTGCGTCACATGATGACGCTGCGGGCCTTCGACGCGCGCATGCTCATGGCCCAACGGCAAGGGAAGACCTCCTTTTACATGCAGCACACGGGCGAAGAGGCCATCAGTTGTGCGGTTCGCAAGGCCACTTTGTCCGGCGACATGAACTTTCCGACCTATCGCCAGGCGGGCTTGCTCATCGCAGGGGGATATTCGTTGGTCGATATGATGTGCCAGATTTACTCGAACGAGCGGGATCCGCTGAAAGGCCGACAATTGCCGGTGCTCTATTCCGCAAGGGAGCACGGCTTCTTCACGGTCTCGGGAAACCTCGCGACTCAATTCATACAGGCGGTGGGCTGGGCCATGGCCTCCGCGATCAAGAACGATACGAAGATCGCCCTCGGTTGGATCGGAGACGGCTCGACCGCCGAATCCGATTTTCACGCCGCGCTCGTCTTCGCCTCCACCTACAAGGCACCAGTGGTCCTCAACATCGTCAACAATCAGTGGGCGATCTCGACCTTCCAGGGCATCGCTCGCGGCAGCTCCGGCACCTTCGCGGCACGGGGGCTCGGCTTCGGCATCGCCGCGCTCAGGGTCGATGGTAACGACTATCTCGCCGTGCACGCGGTCGCGAGGTGGGCGGTCGAGCGGGCGCGCCGCAATCTCGGCCCGACGCTGATCGAATATGTCACCTATAGAGCGGGTGCTCATTCAACCTCCGACGATCCCGCGGCCTATCGGCCCAAAACCGAATCCGATGCCTGGCCGCTTGGCGATCCCGTGATCCGGCTCAAGAACCATCTGATCCAGCGCGGCGTCTGGTCGGAGGAGCGCCACAAGCAGGAGGAAACGCATGTGCTGGAGACCGTGATCGCCGCCCAGAAAGAGGCGGAAAGCCACGGTACGCTGCACTCCGGCGGCAGACCATCCGTCCGCGACATGTTCGAGGGCGTCTACGCGGAAATGCCGCCGCACCTGCGCCGCCAACGCCAGCAGGCGGGAGTTTGAGCATGCCCCGCAAGACCATGATCGAGGCCATCCGCGACGCCATGGACGTGATGATGGCGCGCGACGATAAGGTCGTGGTCTTCGGCGAGGACGTCGGCTTTTTCGGCGGAGTGTTTCGCGCCACGCAGCATTTGCAGGCGAAATACGGCAAGACCCGCTGCTTCGACACTCCCATCAGCGAGCTAGGTATCGTGGGCGCGGCCGTGGGCATGGCCGCATACGGACTTCGCCCCTGCGTCGAGATTCAATTCGCGGACTACATGTATCCCGCTTATGACCAGATCGTCTCCGAAGCCGCGCGCTTGCGCTATCGCTCGAACGGAGAGTTTACCTGCCCGCTCGTGGTGCGAATGCCGACGGGCGGCGGTATCTTCGGCGGACAGACGCACAGTCAGAGTCCGGAGGCCCTTTTCACGCACGTCTGCGGGCTGAAAACCGTGGTGCCGTCCAACCCCGTTGACGCGAAGGGACTGTTGATCGCGGCGATCGAGGATCCCGATCCCGTGATCTTCTTGGAGCCGAAGCGCCTCTATAACGGTCCTTTCGACGGAAACACGGATCGGCCCGTCACTCCCTGGTCGAAGCACGATCTCGGCGAGGTTCCCGAAGGCCATTACGCCGTGCCGCTCGGGAAAGCCGTCGTGCGTCGCGAAGGGGCCGCGCTCACCGTACTCGCCTACGGCACGATGGTCTACGTCGCGGAGACCGCCGCCGCCGAAACCGGGGTCGACGCCGAGATCATCGACCTTCGCACTCTTCTGCCGCTCGATCTCGCTGCCATCGAGGCGTCGGTTCGCAAGACTGGCCGTTGTGTCATCGTGCACGAGGCGACGCTGACGTCGGGATTTGGTGCGGAGCTCTCCGCGCTCGTGCAGGAGACCTGCTTCTATCATCTGGAAGCCCCCGTCACCCGCGTCGCCGGCTGGGATACGCCTTATCCGCATGCTCAGGAATGGGACTACTTCCCCGGTCCCGCGCGCGTCGGCCGCGCGCTTCTCGCGGCGATGGAGCAATGAGATGTCCGAGCGCGTGATCAAACTGCCCGATGTAGGCGAGGGCGTCGCCGAAGCCGAGGTCGTCGAATGGCACGTCAAGGTCGGCGATCTCGTGCAGGAGGATACCGTGCTGGCGGCAGTAATGACGGACAAGGCGACGGTGGAGATTCCGTCGCCCGTCAACGGCGAAGTCCTCTGGCTGGGAGCCGCGGTGGGCGAGGTGATTGTGGTCGGCTCCGACCTCGTGCGCCTCAAGGTTGCCGGCGAGGAAACGGATTCCGCCGCCTCCAACGCAGAGAAAGCTTCGGCGGCGGCACCCCGCGTCTACCCGGCGGCCACCGCTCGACCGGCAATGCGCCCAGCTATGCCAGTGGCGGAGAGGCCGTCTACCGCGGCGGCCACGCGCAGACCGGCGCCCAGAGAGGCCTTCGAAACACCGCCGTCGCACCGCGTTGCGCACGGCGCTCCACGCCCCGAGGGAGAGAAGCCCCTCGCGGCGCCTGCGGTGCGCCTGCGGTCACGTGAGGCCGGGGTAGATTTGCGCCAGGTGCCCGGTACGGGACCCGCCGGACGCATCACGCACGAGGATCTCGACGAATTCATCGCTCGAGGCCCCGGGGGGGTGCGGGGGCCGAGCCTTCAGAGGAAGACCGCCGTCGCCGAGGTCAAGATCGTCGGGCTGCGCCGCAAAATCGCCGAGAGGATGGCGATAGCCAATTCGCACATTCCCCATATCACGTACGTCGAGGAGATTGACGTTACCAACCTCGAGGAGCTTCGCGCGACGCTTAACAAGCAGAAGCGGCAGGACCAGCCGAGGCTGACGCTCCTGCCATTCCTGATGCGAGCGATGGTGCGGGCGATCGCCGAGCAGCCCAATCTGAATGCGCTCTACGACGACGAGGCGGGCGTGATCCAGCTGCACGCCGGCGTCCACATCGGTATCGCCGCGCAAACTACGGCGGGCCTCATGGTACCCGTCGTCCGGCACGCGGAGGCACTCGATCTCTGGGGCTGCGCGATGGAAATGACCCGTCTCGCCGACGTCGCCAAAGCGGGAATTGCCACCCGCGAGGAGCTCAGCGGCTCGACCATCACGATCACCTCGCTCGGTGCGATGGGTGGCGTGGTGACAACACCCATTATCAACCATCCCGAGGTCGCCATCGTCGGCGTCAACAAGATCGTGGTGCGTCCTGTCTGGGGCGGTACCGAGTTCGTGGCCCGTAAGATGATGAATCTCTCCTCGAGCTTCGATCACCGTGTGATCGATGGCTGGGACGCAGCGCGGTTCGTGCAGCGCATCAAGGCACTGCTGGAAGCGCCCGCGCTGATCTTCATGGAAGAGTGAGGCTCGTGAAAGACATCTCGTGCAAGCTTCTGGTGATCGGCGCGGGGCCGGGCGGCTACGTCTGTGCGATCCGCGCGGGTCAGCTTGGGATCAACACCGTCGTGGTCGAAGCGAGAAAACCCGGTGGCACATGTCTCAATGTCGGGTGCATTCCGTCCAAGGCCCTCATTCACGCGGCGGAGGAATATGAGAGGGCCGCGCGGTTCGCCGAGGGCAAGAGCCCGCTGGGCATCTCCGCGGGCAAGCCCGCGCTCGATCTCGCCAAGACGGTGCTGTGGAAGGATGGGATCGTCGGCCGGCTCAACAGCGGCGTCTCGGGTCTCCTCAAGAGAGCAGGTGTGAAAGTCGTGCAGGGCTGGGCCCGGTTCCGCGACGGCAAGACGGTCGAGGTCGAGACCGAGACGGGCCTGCAAGTGATCAGAGCCGAGCAGGTCGTGATCGCCACGGGCTCGCGGGCGGTGGAACTCCCCTTCCTCCCGTTCGGCGGCAAGGTGATCTCGTCCACCGAGGCGCTCGCGCTCAGGGAATTGCCGGAAAAACTTCTCGTCGTGGGAGCGGGCTACATCGGCCTCGAGCTCGGAATTGCTTTCGCGAAAATGGGCGCGAAGGTCACGGTCACCGAGTTGGAGCCGCGAGTCCTTCCGCAATACGACACCGAGTTGACGCGGCCCGTCGCGAGGCGGATGCAGGAGCTCGGCATCGAAACGCTCACGAGGGCAAAGGCGAAAGGTCTCGCACCGGAAGGCGATTTGGTCGTCGTGGATACGTCGGACGGGCGGACCATCATGCTCGCCGCCGACAAGATCCTCGTGACGGTTGGCCGCAAGCCCGCAACCGCGGGCTGGGGGCTCGATGCGATCGACCTGGACATGGACGGTCCGTTCATCCGCATCGATGACCGGTGCCGAACCTCGATGCGCGACGTTTACGCGATCGGCGACGTCACTGGCGAGCCGATGCTGGCGCACCGGGCGATGGCACAAGGCGAGATGGTTGCCGAAATCGTCGCGGAGGAAAGGCGCGGCTGGGACAAGGTCTCAATTCCCGCGATCTGTTTCACCGATCCCGAGATCGTCACGGTCGGGCTCTCGCCTGAGGAGGCACGAGCCGCCAGCATCGAGATCAAGACCGGTCAATTTCCGCTTCAGGCTAATGGTCGCGCCATGACCTTGGGCAGCGATGGAGGCTTCATCCGCATCGTCGCCAGGGCCGACAATCACCTCGTGCTTGGCATCCAGGCGGTGGGGTCCGCCGTTTCGGAGCTGTCGGCGGAATTCAGCCTGGCCCTCGAAATGCGCGCGAGGCTCGAGGACATTGCCGGGACGATTCACGCCCACCCGACCCAGAGCGAGGCCTTCCTTGAAGCAGCGCTCAGAGCGCTGGGCCGTCCAATCCATATTTAGAGCCCGAGTGCGATCGAGCGCATTCCGAGATCGGTCGAGCCAAACCATCTGAATCAAGAAAGCCGAAACTGGCAGCTCTGATGACGCGCGTCATTCTTTCCGCTTGATATGCCGCCGAACTGGCGGCCCGGCCCAATCTGGAGGCCGGACTCCACACCAACCCCAGCCCGGATGAGATCCTTGGATGCGGGATCCCATACCTCGCGTGACGCCGAAATTCTCTTTCTGCGACAGCGGCTGTTCATTCTGACGCAGCGACGAGGTTGAGGCCGAGGAACTCTTACAGACTGATCCTCGTTTCGGCTCTATGGCCTATTTTCCTCCCTGCTCGATGCGTCCGTCATCTTCAGTCCTCGAGCGCTAGGTCGCGAGGCCCGTGTGCCGTCGCAGAGTAGATGCGGGGCGAAGGACATGCCGCCCGCGATTGGGGCGGCAACTCGTATGACGCAACTGCTCCCGAAGTTTCCCGCGCTCGATGACGGCAGTTAGCCAGGGCTGGGTGCCTGACGAACCGGTTTGGTTGTTTGACGCTGCCGGCAAGCACCACGCCTCGTTTTACTCGTCGGGAGCAGCGGCCGGTCAGAAAGCTGGGTGAGAACCGTCCCCCACTTCAGTCCTAGGAAATGCCCCCTGGGCGCGGATCCGGGTCACGGCCACTCCCTCTCTGCACTCAACCCTCAAAGCCGCGCCACTCGAATCGGTAGAGCGGAACATCCTGGGCGAATCCTTTCAGACGATGCACTCCGAGCGGCACAAAATGCGCCGCTTTTTCCGCACACAGCTCATGCATGCGAGTGGAGACGAGGATGCCGTTCGCCTCCGCCTCGCTACACAGCCGATATGCGAGTTGCACCGTTACTCCGAATAGGTCGTTGTGGTCTTCAACCGGCTCGCCGGCAGAAATCCCGATCCGCACGCTGAGGCCCTTCGACGTCTCGGCGTTGAAAGCGGCGAAGCGTTGCTGGATATCGGCCGCGCTGCGAATTGCGTCGATCGCCACAGAATAGGAGGCCATGATGCCGTCGCCGGTGTGTTTGATCTCGCGCCCGCCAAACGCCGCAAGGCCGCGACGCACCAACGAATCATGCACCCGAACCAGCTCGAGCGCCGCCGCGTCGCCGAGGCGCGCCGTCATCTCCGTCGAACCGACGATGTCGGTGAACATGACTGCGCGCAAGCCCGCATCCATCTTCGGCCGAGCCCCGTGTTTGGCGTGCGGATCGCCGATCCGGCCGAGAAACGCCTCTACCGCGGTCAAATCGACCGGGATGATGGCATTCGCAACCGCGCCGTGCGCCTCGCGATGCACGCGCTCAGCCGTGGCGGCATCGGGCGCATCGACCAGACAAAAGCCGGTGCCGTGCTCGTAATCCCACCAATACGTCAGGTATTTGACGCCATATTTGCCCTGGATTTGAAGGTCCTTACGGTGCGCATCCGCAATCTCCGTCTGACCGAGACCGGGCAATTCGTGGCGATCCATGAAGATTGGCATGGCGGCACTCCCTCGGCGTCTTGCACTGTCAGGATGACGGTCGGATGTTCTGATTCACCCGGAACAGGTTCGATGGATCGTATTTCTTCTTCACGGCGGCCAAACGTGGGTAGTTATCGCCATAGGCCGCACGCACGCGCGGTTCACCCTCGTCGTCCATCATGAAGTTCGGATAGGCGCCGGCGAGATTGAATGCATGCACGTCCTCCCAGTAGGCCTTCGTCCACTGGGTTATCGGGCCTGCTTTCTGGGGATCCGGGTCGATGCCAGCGATGACCATCGACCAGGTTGCATCACGGCAGTTCCATGCTGTCTCGTTCTTACCGACGCGATGGACGGCGCCGTCGATCGGGTACAGGTGCATGAGGGACAATTCGCTCGGCGTATGCTCGGCATGCCTCAAATGAGCGTCGATCGCCTTATCCGACAAAGTCTTGACGAAGTCGCCCCGCCAATACCACTGCATACCCTTCGGATAGAGCGGATCGAACATGCTCTGCAAGGCGGGATAGGGCATCGTTGCCGTCCAGTTGAACCACGGCTCGGGCAATCCGCCGAGAAGCGGAGCCAAGGCTTTCTTTCCGGCATCCTCCGGACCCACATAGCAAGTCATCAGCAGGCAGATTGGCTTGCCCCATAGCTCCCGCGGGAATGGCGCCGAGGACAGGACCTTCTTTAGGCCAAGAAAGATTCCAAGCTCCTCGGGCGCCCCCAACAGAAATTCGCGGTAGTGCTGCATGATTGTGCGCGCATGGCGCTGATCCCAAGCGATCGGTCCGGCAAAAACGGTGGTCACGGGATGCAGCCGATACAGAAAGCTGGTTACAACCCCAAAATTGCCGCCGCCGCCACGCAGCGCCCAGAAGAGATCGCAATTGTCTTCTCTACTCGCCGTAACATAGCTGCCGTCGGCCAGCGCGACATCGACCTCGATGAGATTGTCGATCGTCAGACCATATTTGCGCGAGAGGTAGCCGTGGCCTCCACTCAACGTAAGGCCGGCGACACCCGTCGTCGAAATGATCCCAGCTGGCGTCGCCAACCCAAAGGCGTGCGTGGCGTGATCGAGGTCGCCCTGTGTGCAGCCCGCGGCGACGCGTGCCGAACGGGCCCGCGGGTCGACGTGAACGCCTCGCATCGGCGATAGATCGATCACCAGCCCGTCATCGACGCTGCTCAATCCGGGCCCGCTGTGCGCGCCGCCGCGAATGGCGATCCGCAGACCGTTATCACGGCCGAAATTGACCGCAGCAATCACATCGGCCGCGTCGACGCAGCGCGCAATCATACTGGGTCGCTTATCGATCATCCCGTTGTAGAGCTTGCGCCTCTCTTCGTAATCCGGATGCGAGCGTCCAATGACCTGACCACGCAGCGATTCGCCGAACTTGGTGATGGCCGCATCGTTCATCGCATTGCCTCTTTGGTTACGCAGTGCCTGAGGACCTTTGTTCATCGCGGTAAGACTAGCGCCAGGGACCGTGGCAAATGGCACGACAGGCGGGGAAATCCCCTAAGGCGCGAGCGAGGCGTCGCCAATGCGCGCCGCTCTTCGTGCTCGCGTATATATTTTGATAATATATAGGCCCGCCGATTTTTGACCCTCCGTCGCCACATTAATTCTTGGTAAGTCTCGGCAGGCGACCTCACAAGGCCGAGCTGATGGATTTCCTGGCCAACCCGCGTGATCGACGGGGCAACTAGTCATTCTCGCGAAGAAGGGGAAGAGACGCGTTCGACGCTAGGACGCGCTCCGGCCGATTGCCGCATTGCCGCCAAGCTGCTCAGCCGTCAACGCGCGGAGGCCACCCTGCTGGCTGAGAAGACCTGCGATGCCAAGCGCGGCACGCCTCCAACTTCCTCACCGCGCTTTATCTCGCTGCCGTCCGCCTCTGGCCCCGGCATAAAGAGTCCGCGACCTCGCGCTATTCGGGCGCAAGAACGCTTCGCATACGGTCACTGCTGCAAACAGCACGGGAGCGCATCCCATTTCTTCAGAAGCGGCGATTGGGGGCTATATGGAAAGGCAAAGGATGGCTGCGATGATGCCCCACCAGAGGAGGCTCACCACCACGATCAACAAGGCCGATGCCCTCCACGATCGCCGTTCTGCGCGATCAGCTGGATTGACCGGCTCTTCCGCTTTCTTTAGTGCCTTGGCCTCTGCCTCTGTGACTACGTCACCGGTCGATACTGGGGTTGATCCGTCCATTTTGCCGATGCGCGTCTCGCGCGAGGGTGTGGACCCCCCATCTGGTTCCGGATGTAGTCATGACGCCGCGTTGTTTAAAGGGCTTCTCGCCCGCAGGGACATGTCCTGGTTCGCCGGAAGGAGCGGGGCGCCTTGGCGTACATTTCGTGATTCCTGCGATGTGAGGAGGACCTCGCGTATGATTGGCTTATCGCCCGCACGGTTTGCGCGATCCGGTCGCGCCGAAGATTCGAAGTCGTCGACCGGCTCGATCGCGACGCCAGGAATGGACAAATCGAGGTGGCTGCATCGCCCCGCAGTTATCCCTTCCAACGACGAATTCTGAACGTCGTGAGTGAATGACGAGTACGATCGGTCAAACTCCGGCGTGAACCGAACCGTCCCTCCCGGGGTCGCGGGCCGTCCTCCGGACGACGAGCAGTAGCGGCACTGCCGCCAGGGCGACGAGCATCATCAGCTTGAAGTCATCGGAAAACGCGATGATCTCGGCCTGTCGCGTCACGGCAGCGTCCAGCATCGCCCTACCGGATGCGGTCAGCGGGCTCCAGAAATGGGCGATTTGCGGCATTTCGAATTGTCGATTGAAGCGGGTGACGTATTGCCCGATCTCTGCGTGATTGACTTGGGTGTTGGTTACCAAAAGGGCCGAGACGATCGATATACCGATGCTCGATCCAATGTTGCGCGCGAGGTTGTAAATTCCCGCTCCCTCGGTTCGCAGCTGCAAAGGCAATGTAGCGAGCGCGGTCGCGCTCAAGGGTACGAAGAGGAAACCAAGGCCGCCGCCCTGGATGACGCCGTTGACGGCGACGGTCCACGCCGAGACGTCCGGCGTCCAGAGGCTCATGTCGCCGAGCGCCCAGGCGGTTAGGCCGAGGCCGACCGCAAGCAAAAGACGAGTGTCGATACGCCCCACTAGCGGCCCGACCAGCATCATCGCGATCATCGTGCCGATCCCACGGGGAGCCATGACGATCCCCGCGGTCATGATCGGATAGCCCATCAACTCCTCAAGATAGAGAGGGAGGAGTGCCAACGGCGCGAAGAACGTCACGCCCACGATAAAGACGACCATGCTGCCCGCAACGAAATTGCGATCGCGAAATAGCGCGGGCTTCACGAAAGGAGCATCCACCGTCAGGATTTGAACTAGAAAGAGCGTGAGGGCTCCCACGCTGACCAACGCCTCGATCGCGATCTCACTCGACCCGAGCCAGTCGAGCTGCTCGCCGCGGTCCAGGAGGATTTGCAGGGCTCCGATCGCCACGCTTAGCATTGCGAATCCGAACCAGTCGAGGTGCGTTTCTGTTCTGGACGTCTCCTCCAGAAAGATCGTCATGCCTACGAAGGCGAGCAGACCGATCGGCGCATTGATGAAGAAGACCCAGCGCCAGCTGTAGTTCTCCGTGAGCCAGCCTCCAAGCACCGGACCGAGGATCGGCCCCAACATCACGGCCATTCCCCAATAAGCCATCGCCGAACCCTGACGCTCGTGCGGAAATGTGTCGATGAGCACCGATTGCGAGAGCGGTACCAACGCCGCACCGAAGGCACCCTGAACAAGGCGGAAGAAGACGATCTCGAACAGGGAATGGGCGACCCCGCAGAGCATTGAGGCAACCGTAAATCCCGCGATCGACGCGAGAAACAGCCGCTTGCGGCCGAACCGTCCTGCCAAGTAGCCGGTCGGCGGCGTCATGATCGCAGCCGCCACGATGTACGAGGTCAAGACCCACTCGATCTGGTCGGAACTCGCGGAGACGCTGCCTTGGATATAGGGAAGCGAAACGTTCGCAATTGTCGTGTCCAGCGCTTGCATGATCGTCGCCAATCCGACGCAAGCCGTGATGGCAAGGACAATGGACGGCTTTGCCACTGGCTGCGCGCGCCCGGCCATCATGGCCGCCCGCCCAATCCGAATATCGACGCAAGAACCCCAGGCAAGCCCCCGTGCTCGCCGACGGCGATCGAGACCTCGACGCTCATGCCCGCGCGGAGCACCGGCATAGCCTTGTTCTTCGTATCGATGCGGATGCGCACCGGGATCCGCTGCACAACCTTCACCCAATTGCCGCTCGTGTTTTCTGCGGGAAGGAGCGAGAACTCCGAGGCGCTGGCGGGGCTGACGCTTTGAACCACGCCGTACCAAGTCCATTCCGGGTAGGTGTCGACGGTGATGGTGACGGGTTGTGCGGGCCGGACGTAGGTGAGATCGGTTTCCTTCGGCTGTGCCTCGACCCACACGTGCTGGGTCGCAACGACGTTGACCGCAGGTGTCGACGCCGTCAGATACATGCCAGGCTGTAATGACGGAACGTTCGTTACGAATCCGGCGAACGGCGCTCTGACGACGCTGTCCTTGAGTTCGCGTGCGGCCTCGTCGCGCTGCGCCAGCGCCTTGAGATAATCCGGATGTTGCTCCACTGGAATATTGGGATCGCCCGCGAGACTGGCGGCCGTCGCGGCCAATTGCGCTTGCAGCCCCCGCAATGCTTCGTGATCCGTGGCCACATCCAGGTTGGCCCGATCGAGCGTTTCTTGCGAGACCACACGCTGCCGCGATAGCGTCTGCTGCCGCTGCAGTTCCAACTGGTCATAGGCGAGTTTCGCCTGTGTTTGCCCGATTTGCGCCTCGATCTCGTGATATTTCGCTTTGAGGGCATTGATGTCGTCGCGGACGCTGCCGAGCTGAGCCTGCGCTTCCGTCAGTTTGAGCCGAAATGGCTGATCGTCGAATTTGAAGAGTACTTGCCCGGCTTCGACGCGTTCATTGTCCGCAACGTCGACTTCCTTGACGATCCCCGAAACATCCGTCGAGACCGCTACGATGTCGGAAGAAACGTAGGCGTCGTCGGTGACCACATAGGCGCTGCCAATCACACTATAATAAATGCCTATTGCCAGCAGGATCGGCACCGCAATGAAAGCCACGAGCCGAATGATGCGGCGGCGCCGCGTGCCCGTCGCTTTCGGGGCCGACCCCTGTCGAACCTTGGATCCATTCTCCACTTTCGCGGCGATGGCGCGCTCGCCGTCCTCGAACGGATCCGGACCGGCTCCAGGGCCGGAAGTTTTGTGATCATCGAGCGTGGCCCACCTCTCATTCAAACCGCCAAGCTGCGGATTTTCTCGCCGTCTCTATCGAATTATGCGACGCGCCCCGCCAATGCAACCGCATGCGTCCAGATGCCATGCGAATATCAGCTGGAAGAGATCCCGCGTTAGGCTCACTCCTCCCGACAATCGCGAAATCGGGAGATCGGGGAAGGGTACCCAAGGCCTTCTTCAACCTATGTTGATATTGGATCGTGCGAGCGTCGAATCTCCCGGGGTGCTCGTGAAAATCCGTTCATGAAATCCCTTAAACGCAGGTCGCGTGTCCTCAGCGTCCCGGAGCCAACTCCGTCGAGATCCTTGGGAAAGGCGCAGCGGAACCTCGACCCGTTTCAAGGAGAGCTCGGCAAGGGCCACGTACATCAAGGGCCTGATGCGTCTGCGGCAGCCGCCCTGGAAAGGAACTGCCTCTGCATCTAACATCAGCCCAGAACTCGCGATCCAAGTGAGGCTCGGATGCAAGGCTTGTGCTTTTGACACAGACAATCGGCAAGCCGGCGGAGAAATTGGGGGTTCGGGTTGAGTGAGGCCCGCGCAATCTCCCGCGTATGCACGTAATCCAGACGGATCCAGAGCAAATCGGCCAGATCTACATCCCGGTCGCTAATTGGTTGCTGATGATGGCGACCGTTCCGCTCGTCTCGAGTTTCCAGGCATCGAACAATCTTGCGTCTGCTTACGGACTCGCAGTGTCGAGCGAAATGTTGATAACGACTACCCTCGCGTTCTTCGTGGCTCTGCGTTGGGGATGGCCCAGAGTCGCGGCGACCGCACTATGTGCGATATTCTTGATCGTCGATGTCGCGTTCTTGGCCGCCAACCTGTCAAATTTGTGGATGGCGGATGGTGTACATTGGTCATTGCGGCTATCGTGTTTACCGTCATCGAAATTTGGCGTAGCGGGATGCAGGGGCTGAAAGCGGTGACGCGCGAGAGCCGGGAGCCCATGGAAAAGCTCCTACTGCGGCTCGCCAAAGATCCACCTGCTCGCATTCCCGGGACGGCCGTTTTCATGACGTCCAGTACCTCCGAAACGCCAGCGCTGCTCCTCCACCACCTCGAGCACAATCGGGTCCTTCATGAGCGGGTCATCCTAGTCACCGTGGTGACTGAAGATAAGCCACGTGTAATGAGCGGCGACCGCCTCGAAGTGGAGAATTTGAATCTTGGATTCCATCGCGCGATCGTTCGTTACGACTTTATGCAGACGCCAAACGTGCCTGTGGCACTGCGGTTGTGCGAGCGCTTCGGCCTTGCGATTGAGCCGAGCGAGGCGACCTTTTACCTCGGACATGAAGAGGTGGTCCTTGCCCCCGGCACATCTGGACTCGCGAGGCTGCGGACGCAACTTTTGGCTTCCTCTGGCGCAACGCTATGCGCGCGACGGCTTTTCACAAGATCCCACCCAATCGCGTCGTCGCCATCGGCATTCAAGTCGAGATGGAGACGACTCCCCCTGGCCCGTCAGCCGTTCCTCTCAGCGCCGGGTCTTACGCCACAACTCCATTGACGACGACGCAAGGAACCAAAAGACGGCCCCGCCAATCATGCCGCCGGTCATCGCAACGCCAAGAATAAGAAAGAAGTTTGGGATCGACATGGACTATAGGTCGTGCCTCGAAACTCGAGTGTCAAGCTCCCGACCGCTCGAAGGCATCGTTCGGCTTCGAATGCGAACGTGACATGAGGCGCCGTTGCACGGCGGATTAAGGCGAATTAACGTGTGTTATTTCGTCGCCTAGCGCCACTTTCTGACCGTGTCGCCGGAGGTCGAAATTGACGGTGACGGAATTGTCGAACAGAGGTCAGACGACGATGTCATGGCAATGCTTCTTCTTGAATCGGACTGGCAACATCGAGTCCGTCGACGAAATCGATGCGTCGCTTAACGAGGTGGAGGCCATAGAGCTTTGCCGCTTAATCCTCGTAAGCATGGGCTCGTATGATCAATTCGAATTGTGGCAAGATGGGCGTTGTGTTCACGCGGAATCAAAGCGCGCCCTCGCCAGTTAGTACGGTGGGGTTACCGCCGATTGCACTGGGCGTCTCCCCACCCTGCCGCGCCGGCCCGCGAGTGCTGCCATTTCAGATTTCCAATTTTGCGCGACATGAGCCACGCCCAGCGCCGGGAGATTTTGCCTCAGGACCGAGATACTCTCGGCGCAGGAAGCCCACCCGCGCGCGTCTCGAGAAGGATGTTGGCTATTGTCTTTCTCGCATTTGACGCGCGCTGGCGGCCGATGAGTCCGCTCGAAGTCCTGATGGCGCCGTCGCTGACCTTGAGCGCTTCTTACGCCTGCGGAGCCTCTGGCGCAACGCCGACATAGATTTGGTTTGCGTCGTAGTCATCCTCGGGCTTGCTCTGGTCGCGCTTGTACTCGTAGACGCTGACGACCTTGTTGACGATGTCGCCGTTCTTGTCGAACGCGACTTCGCCCTGCAGAGTCATCAGCTTCGTGCTCTGGATCGCATCACGGACGGTGTCGCGGGTAACGGGTTGCTTCGCCTCGACCACGCGCTTGACGGCGTCGATGACCACAAGCGTCGCGTCATATGCGGTAAAGGAATAGTCGGACGGCCCCCTGCCGTACGCCTCGGTAAAGCGCTTCACCCACGCCTGCGTCTTAGGATCGCGCACCAGCTCGGGGCCAGCATTGGTCGAGTACCAGCCCTGCACCGCCGGGAAGCCAACGCCCTTGAAGAAACTTGCGCCCTGAACGCCGTCGCCGCCGGCCTTGATCACGTTCGGGATGATGTCATAGGCCTGCTTCGCGAGCTTGACGCCAGCTTGCGCCACGCCGCCGTAATAGAGCATGTCGGGATTGAGCGCCTTTATCTTCGTCAGAATTGTAGTGTAGTCGGGATCTCTCGGGTTGAGCTGATCGCGTCCGAGCACCTTGATGCCGATTTTGGCGGCCTGCTTCTGGAACGCGTCGGCGATGCCGACTCCATAGGCGCCG